>DGVV01000020.1 GCA_002395085.1 Ruminococcus sp. UBA4275 | reverse complement strand
TAGATAGTTCCAAAGAATAAAACGACCCCCGCATCACTGGTGATTCAGTGGTGCGGGGATTTGTATCAGTGGTTATTCAGCCAGAGAAGCGCATTTTGATAAGCTGCTGCCCAGTCCGGATACCCCTCCGACTGACAGCGGCTGATAAGCCTCTGAAGCGCTCCTACCAGCTCGCTTCTTGAGATAATGTTTTCAGATCTTGAGTCCTCATCGATATAGTCATCCAGTCTGTACGGCTGTCCGTAGGCATTTAAGCCCCATTGGTGTACCTCAGCGGGACCGACAGAGAACGCACTGATCAAAACGATATTGCCCTCTTTATTGCGGTTTGTCTTCGGTCTGGAATATCTATAGCCATTCAGATGAAACTTTTTACCCATTTTTCTGTTCCTTTCCGCCTGCCCGCATCACTGGTGATTCAGTCATGCTGTTTTTCCTTTGCGTAATATGTCTCTTTTTTTATTTCCAAATCAATATCAATCCATGTTTCACCGCACAGATTATATTCCTCCCGCACTCCGTTTTCTTCAAATCCTACGCTTTTATAGCAATAATATGCCTGCTTGTTGTTTTCAAAGACACCAAGGCTGACAGAATCAGCTCCATATATCTCAAATGCAAATTTCAAACCGAGCGTAATCATCTGTTTTCCATAGCCTGTTCCTCTTTTTGAAGGATTGACAATCACATATCCGAAACGGAGCTTTTTATCATCTTCTTCAGGACGTACTCTTGCAGTAAAGAAGCCGACAAGCCCATTTTCATCAAAAGCAGTAAACGGAAAATACCTGTCGTTATCTTCTCTGCCTGATGTTGCTTCAAGCAAGCGTTTTTCAGTAACAGGATATTCACCCAGAATTCCGGCTGACCACTTATAGAATTCTTCCTTTTTGTTTGTCCATGTAATAATTGTTTTTGCATCATTCTTTCTAAATGGTCTAAGCCTAAGCATTTTTCTGACTCCTGTTCTTTATACTTTTTTCGACAACATTTCTTAGCACTCAACCCTACACCTTAATCACAACATTTGATAAGCGTGTTTTCCTCGATTCTACGAACTTTTCATTCTGTGACAACATTTTGACGCACTCTCAAACGCCTGTTATCATTTTGACGCACTTTCCTCGGTGTGCAGAAATGTTGTCAGCCGTTTTCAGTGCGTAGATGTCTTTCCAGATACAGAAAAAACGATACTGAAGCTCCATGTGCAATTTTGCTATAATCTCGGAAATCATCGTAAAATCGGGGATTTTCAGCTCTTATCCCTTGACATCAATACCACGCACTCAACGTGCCCTGTCCGCGGGAACATATCGACTGCGCGGAGGGTATCGGGGTGATAGCCGTGCGCATCGAGGTAGGCGGCATCGCGGGCGGCGGTGGCAGGATTGCATGAGATCATGACGATGCGTGCAGGCGACATCTCCACGCAGGCATCGAGGGTGATGCTGTCGCATCCTTTGCGCGGCGGGTCGAGGATGATGAGATCGGGCTTTGTACCGTCGGCGGCGAGCTTTGCCGCAATCGCGCCGGCATCTCCGCAGAAGAATTCGGCATTCTGAATGCCTGCGCGGGCGGCATTTGCTCTGGCATCTTCGATCGCCTGCGGCACGATCTCCGCACCGATGATCCTGCCGGCGGCATCCGCCATAGAGAGACCGATTGCGCCCGCACCGCAGTAGAGATCGAGGAGCAGCTCATGCTTTTGCGGCGCGCCGAGCCGTTTTGCCTCTGCAAACAGCCGCTCCGCCTGCGCCGTATTGACCTGATAAAAGCTCTGCGGACTCAGCGACACCGGCACACCGCAGAGCGTATCCGCGATGGTCTCGCTGCCGCAGAGACAGGATGTTTTGTCCCCGAGGATGACATTTGTGCGTCTGGTGTTGATATTGAGCATGACCGATTTCACATCCGGAAACGCCTGCATCAGCATTTCTCCGAGCTGCCGGAACATCCCGCTGATCTGCGGCTTGCCGCTCGCGGATACAAAGCACACCATGATCTCGCCGCTGTGATAGCCCCGTCTCAGATACAGATGCCGCAGCACGCCCTTGCCGGTGATTTCGTCGTAGGGGATGAGGGCGGGAAATTCGGTTTCGAGGAGCAGTTTGCAGCGGCGCAGGATCTCTCCGAACACCGCAGGCTGCAAGCGGCAGTCAGTGACGGGGATGAGCCGGTGCGAACGCGGCGCAAAGAATCCGAAGCTTACGGCGTTTGTCTGCGGGCCGCGTGCGCAGGGATACTGTGCCTTATTGCGGCAGCCGTCGAGCTGCTCTGCGCCGAGAATCGGCAGGATTTCCTGCGGGGTGAGATGTCCGATGCGCGTAAAGGCATCGGTGACGAACTGCTGTTTCAGGCGGCACTCTGCCTTATAGGTGATGTGCCGGAAGACACATCCGCCGCATTTGCGGAAGTGTTCGCAGTCAGGCGTAATGCGGTCGGGGGAGGGGGTATGCAGTGTTTCAATGATGCCATAAGCGAGGTGCTTCTGCACCTTGACGATGCGGGCATCCAGCACATCGCCCACGGCTGTCTGCGGCACAAATACGGCAAGACCGCAGAAGTGGCCAACGCCGTTGCCCTCTGCGGTCATACCCGTTATTTCGAGCGGAATAATCTGATTCTTCCGCACGTTGTGCTGCATATCCTGCTGCGCGCTCATCCCTTGAGTCTGGTGCCGCAGGCGGAGCAGAATGCGAAATCTGCCGGATTCTGCTTGCCGCAGGTGGGGCAGAAGCACTCGCCGTTGCGGGTGATGGTACGTTCGAGATCGAGCATGGTCTGGCGGAGATCCGTGATTTCCGCGATCAGGCTGTTGATTTCATCCATGCTGGTGACGCCGTTGATCGCAGCCTCATACTCCGCCTTGCCGAGTTTGCGGTAGGCATCCTGAAGGCGCTGACGTGCCCTTGCACGGTCAACCATGCCGCGGGAGCTTTCCACGGCGTTTGCGGTACGCTGCGCAGCGGTATCGAACACAGAGCGCAGACCTTCCATTGTTTCATCAAATAACATAGTAATTCCCTCCGTGGTTGATAGAATCGGATTGCGGCTTACTGCTCAAACTTCCACGGCGAGCCTTTGGTAGACTTTTTATTGGTGGAGGAAGCAGTTTTGGACATCATGATGCTGAACAGCACGATATTTGCGATCACGATCAGACCGCTGATGAGCAGAACGACCCAGAACGGCGTGTGCAGCGCGATCATGACGATGAAGCCGATTACCTGCACGATGACAGCGATTGCGGTGATGAGCTTAATGCGCATCCACTGGTTATAGTCATTCTGATACTTGGTGAGATATTTCGCGATATAACGCTGCGAGAATTTCTCCCAGCCCTGCGCCTCTGCGCGGTGCTTTTCGGCAGATTTCTTGCTCTTGTTGCCGAGCATGATGCCCCACAGCAGATCGCGGATGATGGCGTAGTTGACGAGCGTCAGCCCGACGGGAAGCAGTGTGATTAAGATTGAACGAGCGTCCATTTTGGTGTACCTCCGGAAATATAATATGTATAGATGCCGCGCCGCGTTCCGGCGACGGCGGGGAAACATGGGATCAACGTCTGAGTACCTTCCGCACCGTTACGATGAGCGGCTTGAAGTTGATGACGGCAAGCACCGCGAGCGAACCGGCGAGGAAGACCGGCACGAGATGCCGGAAATTGCTGTACGCTTCGACGGTATTGTCTGTCATGTGAATCATGCGGCACATGAAGAACAGGATGGCGAGATTGGCGAAAAAGCGCAGATGCGACACTTCAAACGGAATATACCGGCGCGTATCGAAAATACGGAGCAGATAGCAGACGAAATAGCTGGCGAAGGTCGCCGCGATAGCGCCCTGCACACCGTATTTCGGGATCAGCAGGACATTCAGGACGACATTCAGCACCGCTGCCGCCAGACTTGTCCACAGGCTGCCCCTGGTGTTCTTCGAGACCGTGTAAATGCTGGAGAGAAACTGGTCATAGCACATCATCAGCACCGCGATGACCAGCACCGGCGTATAGAGATAGGCTCTCTCGAACGAGCTGTCCGTTGAGGTATCGATGAGCAGACCGGAGAGGAAGCGGTCAAAGGCGATGATGCCGCCCGCCGCCAGCGTGAGGATCGCCTGATACGCCTCAAAGACCTCCGTATAGAATTTGGAGCGCCCCTCCGAATCGTTTTCCGCGATGGCACTCATATTCCACGCCTGATAGACAATCGTGGAGACCATCGAGAGGAGATTCGGGATCTTGGCGGATGCGCCGTAGACGCCTGCCTCGGTTGAATCGACGATCATCTCGACGAAAATACGATCAGAGAAACCGGTGATGAGCCATAGCTCCGCGGCGGGAATCAGCGGGAGCGAGAAGCGCAGCATGACAGCCATCAGTTCTCTGTCTACATATTTGAAGCTGAAATATTTGCCGTGGCGGGCGATCAGCCAGACACCGATGCCGGAGCAGAGATCCGCGCAGATATTCGAGAGCATGAAGCCCGTGACATCCATGCGCAGGCCGTAAATGAAAATCAGGTTGAAGATCAGGAAGATCAGCGTACAGAAGATGCCGTCCGCGGCAAACAGCTTGACCATGCCTCTTGCGCGGGCAAACTGCGTTGAGACCTGCCGGAAGCAGGATGCCAGCACGAACAGCACCAGCAAGGGTACCTGTGGTCGGATACTCCGGTACAGCAGCAGGAGCGGCGAGAGCAGTATGAATCCGCCGGCACCGCACAGCAGCAGCGTTACGGCGTTGGAGAAGACTGTTTTGTTTTCGTAGTTCTTATCGAGGCCGTAGCGGATGATTGCTTCTGCGATGGAGAGCGAAACGAGCGGGATCAGCATATTCGCACACAGCTCAAGGATTTCCTTGTTGTTGAAGTGCGAGGCATCTTCCAGAAACTTCGTGTAGAGCCTTGTCAGCATGAACGCGAGGATCTTGGAGCCGAAGCTGCCGATTGCGAAAATGGCGGTATTGGCTGCGAGGGTCTTATATTTATTGTTCGTCTTCATTGACAGGATTGTCCTTCCAAGAAAAACACTTTCAGATATACTCTATATATTATACCAGAAATCGCCCGATTAGTCAATACAGTGCGAAGTGTTTTTTTCGGCTTGCAATCTGCGCGGGATCGTGCTATAATGGAAGGCAGAAAAGAGGAAGGGTGTGCTTACTATGACAAAGATCGACCTCATTACCGGTATTCTCGGTGCAGGAAAAACGACGTTTCTGCGGGAATATGCGCAGTATCATCTGCGGCAGGGAGAGCGGATTGCGCTGCTGGAAAACGATTTCGGCGCGGTGAATGTGGATATGATGATGCTGCACGATCTGGCAAGTGACCGCTGCGCCGTCGAGATGATTTCCGGCTGCGGCGACCCGAACTGTCACCGCCGCCGCTTCCGGACACAGCTCATTGCGCTGGGAATGCAGCATTTTGACCGCGTGATCATGGAACCTTCCGGCATCTATGATATGGACGAGTTTTTCGATACGCTCTATGAGCCGCCGCTTGACCGCTGGTTTGAGGTCGGAAGCATCCTGACCATTGCCGATGCGGGCATGGCGGAGGTGCTTTCGGAGCAGATGGAGTATCTGCTTGGCTCTGAGGCTGCCTGCTGCGGGCGGCTGCTCATCAGCAAGCTCAGCACCGTTTCCGAAGCGCCCGATGCAGCCGCGGCGCGTGTGCTGGCGCATATCAACCGCGCCCTGACCGGCATTCAGTGTGACCGCCGTTTGCAGGCAGGGGATGTGCTGGCTGCGGAATGGAGTGCGCTCACAGATGCCGATTTTGCATCGCTTTCCGCTGCCGGATACCGCCGCGCAAGCTATATCAAGCAGTTCCGCGCGGAGACCATTCACAGTGCGGTGCATTATTTCATGCACATTGCCGTGCCGGAAGCGGAGATTCCGCAGATGATCGCGGATATTCTGCAAGATCCTGCCTGCGGAAAGATCTTCCGCATCAAAGGCTCGCTGCCCGCTGAGGACGGCGGCTGGCTCAAGATCAACGCGACTGCTGACAAGACCGAGATCGCACCGGTCATGAAGGGGCAGGCGGTGCTGATTGCGATTGGTGATGACATTGACCGCGCACGCATCGACGAACACCTCAAGGCGCGCAATACCGATCCGGAGTATGTGTCAATCTGAGTGTGGACGATTCTCTGCTTGATGTTCATTTTCTCCGCATCTCCTTGACAAACGCGGCTTCTGCGTGGTATGATATTGCTGGATTGCTGCAAATCTTGCGCGCCGGAATGCAGCCGGCGGAAAGGAGCATATCATGCTGGAAGAACTCAAGGCAGAGGTCTGCCGCGCGAATCTGGAATTGCAGGCACGGGGCGTCGTCATCTACACATGGGGCAATGTCAGCGGCATTGACCGTGAAAAGGGACTCGTCGTCATCAAGCCTTCGGGCGTCGATTATGACGGCATGAAGCCGGAGGATATGGTCGTGGTGGATCTCGAAAGCGGCAAAACCGCCGAGGGCAAATGGAAGCCTTCCTCGGACACCGCGACGCATCTGGAGCTGTACCGCCGCTTCCCGACACTGGGCGGCATTACGCACACGCACTCGGTTCATGCGGTGGCGTTTGCGCAGGCGGGACGCGACATTCCCGCCCTTGGCACGACCCATGCGGACTATTTCTACGGGGCTGTGCCCTGCACACGGGAGCTGACCCGCGCAGAGGTGGAGCAGGATTATGAGCTGAATACGGGCAGGGTCATCGCGGAGACGATTCTTGCGCGCGGCATCGACCCGCTTGCCGTGCCGGGCATTGTGGTGAAGAATCACGGCCCCTTCACATGGGGCACGGATGCGGCGGCATCGGTGTATCACGCGGTGGTGCTGGAAAAGGTCGCGGAGATGACCATGAAGACGCTGCTGCTCAATCCCGATGCGGAAATGAACCGGTACATTCTGGACAAGCACTATCAGCGCAAGCACGGCCCGAATGCCTATTACGGGCAGAAATAATGGAAAACGAAGAATGGAAAAGGAATAATTAAAATATAATATCATGGAAGCATTTAAAGATTATGAGATTTGGTGGGTAACTGGCGCACAGTTGCTTTATGGTGGTGACGCAGTAGTGGCTGTTGACGGGCACTCAAAAGAAATGGTAGCCGGTCTGAATGAGAGCGGCAACATCCCCGTGAAAATAGTTTATAAAGGCACAGCCAACAGCAGTAAAGAAGTGGAAGCTGTGATGAAAGCTGCCAACAACGATGACAAGTGTGTGGGTATTATTACCTGGATGCACACGTTCTCACCTGCTAAGATGTGGATCAAGGGGCTTCAGGACCTCCAAAAGCCACTGCTCCATTTCCACACGCAATATAATGCTGAAATACCTTGGAACGAGATAGATATGGATTTCATGAATCTCAACCAAAGTGCCCATGGAGACATAGAATTCGGACACATCTGCACTCGTATGCGTGTGCCCCGCAAGGTGGTTTGCGGCTATTGGAAAGAAGAACAGGCACAACAACAGATTGCAGTCTGGGCTCGCGTGGCAGCGGGTGTGGCAGATGCCAAAAACGTTCGCTGCCTAATGTTCGGCATGAACATGAATAATGTGGCTGTAACTGACGGTGACCGTGTGGAGTTTGAACAGAGACTGGGATATCATGTCGATTACTATCCGGTTAGTTCCTTAATGGAATATTACAAGAAAGTCACTTGCACCGAGGCTGACGCTTTGGTGGAGGAGTACAAGCAGCTATATACCGTTAAGATTGATGAAAGCGGAGAAGATGTATATTGGGAAAAGGTAAAGAATTCCGCTAAGGCTGAAATAGCACTGCGAAGGGTATTGGAAGACGAAGGCGCTACAGCTTTCACGACCAACTTCGATGATCTGGGAGATGCTAATATTGACGACCCGAATTTCTGTGGCTTTGACCAGATTCCAGGTTTAGCTTCACAACGTCTGATGGCTGAAGGTATTGGGTTCGGAGCTGAAGGAGACTGGAAGACAGCTTGCCTTTACCGCACTTTATGGGTTATGCAGCAAGGTATGCCTAAAGGTTGCTCGTTCCTCGAAGACTATACGCTTAACTTCGCAGGTGACCGTTCTTCATGCTTGCAAAGCCACATGCTGGAGGTTTGTCCGTTGATTTCTACAGATAAGCCTAAGCTGGAAGTTCATTTCTTAGGAATAGGTATCCGCAAACAGCAGACCGCCCGTTTGGTATTCACGTCAAAGACTGGCCGAGGTATCAAGGCTACCATCGTGGATTTAGGCAATCGGTTCCGCCTCATATCTCAAGAGGTTGAGTGCATTGAGCCTAAGCCTATGCCTCACCTTCCAGTAGCCAGCGCCCTCTGGGTGCCGCAACCCTCTTTCGAAATCGGCGCAGGCGCGTGGATTCTGGCTGGAGGAACCCATCACAGTGCATTCTCGTATGATATTACGGAAGAATACTGGGATGACTTCGCAGAGATGCTCGGCATAGAGTATGTCAGAATTAACAAAGAAACCAACATAGCCGACTTTAAGCAGCAGCTTCGCAATAATGAACTGTATTATATGCTTAACAAGGCTTTGAAGTAAAGAATATATTATTTAAGGATTAAAGAATTGAGATAGCAATATTATTCAATTCCTTAATCCTTAATAATTTAAATCGTAATTATGAGCGCAAAAGAAACAATACAGGCTGGTAAAGCCATTCTTGGTATCGAGTTTGGTTCTACCCGTATAAAGGCTGTACTTATTGACGAAGATAATAAGCCGATAGCACAAGGCAGTCATGAGTGGGAGAATTCACTCGTTGACGGATTGTGGACTTACAGCATAGAGGAAATATGGTATGGCTTGCAGGATTGTTATGCTGATATGCTGAAAGATGTCAAAGCGCAGTATGACTGTGTCATTGAGAGTCTTGCAGCTATAGGCATCTCTGCCATGATGCACGGTTACATGGCTTTTGATGAGAATGACAAGATACTCGTACCTTTCCGTACATGGCGTAACACCA
>DGVV01000062.1 GCA_002395085.1 Ruminococcus sp. UBA4275 | reverse complement strand
ACACTCCGCGGTGAGTTTGCAAGCAAACTCACCCATACCCCGCCAAAGGGATACTATCCCTTTGGAATCCCATTTATGTGAAATATAGCAAATACGTTCTTTTTCATATTGTTCCAAAAAAGGGATTCTTAAGGGCTAGTAGCCCTTAAGCGGGAGTTTGAGGTGAATTTGCCTGCAAATTCATGCGAAGCGAGCGGCACCCTCAATATAAATCCGTCGGAGACACTTTATCTACAGGCTGAGGGATTCTCCTGTATGGGAGAATCCCTTTTTTGTACGGTGATACGTTATTTTTCGCGGGCGTATGTATTGCGCAGAACTGTGCTTTGTAAAAAAATGCAGGGAAAGGGGTTGACAAACAGGTGGAAAGGTGTTATACTGTATATATCATGATAATAACAGTAAGGACGGCGCGCTATGAAAATTATTGTTAAGAATAAGTCAGATGTCCCGATCTATGAGCAGATCGAAACGCAGATCAAGCAGCAGATTTTAGAGGGCAAGGTGCAGGAGGATGAGCAGATGCCGTCGATCCGGCAGCTTGCACGCGATCTGAAGATCAGCGTCATCACGACGACGCGGGTTTATAACGATCTTGCGGAGGAAGGCTTCATCGTATCCGTGGCGGGAAAGGGCTATTATGTTGCCCCGCGGAACAATGACCTGCTGCGTGAAAGGATGCTCTGCGAAATGGAGGAAGGGCTGGAAAAAGCAGTCCGCAACGGCAGAAATGCAGGTTTAACAGATGATGAGATCGTTGCGGTGCTGCGCAGATTTATGGAGGAATCGTAATGGAAAATATTCTGGAGATTGAGGGGCTGTGCAAAGAATACGACGGTTTTGCGCTGAAGGATGTCAGCTTTGCGCTGCCGAAGGGGTATATTATGGGGTTTGTCGGGCAGAATGGCTCAGGCAAGACGACCACAATCCGGTCAATTCTCGGCATGGCGAATCCCGACAGCGGCAGAATCACAGTCTGCGGACTGGATAACCGCAAGGATGCCATCGCAATGAAAGAGCGCATCGGCGTAGTGTTTGACAGCCTGTATCTCGCGGGGCATCTGAATGCGAAGCAGATCGAGCAGCAGCTCAAGCCGTTTTACAAGGATTGGGACAGCAAGGAATATGCAAGCAGAATCGCGCAATTCGAGCTGCCGGATAATCGTCCGGTGGGAGATTTCTCGAAGGGCATGAAGATGAAGCTGATGATCGCAGCGGCGCTCTCACACAAGGCGGAACTCATCATTCTGGATGAGCCGACAAGCGGTCTCGATCCGGTTGCGCGCGATGAACTGCTGGACATCCTCGCGGAGTACATCGAGGATGAGAACCGCGGTGTGCTGTTTTCCACGCACATCACCTCGGATGTGGAGCGCATCGCGGATTACATCACGGTGCTGCACGCCGGCAAGGTGTGGTTCACCGGCACGAAGGATGAACTCGAAAGCAGCTATGTTGTGGTGAAAGGCGCGGCGGATGAATTTCCGGATGCGCTGCTGGAAAAGTGCATCGGCTACCACGCATACCGCAACGGCAGCGACGCGATGCTGCACACGAAATATCTGGATGAAGTGCCGGAGGAGCTGGTGACGGAGAAAGCGAGCATCGACGAAATTTTGGTTTATATTGCGAAGGAGGCAAAGTATGCGGGACATCGTAAAAATGGTCAGATTTGACTTTGTGACCACGAAGGCATCGCTGCTGGACTTCTGGATTGTGCTGCTGCTCGCGTGTCTGAGCGTCGTGCTGATGATCGCGCCGTCAACCGCGCCGATGTTCTCGCTGGCGATGATAACGGTGTTCATGCCGGCGCAGAATCTCACGACGCAGGATGCGGGCAGCAAGATTTACGGCATTCTGCCGGTGCAGCGCAGTGCAATCACGCGGGCTGCGTTTCTGGAATGCAGTCTCTCGGCGCTGGCCGGTGAGCTTGGCACGCTGCTGATCGCGTGGATCTCGACGCGGCTGGAGCTGTACCGACTGTACCTCTCGCCGGAGGAGACCGCCGCGCGGACGGAAAGTGCGTTCGCAATGCCGGCGGCTTACATTGTGATTTTTGTACTGGTGATGCTCCTGATGCCGCTGCTGCGGATGCTCTGCGATATTTTCGGCAGGGAACATGAAACGAAGATCATTCTGCTGGTGCTGATTGCGCTGTTCCTTGCGATCTGGTTCATTCTGAGCCAGATGGCGGAGGGCAGGCTGCCGTCGCCCAGTCAGCTCCTTCCGGCAACGCTGAGCGGGAAGCTGCTGGCTGCGGCTGTGATTCATCTGGTGATGTTCGGGCTGTGTGCGCTGTTTTGCGAAATCACGGTGAAAAAGCTCGCAGACCGCGAACTGTAAAGGAGGGATCGGATATGCAAATGATACGGAATCTGATCCGCTCGGATCTCATCATGATGAACGGCAGAAAGAAGGAGCTGTACTGGTTCGGCGGGATTTTGCTGGCGGTCATGCTGCTGGCGCTGATCGTGTCGCCGCTGCTGTTCGGGTTTGTGCTGCCGCTGTTCGCGCTGCTGCTGCCCTCGCATCTGTTCAAGCTGACGGCGGAGGCGGAGCAGATGAACGCAGTCCTTCCGACTGACCGCAAATCCATCGTAACTGCGCGGTTTCTGCTGATAGCCGGAGCGTTCTCGGCAGTGGTTGTGATCTGCTGGCTGCTTGCTCTGCTGCGCCTGCTGATTCAGCCGGACGGCACAGAATTGGATCAGGCATTGACAGAATTGATCAGCTTTCCGGGTGCGTCTGCGCTGTACAACTGCATGATCTGGCTGGGCTATCTGGTCGGTATGGCGGCAATGGGCATCATCCTGAACAAGAGCTTCTGCAAAAGAAAGAGCGTTACAGCCCGTGTTTCATGGAAGGGAATTCTGCTGGTAATCGGCATTTTTTACGCATTGGATGCGGTGATCGTTTTGCTGCTGACGCTTCAGCAGAGCGTGCCGCTGGTCAATGTTGCGTTCAGTGCGCTGTTTGCGATTGCGGGTTCGCTTTCGGGGATTCTCAGCGGCATCCCGATGATGTTCCTGATGATTACAACCGGTGTCGGCGCTCTGCTTTCGGGCTATGTGAAAACGGTTATCCAATATGACAAGACAGAACTGTAAGGAGGCTTGCGGCATGAGAAGATTCACAATGAGATGCGCGGCGGCACTGGGCGCAGCCTGTACGCTGATCTCCGCGCTGACATTTCCCGCAGGCGCAGCGGCAGATGACCTGCTGCCTTCCGGCAAAAAGGTTTCGCAGCTGGAAATGATGCTGGATGCGCGCGCGGAGGAAGCGACAACCGACAAAGACGGCAGCGCGATTTCCGGCTCTTATTCGCTGCTGATTTTCCGCGGCGATGAGACCGTTCTGCGGCAAACGACCGGAGACATCGACCATGCAAATCACATCCCTGCGGACAGCGATACGGTTTATGAGTGGGGCAGCATCAGCAAAACGATGGTCTGGGTCAGCGCGATGCAGCTCTGGGAGCAGGGGAGACTCGATCTGGAAGCGGACATCCGCAGCTATCTGCCGGCGGGATTTCTGCGGCATTTGCAGTATGATGATCCGATCACGATGCTGGATCTGATGAATCACACCGGCGGCTGGTGCGAATCGACCTACAGTTTCGGTACGCGGAATGCGGCAAAGATCCGTCCGCTGGGGCAGTGCTTGCAGGAGGGCGAACCGGCGCAGATGTTCCGCCCGGGCACAGTCTCGACGTACTCGAACTGGGGTGCAGCGCTTGCGGCGTATGTGCTGGAATGTGTGTCGGGCGAGGACTTCTGCGAATATGTCCACAGGCACATTTTCGAGCCGCTTGGCATGGAGCATACCGCGATTGCGCCCGACCACAGCGACAACGAATGGGTCAGGGCGCAGCGGGAGCAGGTAAATTGCTACCGTTCCGGCATGATAAACAGCAATGCGCTCGGCAAATCGCTGGATTTCATTGCGGCGTATCCGGCGGGCGCTGCAACGGGCACGATTGACGATCTTGCGCGGTATGCGCGTGCATTTGTGGATGACAGTGCGCCGCTGTTTGCGCATCCGGAGACACAGCAGAAGATGTTTGCGGGAAGCCTGTTCATCGGGACGTATCCGGTCATGACGCACGGTTTCGAGATCGCGGAGCGCGCCTGTACGATCTACGGGCATAGCGGCGCGACTGCCGGCTTTGATGCGGAAATGATGTTCGATCCGGTCTCGAAATACGGCTATGTTGTTGCGACGAACGAGAAGAACAACGCATACATCCGGAATCTGATGGATGATGTTTTCGGGGAGAAAGCGCTGAATCTGTATCCGGCGGCGGGCGGTGCGCCGCTGAAAACAGACAGTTACTATATGACAGCGCGCACGAATCTGCGCGGCATCGGGATGTATCTTGCCTATCTGAACGATGCGTTTTACATCAGCAAGAAGAATCTGGATGTCTGTGCGATCGGAGAAAACATCTACGCCGGCGAAGGAAATCTGCTTCAGCTTGTGACGCTGGAGGATGGAAGCAAGGCACTGTGTTCGGCGGCATCGTCGATTGTAGAGGTGCGGAATTACATCCCGATGATGCTGCTGTTTTCGGGGTATCTGATTGCGGCGGTTGTCTCGCTGTTCGCACTGCGGATCAAGCGGATGCTGAAAAAAGATCATCGTCTGAGGCCGGAAAAGGGTGCAGCGGTCATTCGTGCGGCGCAGGTCATGAAGCTGATCTCGCTGCTGTTTGTGCTGACGATTCAGGCGTATGCGAATGCATACGGCTTGTCGTACACAGCGGGCAAGGCATTCGGCATCCTGCAAATGCTGTGCGCGGCGGTCTGCACGGCAGCGGCAGCGGTATCGGCTGTGCGGATGCTGAAAGGGGAGAAGGGCAGACTCCCGATGCTGCGGAATCTCATGAATATCACGGGCAATGCGGTAACGGTCTGTACGGTCATTGTCTTCCAGATGTATCAATTCTGGGCGTGCTGAGCGGGGATTTTGCGCAGAAACAGAATGCATAACCGGAGTCTTGCACAAAGCAAGGCTCAGCTTGTAGATAAAGTGT
>DGVV01000188.1 GCA_002395085.1 Ruminococcus sp. UBA4275 | reverse complement strand
AGCGCCCCATTATAATCATCGCGCAGCGATACCTTTATCGACAAGCTGCACCGGCTGAGCCGGCATCCATTATTTGATTTGGAAAGGGGCTGCCTGATCATGAATCAGAAGCTTTCTCGCATCCACATGGGTCCTGCGCGCTGCGCTATGGACCTCACCGACGGCAGTGAGCGCGGCGAGTATGTCGCACAGGATTACATCCTGCGCACACTCGGCAGACCGATGCGTTCGGTCAACCTCATGTACTGCTACTATCCCCTCGACGAAACCTTCCCCCGCCGCGCCCGTGAGGCGTTTGCGGACAGGAAAGTCGCGTTTCAGTGGGATTATCCCTATGATGACTACTTTCCCTATACAGGCGGTCTCGGCGGCAGGAGAGACGGCGCAGTCTTTGAGCAGATCGCGGATATCCGCCGCCACGGACAGGATCTCACTTTGACGCTCACCTGCGACCCCAATATCTCCGATGATCACCTCATTGCAATCGCGGAGGATTTAAAACCCTACGGCAGAGTCATGCTGCGGCTCAATCACGAGGCAACCGGCAACTGGTTCTCGTTCAATAAGCGCGCATCCTACGCCGAAGTTGCGCAGTTTTTTGCACACGCAAGCGAGGTCATCCGCGAACACGCCCCGAATGTCCAGACAATCATCTGCATCGGCGGCATTGAGGATGCAAACGCCGTGGAAATCACCAGAGAACAGGAATTCGCCTGTACCATTCCCGCTGCCGACATCTGGTCTGTGGACAAGTATATGGCGCTGCACTGGGGCTGGCCCTACGATACTGCCCTGCGCGGCGGCACATCCCACAGCCGCGGCAGCTACCGCGAAACCTATGAGATGACAAAGCGTTCCTTTGAGCGCTTCACCCAGCTCAACGGCGGCATCCCGAAGCCGATGGTCATGAGCGAATTCAATGCCGACGGTGATGTCACCGGACCGTATGATCAGTGCGCAATGGTGGACGGTTTCTTCCGTCTGCTGAAAGAGGACGAGGAAACATGGCTCAGCGGCATCAATTTCTACCAGTTCCGCGACCGCGGCAGACTCGGCCTTGAAATTGAAGATCCGGCAAATCCGGATGTGGGCATCCCGCAGCCGGTCATGGATACTTTCAAAACATGGATTCAGGATCCGCTCTTTCTCCCGCAGATGACAGACTGCGGTGAGGCATCGCTGCCGGCAGCGCTCCGCTGGGGCGGCGCTGAGGATGCCGAAGGTCTCGCACTCCGTGTGCGGCTCGAAGGCAACCCGCATTTCTGCGAGCTGACCTTCTCCGACGGCGGCAACTACATGATCGAGTGCGGCGGCAGATGGTTCTACAAATCGCCGCAGACGAAATTTGTCGATCTCATGCCTGCCTTTTTCGGCAGACACATCCCCCGCCCCTGTGAGCTGACACTCCGGATCTTTGCGCCGCCTGCCGACGGCAAAAACGATCTGAACTGTCCGGACGGACTGATGAACAGCTACACCACAATCACTGAACTGCCGAAGCTGCGCATTGCGTATGCGCCGGTGGAGGAGGACCATGACTGATACACTCTGGGTCACTGACCTTGACGGCACTTTGCTTTCCCCCGATGTGACGGTCTCTGCGCGTGCCAAAGAGATTTTGCTGCCGCTGCTCGAACAGGGTCTCCCCCTGACCGTTGCGACGGCGCGCACAAGCTTTTCCGTCATGCCGATTTTGGAGGGACTCCCTTTTTCGCTCCCGCTGATCCTGCAAAACGGTGCTGTGCTGCACGATCCTGTGCGCAACTGCATCGCGGCGGCAGCGCCAATCGCGCCGGATGCCTTTCTGCGCGTTACGGCGCTGTTTGCGGAATACGGCTTCAACGGCTTCGTGTTCTGCGTACCGGAAGCACATCTTGAATGCTGCTATACCGCGCTCACAACGCCCCACATGGAGCGGTACTATCAAGAGCGCCGCGACAAATACAACAAACCCTTCCGGCAGGTCTCCGCGCTCTCAGAGCTTGCAGACTGCAAGCCGGTCTATCTCTCGCTGAATGCCCCGAAAGAGCGGCTCGATCCGCTGCACAGGGCGCTGTGTACGGTGAGCGGCATCTCTGTTGCCTATTACCGCGATGTCTACGAGCCGGAAATCTGGTATCTGGAGGTTTCCGCGCCGGAGGCGTCCAAATATCACGGCATCTGCAAACTGCGGGAAATGACCGGTGCAAAGCGCGTGGTCGGATTCGGTGACAATCACAATGATCTGCCGCTGTTCCGTGCCTGCGACTATAAAATCGCCGTGGGAAATGCCGCAGACGAGCTGAAATCCCTTGCCGATGAGGTCATCGGCTGCAATACCGAGGATGCCGTTCCGCATTATCTGCGGGCACATTTCCGACCAAAGGGAGATTAACCTATGAAGACGAAAACCGCTGTTCTGACCGCCGCACTCTGTGTGCTGTCTGCTGCCGCTGCCGCGGTCGTGACCATGCAGATCCAAAAGCAGAACATTCCGCCGCAGACTGCCGAAAGCAGCGCCGCAGATCCCGCACAGACCGATGATCTGCTGAACGCAGACAGCTATCAGCTTGGCTATGATACCGGCTATGCAGAGGGGCTCGAAAAGGGTGAAGCGGATCAGCGCGCCGCATCAGAACTCGAAGCGGAGCAGGCGTATGAAGAAGGCTTCCGCGACGGCTTTGACGAGGGCGTTCTCTCCGGCGCGGATGCACCGCAGGAAAGCGCCGAACCTCAAACCGATCAGGCGCGCGATTTCTGGGCGCGGGGCTACGCCGAGGGCAGACAGGATACGGAAATGGATGTGCAGATCAGCGGCAGCTTTACCGCGACTGTCCGTGCAGTTATGCCCGATTTTGTCTCTGATCCCGACACAAACCGCATCGCTGCCGTGACCTTCTTTCAGGATGCGCCGGTTCTGCTTGGCGTCGATCCGCAGCAGCTCAGCAGGCTGACCGTCGGGGAGACCTATACCTTTGTGCTGGCAGAGCAGAATATCCGCATCTCCGCGGCAGAGTGGTACAAGGAGAACGGCGAAATCACTGCCGCTGCTCTCTACAGACAGCGGCTCACCTTCACGGAGATCCGCACACCGAATGATGATGAATACGGACTGGACTGCTTCCGCGTCAAAGCGTCGGCGGTATCCGATCCTGTATGATAAACAAACAAAGGAGTTACACCATGAAAAAACTGATGCTTGGAAACGAAGCCTTCGCAAGAGGACTTTACGAAGCAGGCTGCCGGTTTGCATCGAGCTATCCGGGTACGCCTTCAACGGAAATTACTGAGGCCATCGCAAAGTACGATGAAGTCTATGCGGAATGGGCGCCGAATGAGAAGGTCGCTGTCGAATCCGCACTCGGCGCGAGCTTTGCGGGCGCAAGAGCCTTTGCTGCCATGAAGCACGTCGGTCTGAATGTTGCTGCCGACCCGCTCTACACCGCTGCCTACACCGGCGTCAACGGCGGTCTCGTCATTGCTGTTGCGGATGATCCCGGTATGCACTCCTCCCAGAATGAGCAGGATTCCCGCCACCACGCCATCGCCTCGAAAGTGCCGATGCTGGAGCCGTCGGATTCGCAGGAGTGCAAGGATTTTGCCATGCTCGCTTACGATCTCTCCGAGGAATACGATACGCCGGTGCTTGTGCGCACGGCAACCAGAGTTGCACACTCCCAGAGTGCCGTGGAGCAGCTTCCGCGTCAGGAGCATGAACTGAAGCCCTACACCAAGAATCCGCAGAAGTACGTCATGGTTCCGGCAAATGCAAAAGGCCGCCACGTCATTGTGGAGGAGCGTACCAGAAAGCTCATCGCCTACGCGGAAACCGCACCGATCAACAAGGTCGAGGACAACGGTTCTGACATCGGCGTCATCACCTGCGGCGCATCCTATCAGTACGCAAAGGAAGCCCTCGGCAATACCGTCAACTTCCTGAAGCTCGGCATGACCAATCCGCTGCCGGACAAGCTGTTCCTCGATTTTGCTGCAAAGTGCAAGACCGTCTACATCATTGAGGAGCTGGACGGCATCCTCGAACAGCACGCAAAGGCACTGGGCATCGACTGCAAGGGCAAGGAAATCTTCGGCTGCATCGGTGAGCTGAATCAGGTCATCATCGCGGAGAAGCTGCTGGGCAAAAAACCGGAAGTCACTGCATATCCGGAACAGCTCCCGGTCCGTCCGCCTGTCATGTGCGCCGGATGTCCGCACCGCGGCGTGTTCTATACGCTGGCTAAGCACAAGATCACCGTTTCCGGCGACATCGGCTGCTATACGCTCGGTGCTGCAAAGCCCCTCGAATCCATCGACTGGACGATCTGCATGGGCAGCTCTGTCTCCTGCCTGCACGGCTATAACAAGGTGCTGGGCGAGAAATCGCAGAATAAGACCGTCGCGGTCATCGGTGACTCCACCTTCATGCACACCGGTCTCAATTCGCTCGTCAATGTCGCATACAATGCCTCGAATTCGACTGTCATCATCCTCGATAACTCCATCACCGGCATGACCGGTCATCAGCAGAACCCCACCACTGGCAAGAACCTCAAGGGCGATCCGGCGGCGGCTGTCGATCTGGAAGCGCTCTGCCATGCCATCGGCATCAAGCGCGTGCGCGTCGCAGATCCCTACAAGCTCTCTGAAATGGAGCAGGCAATCACCGAGGAGCTGGCTGTCGATGAGCCTTCTGTCATCATCAGCCGCAGACCCTGCGCGCTGCTCAAGTATGTCAAGCACAATCCGCCCCTGCACGTCAATTCCGACAAATGCAAGAGCTGCAAGATGTGCCTGAAGCTCGGCTGCCCTGCCATCTCCATGAAGGACGGCAAGGCCTGCATCGACCACACCCAGTGCGTCGGCTGCGGCATCTGCGAGGAGCTGTGCAAATTCAGTGCGATCGAAAAATAATCTGTGCGTGAGGATTTCTAAATGCAGAATTACAACGATCTCTCCCCGAAAGGCAAATTCATCCGAAGCTGCATCTGTGTGCCCATCTTCTGGCTCATGACATGGGGACTCTGGGCATTTGTCAAGGCACATTTTATTCTCGGCACAGGATTTGTCATCAAATATGCCGTCGCCGCGCTCGTGATTGCGGTGGTCGGTATCTATCAGCTTGTCTCAACCTACAAGGCTTATAAAAATGACAAAGACGGATACGGATACTGAAATCCGGTCAGATAAGGAGTTACTTATGGAAACGAAATCGGTTATGATCGTCGGCGTCGGCGGACA
>DGVV01000162.1 GCA_002395085.1 Ruminococcus sp. UBA4275 | reverse complement strand
CATCCCAGATGAAGTCATAGAGCTTCGTGGATGCCACACCCAGCTCAAAGTTTGTGAGATTCTCGTTCACGTCCTTTGCAAGCTGATTGAAGCGCGAGACAACCCACTGATCCTCCATGCGCAGCTCTGCCGGCAGGCCCTTGAACTTGAAGCCGTCAGAGAGGTTCATCATGACGAAACGGGTTGCATTCCAGAGCTTATTAGCGAAGTTTCTCGCCGCCTTCACCTTGTCGTCGGTAAAGCGCATATCGTTTCCGGGGGAATTGCCCGTTGNNACGCGTTCCAGATCTTGTTCGCGAAATTGCGGCTGGCCTGTACCTTCGTCTCGGAATAACGCATGTCGTTGCCCGGCGCGTTACCGGTGACCAGGGTGAAACGCAGTGCGTCCGCGCCGTACTGGTCGATGACCTCCAGCGGGTCGATGCCGTTGCCGAGCGACTTGGACATCTTTCTGCCCTGCGAATCGCGCACCAGACCGTGAATCAGAACGTGCTTGAACGGCACTTCATCCATGTGCGCCATTGCCGCAACGATCATACGGGAGACCCAGAATGTGATAATGTCGTAGCCGGTGACAAGCGTGTCCGTCGGATAGAAATACTGGAGATCGTCAGTCTTTTCCGGCCAGCCCAGCGTCGAGAACGGCCACAGTGCAGAGGAGAACCAGGTATCCAGCGTATCCTCATCCTGACGCATCGGCTTGCCGCACTTCGGGCAGACTGCGCTGTCCTCTGCGGTAACAGTCAGTTCGCCGCAGTCATCGCAGTAGAATGCCGGAATACGGTGACCCCACCAGAGCTGACGGGAGATACACCAGTCACGGATGTCCTCCATCCAGTTGAAATAGAGCTTATCGAAACGCTCCGGCACGAACTTGATTCTGCCGTCGCGCACAGCCTCGATGGCGGGCTTTGCCAGCTCATCCATCTTGACGAACCACTGGAGCGAAACTCTCGGCTCAACAGTCGTGCCGCAGCGGTAGCAGGTACCGACATTGTGGACGTGCGGCTCAACCTTGACCAGATAGCCGCCCTCCTTGAGGTCTTCCAGAATCGCCTTACGTGCCTCATAGCGATCCATGCCGGCGTACTTCGGATAATCCTCAGTAATCTTCGCATCATCGGTCATGACATTGATGACTTCGAGATTGTGACGCTGACCGACCATAAAGTCGTTGGGGTCATGCGCAGGGGTAATCTTCACGACGCCCGTTCCGAAATCCATATCGACGTAGCTGTCCGCCACAACCGGAATCTCTCTGCCCACGAGCGGCAGGATCAGCTTCTTGCCGACCGCATTCTGATAGCGCACATCCTTCGGATTGACTGCCACAGCGGTATCACCCAGCAGCGTCTCCGGACGGGTCGTTGCGAGGAACATATAGCCGCTGCCGTCCGCAAACGGATAACGCAGATGCCAGAAATTGCCCTCCTGCTCCTCATAGGTGACTTCCGCATTGGAAATCGAGGTGAGGCAGTGCGGACACCAGTTGATGATGCGCTCGCCGCGGTAGATATAGCCCTTCTCATAGTAGTCGATGAAGACTTCCTTGACTGCCTTCGAGCAGCCCTCGTCCATCGTGAAGCGCTCTCTGTCCCAGTCGCAGGAAGAACCCAGCTTCATCAGCTGCTGGTCGATGCGCCCTGCGTACTTCTCTTTCCATGCCCATGCGCGCTCCATGAAGCCGTCTCTGCCGAGGTCATCCTTCGTGATGCCCTCCTTGCGCAGCGCCTCCACGATCTTTGCTTCCGTCGCGATGGCTGCGTGGTCAGTGCCGGGCAGCCAGAGTGCAGAGTAGCCGCTCATGCGCTTCCAGCGGATGAGGATGTCCTGCAGGGTCTCATCGAGTGCGTGACCCATGTGAAGCTGTCCCGTGACATTGGGGGGCGGAATGACAATGGTATACGGAATTTTCTTGGGGTCTGCCTCCGCATGGAAGCACTTGTTCACCATCCACTTTTTGTAGATGCGGTCCTCAAACGAGGCGGGATCATAGTTTTTCGCGAGTTCCTTCAAGTTTGTCAGCTCCTTTTCCTGCGTTTCGGGCAAATAAAAAACGCCCTGACGCATCATTCATTTGCGTTCAGGGCGAATGCTTCAACATCCGCGGTACCACCTGAATTCGGCTGCTTCAGTGAAACAAGCCGCACTTTACGGCAGCATACACTGCCTGTCCGTTTACGGCGGACGACCCGTCGGGCGGTTCTCCTGTCTGATGATGAGGCTTTCCCGTCCGCAGCTCGGAACGCGACTTCAACACCGCAGCGGGAATGCTTGCACCGACCGCATCCTCTCTGTACCGCTGTTGGGCATCTACTACTCGTTCGTCATCGCATTTACAGATAATATAATTATAGCAGGCAATTTGCAAAACGTCAAGTGTTTCGCTCGTTTTCGTCATTTTGCACAAGATCTGCTGCAAATTGGCGGTTGACAAATCCCGCAGCTTATGGTACGATATAGGAAATACTACTCATGCAAAGGAGCATCCATCATGAATCTCATACAGTTGCTTGCATCTCTGCCGCTGGGCGATGACACCCCGATTTTGCTGTTCGCGGTTGTCGGTCTGATCGCACTCATTCTGTTGATTGCATCAGTTGCACTCGGCGCAAAGGGAAAGAAGAAATAAGATGCCGCAAAAAATCATTGCACTGACTTTCGATGACGGGCCGCATCCGGAAACGACCCTTCCGCTGCTGGATATTCTCGCAGAAAACCGCGTATGTGCGTCATTTTTCGTAATCGGAGAGAATCTCACGCCAGAAACCGTGCCGGTCACCCGGCGCGCCTTTGACATGGGCTGCGAGATTTGCAGTCATTCGCTGACGCATTCGGATATGACCGCATTCACCCCCGCACAGATCCGGCAGGAGATGGACGAAACCGCACGCCGCATTGCCCGCGTGACCGGTCAGCCGCCGCGTTTTTTCCGTCCGCCGTACATTGCCGTGAATGAGACGATGTGGCAGACGATCCCGCTGCCGTTCATTGCGGGGTACGGCGTGCGCGATTTTGACGATGCGGTTTCAGAAGATGCGCGTGTCGCGGGCGTGCTGCAAAAGGCGCGTGACGGCGCAGTGATTCTGCTGCATGATGCCGAGGAGAATTTCAAGACCGTTGGGGCAGTCCGGCGGCTGATTCCGCTGCTGCGCGCAGAGGGCTATGCGTTTGTGACGGTCTCGCAGTTGTTTGCATCGCGCGGGATTCAGCCTGCACACCGCATTCTCTATTCCCATGCCGCCCAGACCACGCTGTACGCCGAAGACGCAGACGAGTAAGGTATCGCTGCGCGATGATTAT
>DGVV01000091.1 GCA_002395085.1 Ruminococcus sp. UBA4275 | reverse complement strand
CCGTTCAACGGGTGGTTTTGATTGTAAACTGTAACCTTTTACGGCTGTTTTTTGACTTATAAAGCAGAGGGATCCCCGGAAAGGAGGCGACGATATGGACGATGATCAGATTTTATCTCTGCTGGAACAGCGAAATGAACGTGCGCTAGTTGAAATTCGCAGCAAATACGGCAAAAGCTGCCGAACGATTGCATACAATTTGCTTGGAAATACGCTGGATGCCGATGAGGTTGTCAGCGATGCGCTGATGCAGACGTGGAATGCAATTCCGCCGGCACATCCGGAGAATCTGTTTGCCTTTCTGGCGAGCCTGACGAAACGGATCTCCGTGAACCGTTACAAGTATGAACACGCGATGAAACGCGGAGGAGTTTCAGATTGTGCTGCTGCACTGGATGAACTGTCGGAGTGCATACCGTCGCGTTTGGACGTAGAACAGAAAGTGGAACAGCGGCAGCTTACCGAGGCAATCAATCGTTTCCTTGCAAAGCAGCCGCCCGAAGCACGCAGCATTCTTGTGCAGCGTTATTTCATGCTGCATTCGGTTCATGAAATTGCAGATGCTTATCAGATTTCTGAAAGCAAGGTCAAGGTTACGCTGCATCGTATGCGCAAGAAGCTGCGGAAATTTCTGGAACAGGAGGAATGGATATGAATAATCGCGACCTGCTGAATGCATTTCAGTATATAGATGAATGCTATGTTCGCGAAGCACGGCAGCGCGAAGATGAACCGTTCCGAGATACGCAGGAGGATTTCATCATGAAAAATACAGTGACGCGGCGGATGATTGCCTGTGCAGCAGCGGTCACGGTATGCAGCATTGCGGCGGTATCTGTAATCGCGATCCGGCAGCGGAAATCGTTGGTAGCGGATTCGCCGGAAAGCGCGGCGATGATCGTGCAGAACGATGCGGAAACTACACAGCCGCATTCCGATGCGCTGACAGCGGTGCAGTCAACCGCGAAGGATACAGCTCAGACTACAATGGAAACGACTGTTTCCGCACTTCCGATTTATGACGATATTGCTATTGTGACAGAGCCCGCAGTAACGGAAGAACCCGAAGTTCCGGTTTATCAGATCGTTCTGTTTAACCGTGTAATGGCGATTTACGCGCCGGAGGATCACATCGAAAATGCAGATTCGCTCAAGGATACAGTGCCGCTTTTTTCTGATGAACAGTCGCCTGCTATGGAAAGATACTGCCGTTTGCAGGATCATACCTATCTCTATGACGGCACTGAACCCGTGAAATGGAATATTCACGGCATTCTGAATGTAAGTCAGTCCAGCGAGAATCCTATTCCATTTTACGATTTGTCCAGCATCAAGATGCGCATTATGCTTGTCGAAAACGGCGAATTTCTGCCCTTTTCGACATCGAACGGCGAGAAGGATGTGCTGTATGCGGACTTTGATTTTCCGATGAACAGCGGCGATCCAGGTTCTGCCGTGATTTCATTCCACCCGAAGGGGACTGCGGATCTGGAATCGGTTTCTGTTGTGTGTACGCCTGCGCCGGAGATTCTGCTGGACCAGCGGTATTATCCGCTCGTCCCGAATTTCTATCTTCCCGGTTCGATCCGCGTGGCACATCCGTCCGGCGATCAGACGATTTCTGCGTATACCGCTCAGGATTCGGATTATCTTGCGTTTCCGGATGATGTCCGGCACGAAGCGGAGGTGCTGCATAACGGCGATATGCGATATAATTCTTCATTCGGTGTCGGAATCGGCAAGAAGATGGACTACGATTCCGGTGATTCCGAGCGTCTGCAAATTCTGGCGGGGTATAATTTGAATTATCCCGCTGAACTCAAGCGCGACGAGGTCTATCTGAAAGTCAATGCAGATGATGCGGCAGAGCTGCACAGGGTCATGGTGCTGTGCGACAGTAAACCGCTCAGAATCCAGGGAAAGGATTCGATTGCTTTCGACTGCCTGAACGGTTCGCGCACGCTGAACTACCGGCTTGACCTCAGCGACATCCCCGACGGCACGCATTATTTCGAGGTGCTTCTGCTGCATGATGACGGCAGCGCAGGAGATAACACGCCGACGACGCAATTTTGCCGTAACTACTGGAACACCCGGTATCTGGTCAATATTTCCTCGTAAATACACAGAAAAACAGCCCCGAAGTGATCGTCTTCGGGGCTGTTTGTGGCTCTGTTGCCTGTGAATGCTCAGCCGTTTTCTGCTTTTGCGTGATCTCAGCACGAAATCTGCCAGCTCCTCCGCCCGACACCTGCAACCTTGCTGCACCACGGGCAGCATTTGCCGTCGGGCGGGTTCGGATCCGCCGCACCTCTAATACTGCACCAGAAATGAGGCAGATCACGGTGTATCAGAGTATCCTGCTCAGCGCCGCGATAAACGCGCAGAAGCAGCAGCCGATCAGCGTGGGGAGCAGGAAAGCAGCAGTTGTCCATCGGCGGCTCTGTGTTTCGTGCCGGACGGTCAGAAGCGTGGTTGCACAGGGCGCGTGAAACAGCGTAAATACGAGAAAACACGCTGCTGTTGTGAGCGTCCAGCCGTTTGCGGTGAGCAGTGCGTGCAGCGCGGAAAGCGAACCGTAATCCGTGAGGACGGTATTTCCCGAATATGCCGTCACCGCGACTGGCAGCACGATCTCATTCGCCGGAATTCCAAGCAGGAATGCAAGCAGCATCACGCCGTCCATGCCCAGAAAATGTCCTGCGGGCGCGAGCGCATCTGCGAGGTGTATGAGGATGCTCCCGCCGGCAATCTGCACATTTGCCGCAATCCAGATCAGCAGACTGACCGGCGCCGCGACCGTCACTGCTCTGCCAAGCACGCGGAGAGTACGATCAAACAGGGACCGCACAAGAATCTGCACGATCTGCGGGCGGCGATACGGCGGCAGTTCGAGAATAAACGACGAAGGTTCGCCGCGGAGAATGGTTTTTCCAAGCAGTGCCGATGCGCCGAAGGTCACGGCGATGCTCAGCAAAATCAGTCCCGTGAGGATGCAGGCGGCGCGGAACGGCTGTCTGGTTCCCGCAAAAAACACGGTGACGATCGCCAGCAGCGCAGGAAATCTGCCGTTGCAGGGGACAAGCGAATTTGTGAGGATTGCGATGAGCCGTTCGCGGCGGCTCTCGATGATGCGGCACTCCGTCACGCCGACAGCATTGCAGCCGAAGCCCATGGTCATAGTGAGGGTTTGTTTGCCGCAGGCTCGGCATTTCGCGCAGCGGCTGTCGAGGTGAAAGGCGATGCGCGGCAGCAGTCCGATGTCCTCCAGCAGTGTGAACAGCGGGAAAAAGATCATCATTGGCGGCAGCATCACGGAGACCACCCAGCCCGTGCCGCGCAGGATGCCGTCAACGAGTGCGCCTGTCAGCCAATGCGGCGCTGCTATCGCCTGTAAGCTGCTGCTGGCAGCATTACACAGCGCAGTAAAACCAGATGCAAGCAGCTCCGAAGGATAATTTGCCGCGCACAGCGTGATCCAGAACACGGTCATAACGAGCAGCAGCATCAGCGGAATGCGCACTGTGCGATGCGTCAGCAGACGGTCAAAACGGTCTGTATTGCGGTGCGGATGCGGCGGGCTGTTTACGGCTTTTGCGCAGATCTCTGCCGCTTTAAGGATCACCGCACGATGCGTTTCGAGGCAGAGATCTGCCGTGCGGATGTCGTCTCCCGCAAGGATGCTCTGTGCGTGCTGTACAGCAGATTTTATGCTGCATTCATTTTCAATTCCAAAGGGCAGGAGCATTCGCCAATGATCCTGTACCGGTGAACGAAGCATCTGCATCGCCGCAAATCGCGGGGAGACTGCTGCTTCCTGCCAGAACGGATGAAGCGCATCTGTGATGCACTGTGCCGCTTTTTCAAGCGGTTCGCTGTACTGTACACAAAATGCGGAATCTGTTTGTTCCTGTGCCTGATCGAGTGCGGCTTTGATCACCGGAATCAGGCTTTGCTTCCGGTGCGCCGTGACACCAATTACAGGGATGCCGAGCAGATCGGAAAGCAGCGGCAGATTCACCTTGATCTGTTTTTTCTGCGCCTCATCCATAAGATTGACACACAGTACGATTCGGCGGTGCATTTCCAGCAGCTCCAGCAAAAGACGCAGTCCGCGTTCCATGCTGCACGCATCGACGACACAGATTATACTGTCATGCGGTGTCGTGAAAATGACGTTTGCGGCAGCAGTTTCTTCGGCTGCACCTGCGTGCAGGGAGTATGCGCCGGGGGTATCTATCAGCCGGATTTGTGTTCCGCTGAATGAGAAGCTGCCTTCTGCACCGGAGACAGTCTTGCCGCACCAGTTTCCGGTATGCTGCCGCATTCCGGTCAGGGCGTTGAATACGGTTGATTTGCCGACATTCGGATTGCCGGCTAGCAGAACGGTCATACGGTGTGGGATATGCTTTCTCTGAGTATCCCGCAGCAGGATACGCTGACAGGTTTCACGCCGCAGAGCAAGTGCTGCGCCGCGTGCTGAGAATGCTACCGGTGAACCGCCGCTTCCGCGCATTCTGCATTCCACGACAGTCCCTGTGATGAGTCCGAGCCGTGCCAGACGTTCCTGTTCTGTCCGGCCTGCACGAATCTCCGCAATCATCCCGCGTTCGCCCTCCGGCAAATCCGCAAGTGAATTCCGCTTCTTCAAAATGATGCACCCCTTTGCGAGCTTGTTGTTACAGCTTATGCAAAGGGGTGCATATTTGTGATTCAGAATCTGTTCTTGTAATCGGAGAATGAGAATTGCCGCAGGACTCTGCAATTGCCGTCCGGTTCACGGACTGCAACAGAGGGCATCGGCATACCCGTATACATTTTCGCTTTTGTAAGCGTATTGATCGCCATATCGCGGAAAATGAGACGTTCTCCGACTGCCAGCGGGTGATCAAAAGAATAGTCTCCGAAGATGTCTTCCGGCAGACAGCTTCTGCCGCCGAGACGGTAAGTGTAGGGGAGAACAGAGGGTTTGTCTGCTCCGATCAGCGGCGGGCGGTATTGCAGCTCTGTGATGTCAGGTGCGTGGCAGACAGCCGATGCATCCAGAATCGCAATCGGCATACCGTTATCAATGATGTCAACGACCGTCGTGATGAAGAATCCTGCCTCCCAGACAATCGCCTCACCCGGTTCGAGATAAACAGTCAGACCGAAACGGTCCTGCAAGCTGCGGATGCAGGCATCCAGCCGGTCAATCTGATAGCCTTCGCGCGTGATATGATGTCCGCCGCCGAGGTTAATCCACTGTAATCCGGGGAGAATATGTCCGAATTTGCTGACAACTGCTTCTGTGAGACGGCAAAGCGCATCAGCATTCTGCTCATAGAGTGCATGAACATGGATGCCATTGATTAGACGCTTATAGGCAAGCGGAAACTGTGCTGCGGTTGTTCCGAGACGGGAATGGGGCGCACAGGGGTCAAAGCGGTCAGATTGCTGCGAGAGGTATTCGGGGTTGACGCGCAGTCCGACGGAACATCCGTGTGCATGGGCAAGCGCGGCGTATTGCTGAAGCTGAGAAGGCGAATTGAACGTGATGGTATCGCAAATCTCAAATAATTCGTCGGTTTCCTCCGGCAGATAGGCAGTCTGGCAGATATGGTTCTCACCATGAAAATAGAGATGCGCAAGATGCGCCTCATAAGCTGAAACAGATGCTGTACCGTCCAGATACCGTGAAATGATCGGATAAAACGGGAAGGAAGAAAAAGCCTTCTGCGCAAACAGCACCTTGCATCCGGTGCGTTCCCGCAGATCCTTCAAAATACCGAGATTATACTTGAGTTTAGCCTGATCAATCAGATAGCAGGGGGTAGTCAGTTCCGCTTCCTGCATGGTTCATCCTTCCTTTCCTGTTCGCATCATAAACAGTATATCACATTCCGCTTAAATTTGCAAGGCTTTTCTGGAAAACTGACGGAATTCGACATTGTTCAGCGATTCTCCTGCGGCACTTGCTTTTTTATCCGAAATGTGCTATAATAAAACAGTATATAAATATACACACACAAGTTTTTGTGAACAGATAGGGAGTCTCTCTATGGCAAAAAGAAGAAGAATGCGCTGGGATCGTGTATTTGCGGTATTTGGCCCGCTGCTGCTGCTGATTATCCTGATCTGCGTTTGCTGCAATCGTGACAGTACAATTGAAGCAGGCAGCAGTCAGACTGAGAATGTTGCTGTGCAGACTGCAACTTCAGATGAATCAGTCCCTGTGATGACGGAACTGACAGGTGATGCTGTTCCCGCACAGGCAAAGCCGAATCATCTGACCGTCGTTATTGACCCCGGTCACGGCGGAAAGGACGGCGGCGCACAGGACGATGATCAGCACCCGACCCGCTTTGAAAAAGATGATAATTTGCGGCTTGGTCTTGCCGTCCGCGATGCCTTTGCACAATATCCGGATGTGACAGTTATCCTGACGCGAGAAACGGATGAGTTCATCGAACTGGAAGAACGCTGCCGCATCGCAAATGATGCGCAGGCAGACTTTTTTATTTCGCTGCACCGCAATTCCTCGCAGTCCGGCAACGGTGTTGAAATCTGGATTAATAACAGTTCCAACGGTGAGAATCTGTGGGATAAGTGGCTTGCAGACTACATCAAGGAATGGCTGGAAGATGTCGGTGTCTCGAACTCGCGCGGCGTGAAATTCGGTTTCCGCGCATCGGAATCCAACACAGAAGGCAACAACTACTATGTAAACCGCTTCACAAATATGCCAAGCTGCCTGATTGAAATGGGCTTTATGACTTCGGAAGCAGATAACAACAATTTTGATAATCGGCTGAATGCTTATGCAGAAGCGATTGCAATGGCGGTTCATGAACTGGCAACGGATAAGGGTCTGCTGCTGAGTGATGCCGCACAGTAATGGGGAGGCATTCTGTGGAAAGCTATATCACACTCAAAAAACTTGCAAAACAAGCCGCAGAAGCCAGAAAGCGGCTTGCGGTTCTCGGTGACTGTGCAACGCAGCAGTTTTCTGTGGCGCTGCGCGGAGAATCGGTGCGCCGCGGTTATCCGCTGGAGGTCTATGATGCAGACTATGACCAGATGGAGGCGCAGCTTCTTGATCCGGGTTCTGAACTGTATGCGTTTCAGCCGGATTATATCCTGATTTTTGCCTGCACACAGCGTGCAGAGTGGCGTTTTCAGGATACGCCCCCCGCTGACCGCGCCGCATTTGCGGAGCGTGAAATGGCACGGTTTACCGGACTCTGGCAGGCGGCAGCACAGAATTGCCGCGCTAAAATCCTGATGTTTGATTTTCCTGTACCGGAGGACAGTACCTTTGGCAGTTTTGCCCTGCGCACTCCGGTTTCGTTCGGATATCAGATGCGCAAGCTGAATCTGCTGTTTGGCGAAACCATTGCTGCGGCATATCCGAATGTGTATCCGATTGCCCTGAGTGATATTCAGACAAGCCTCGGCAGAACGGCATTTTTCGAGGAGCGGACATGGTTTCTTGCGAAAATGGCTGTCCGCACAGATGCGCTGCCGGCAGTCGCTGAACGGGTTCTGGATACCGTGCTTGCACTGGCTGGACGTGTCAGAAAATGCGTTGTTACGGATCTTGACAATACACTTTGGGGCGGCGTCATCGGAGATGACGGCGTAGACGGCATCGAACTTGGAGAACTGGGCGACGGTCCTGCATTTGCTGCCTTACAGCACTGGCTGCTGGAACTCAAGCGCCGCGGGATTCTGCTTGCAGTTTGCAGCAAAAATAACGACGATACTGCCCGCGAACCTTTTGAGAAGCATCCGGAGATGGTGCTGCGTCTGGAGGATTTTGCTGCATTTACAGCGAACTGGGAAAACAAGGCGCTGAATATTCAGGCGATTCAGAAAGCATTGAATATCGGCATGGATAGTTTTGTGTTTCTCGATGATAACCCCTTTGAGCGGAATCTGGTTCGCTCGATGCTGCCCGATGTGACCGTACCGGAATTGCCGGAAGACCCCGCACTTGTGCCGGAATTTCTGCGTTCGCTGCATTTGTTTGAGGCGGTGAGTTTCTCAGAGGAGGATGCTGCCCGTACTGCGCAGTATCAGGCAGAGGCAAGCCGTGTTCAGGCACAGGCGCAGTTTGCAAGTTACGAAGACTATCTGAAAGCGCTTGAAATGCAGGGCGAAATCAAGCCGTTTGATTCCTTCCATTTCCCGCGCATTGCGCAGCTTACGCAGCGTTCCAATCAGTTTAATCTGCGGACGGTTCGTTATTCTGAGGGCGAGATTGCGGCAATCGCGTCTGATCCGCAGTATTTTACACGCTATATGACCCTTTCAGACCGATATGGTGAGCATGGCTTGATCAGTGTGGTGATTTGTAAGAAAATCGACGCTGATACAATGTTTATTGATACATGGCTGATGAGCTGCCGTGTTTTGCGCAGAGGCGTGGAAGGCTGCCTGTTTGATGCTGTAGTGCAGATGACGCTTGACAGCGGCTGCAAATATCTCATCGGAGAATATCTTCCGACTGCGAAAAATAAAATGGTTGCGGAGTTTTATCCCTCGCTCGGCATGGAAACCATCGGAGAAGGCAGATTCCGGCTGGACTGCACCGCACATCAGCCGCATACTCATTACATTTCACTTTCATAAATATGTATTTTTTCTGAAAAAGCGAAAAAAGCGCTTGAAATTCTTAATGATTTGTGGTATAATACCTATATCAGGATCGCTGCAGCCGCATGGGCAGCGATCATCCGGCACACGCCGTATCTAAACGCCTTGCGGAGAAAGAGGAATGACTATGAAAAAGCTTACTGCTGTTGCTCTGTTTGCTGCCGCCGCTGCCGGTGCCGCTGCTGCCTTCTATCTGGCAAAACGCCGTCAGGATGAGGCTTGCTGCCGTTACGATGCAGACGATTTTGATGATGACGACGAGGATCTTTTCTGCGAGGATTGCGCTGTGTGTGATGGTGACATCGCTGAGGCGGCTGAAGATGTTGCTGATGCAGCAAAGGATCTCGCGGATGACGTGAAGGATGCCGCAGAAGATCTGGCAAAGGATGCTGCGGATGCTGCTGAGGACGCCATTGATGCCGTGAAGGATGCTGCTGAGGACATCGCGGATAAGATTGACGACGCACTCAAGGACGAGTAATGCCATAAATCGGATGAAGGCGGGATGGCAGGCGACTGCACATCCCGTTTTTGTTGTGTATGCGAGGTTAATATGCAAAAGATTCTGGGATATTTGCGCCGTGCCGTTCAGGAATTTGACCTGATTGAGAACGGCGATGTCATTGCCGTCGGCATTTCCGGCGGAAAGGACAGCCTTGTTTTGCTGAAGGCGCTGCGCGATTTTCAGCGCTTTGGTCTGCTGGATTATCAGCTTGTCGGCATTACGCTCGATCCGATGTTCGGCGGCATCCCGACGGATTATTCGCCGGTTGCTGCGTTTTGCGAGGAAATTGGTGTACCGTATCATCTGATCCCGACGCAGATCGGACAGATTGTGTTTGAACACCGGCAAGAGACGCATCCTTGCAGCCTCTGCGCGAAAATGCGCCGCGGTGCGCTGCATGATCATGCGAAGGCGCTGGGCTGCAATAAGCTTGCCTTGGGACATCATTTGGATGATGCGCTGGAGACCTTCCTCATGAACCTCTTTATTGAAGGGCGGATTGGCTGCTATGCGCCGAAATCCTATCTCTCGCGGAAAGATCTGACACTGATTCGACCACTGAGTTTTGCGCCGGAGTGTGATGTGATCCACGCAGCCCGAACAGGCATCCCGACCATTGTGAAATCGCGCTGTCCTGTGGACGGTCATACAAGCCGTGAGGCGATGAAGAACTTTATCCGCGAACAGGAAAAGCTGCACAGCGGCTTCAAAACGCGCGTGTTTGGCGCAATGCGGCGTGCGAATGTCGATGGCTGGGGCGGTAAAACCTATCGCCGGAATCTTGCGATGGACGATCTGGAGACAAATGGTAAGCCGGAACGCTTCCACATTCTGGAGGCACGCCGGAAAATGGAGGAACAGAATGAGGATTCTGGGAATTGAAAGCTCCTGCGATGAAACTGCTGCCGCTGTTGTGGAGGACGGCAGAACAATTCTCTCGAATGTGATTGCATCGCAGGCGGATGAACATAAGCAGTATGGCGGTGTTGTGCCGGAACTTGCATCGCGCCGGCACTGTGAGAATATCCTGCCGGTTGTGCGGAAAGCGCTGGATGATGCCGGTTTGACGCTGGATGAAATCGACGGCATTGCGGTGACGTATGCGCCCGGTTTGATCGGTGCGCTGCTGGTTGGCGTCAGTTTTGCCAAAGGTCTTGCGCTGATGTCCGGTAAGCCGTTGATTCCTGTGCATCATACGGAAGGTCACGCGGCAGCAAATTATCTGGTGCATCCCGATCTCAAGCCGCCGTATCTTGGCGTGATTGTCAGCGGCGGGCATACGCGCATCGCGGAGGTGCTGGATTATACGACATTCCGCACCGTCGGTAAAACGCGTGATGACGCAGCAGGGGAATGCTTTGACAAGTGCGCCCGTGCGATGGGTTTCCCCTATCCGGGCGGTGTTCATGTTGATCAGGCTGCGCAGCGCGGTGATGCGAAAGCATTCCGTCTCCCGAAAGCAAAGATGGAGGGCAACCCCTATGACTTTAGCTTTTCGGGTCTGAAAACTTATGTTGTGAATCTGCTGCACCATGCTGAACAGGTCGGTGAGAGCGTTAATACGGACGATCTTGCGGCGTCTTTGCAGGCTGATATTGCAGCAACAGTTACGCAGAAATCGATTGCGGCTGCAAAGGAACTGGGTTATACGCAAATTGCGCTTTCGGGCGGTGTTTCTGCGAATTCAGGCGTGCGCAATGCACTTGCCGATGCCTGTACGAAGAACGGTATGACGCTCTGTATGCCGCCGCTTGCCCTCTGCGGCGATAATGCTGCGATGATTGCGGCGCAGGGATATTATAACTATCTTGCAGGCATTACCGCAGATGAATCGCTGAACGCAATGGCATCAAAGGAGCTGCGCGGGGAATCTGCGCAGAAAACCTCGTGATGGAGTTTGAGTCGCTGAAAGCAGGTTTGTATGTCTGCCGCAGCGAGGCGCACAGCTTTGGAACGGACGCTTTTCTGCTGACTGCATTCTCACGCTATCACGCCGGAGACTGCGTATGCGATCTCGGTACGGGCTGCGGTATCATCCCGCTGCTGATGCAGCGCACGCATCCGCCGCGTATGATTTATGCGGTCGATATTCAGCAAAATGCGATTGACCAGCTTCACGCCGCGCTCGGAAAATGCGACGGGGCACCTGCCATCGAGCCTATTTGTGCGGATCTCTGCGAACTATGGGAAGGTGCGCCGCGCGGAATGCTGGATCTTGTGACCTGCAATCCGCCGTATAAGGCGAGCAATGCGGGTATCCTGTCCGCAGATGCCGGCAAGCAGATTGCGCGGCACGAAATTGCCTGTGATATTAGCGATATTTGCGAAGCAGCGTCAAAACTACTGAAATATCACGGCAGATTCTGTCTCTGCTGCCGTCCGGAACGGCTCGCAGATGTTATGACTTCCATGCGGCAGCACCGGATTGAACCGAAACGTCTGCGGTTCGTCAGCAAGACACCGGACTCTGAACCGTGGCTCTTTTTGCTTGAGGGCATGAAAGACGCGAAACCGTTTCTCAGAGTCGAGCCGACGCTGTTTATCCGTTCCGGAGCGGGGATGACTTCGGAAGCGGCGGCAATCTGTCATTTTGGGGAGAATTACACATGAGCGGTACGCTTTATCTGGTCGGCACACCGATCGGCAATCTCGGTGACATTACATCGAGACAACTTGAAATCCTCGCATCTGTGTCATTTATCGCAGCGGAAGATACCCGTGTCACACGCAAATTGCTGTCGCATTTTGATATTCACACGCAGCTTGTCAGTTTTCATGAGCATAGCACAGAACAGGTTGTGTCGCAGATCATGTCCCGTATTTTAGCCGGAGAGGACTGCGCTGTGGTGACTGATGCCGGTATGCCGTGCATCAGTGATCCGGGTGCGGTTCTGGTTGCGCACTGCCTTACAGAACAAGTTCCGATGCAGGTTGTACCCGGACCGAGTGCTGTGATTTCGGCGCTTGCCATTTCCGGTCAGGATACGACACGCTTTTGTTTTGAGGGCTTCCTGTCCGTGAAAAAGAGTCAGCGTGCGGCACATCTGGAATCTTTGCGGAACGAGCCGCGCACGATGGTATTCTATGAAGCGCCGCACAAATTGCTGCGTACTTTGCAGGATATGCTGGCGGTGTTCGGAGATCGTTCCCTGACCGTTTGCCGCGAACTGACGAAACTGCACGAGGAGGTTCGCAAGACGACGCTTGCAGAGGCAGAGGCATTTTATCGGGAGAATGCCCCGCGCGGGGAGTTTGTGCTGGTGCTTGCCGGTGCGAAGAATGCTGTTTCCGATGCGAAACCTTCTCTGGAGGATGTCATCGCGCAGGCAAAAACGCGCATTTCTGCGGGCGAACGTGCAGCGGATGTCTGCAAACAGCTTGCTGCTGAAACTGGCTATCCGAAGCGAACGATTTATGAAGCAGTCGCAAAATAAAACAAGAAGACGGTCATCTGCGCGCAGCAAATGACCGTCTTTTTCAGCATTTGAAATTTTTGTAGAACAGAATGTCCAGACCTTTCAGCAGCAGTTCGTCATCAATGATGACATCGTGGCGGCAATGCGGAACAATCATCGGTGCAAGCCCGCCGCACGCAATGATCGTTGCAGAATAGCCAAGTTCCTGTATCATGCGGTCAATCAGAGCGTCAATTGCGCCGGCATTTCCGTATACGACGCCCGCACGCATACTGTCAATCGTATCCATATTGATGACGTTTTTCGGCGCTTTCAATTGGATGTGCGGGAGCTGTGCAGTACCCATTTCCAGCGATTGCAGTGCAATCGAAACGCCCGGATAAATGACACCGCCGATGAATGCTTTGTTTCGGTCCACAACCGTAATTGTCGTTGCAGTACCCATGTCAATTATGATCGCAGGAGCGCTGTAGTATTCAATCGCGGCGACCGCGCCAACCACGAGATCTGCGCCGACGCCCTGCGGCAGAATATTGATGCCGGTTTTGATGCCGGGACCGACGATCATTGCACGGATGCCGCAGAGTTTCTCGATTGCACGGGCAAGGAGATCGGTCAGCGGCGGCACAACAGACGAAATAATTGCGCCGTGTAGCTCAGAGGGATCAATACGGTGCAGATCCAGCACCATCTTGCAGCCGATTGTGTATTCGAGATCGGTTTTGCTGCTGTCAGAGTTCATTCGCTCGACAAACTCGACCTTGTGATTGTTGACGCAGCCGATCACGATATTAGAGTTTCCGATGTCAATGGTGAGAATCTTCATGTTTTCCTCCGAAGATCAGGATTCAGATTGTGTCAGCATTCCCGCGCGGTGCAGACCGGCACCGACCAGTGCAGTGACAACAGCGGTTGCAATCGCCTCAAAAATGCAGTTAAAGCCAACAAATGCGCCAAAGAACCGCATCAGCGTTTCTGTTGTGATGCCCCATTCGTTCATTTTGTCAAGAAAAACAGGATTGTTCCAGAAGCAAATCACCAGAGTTCCCATAAAGAGAACCGTATTCAAAAGCGCTGCGCAAAGACCTGTTACAGCGTAACCTGCTGTGCCGATTCTGTGTGTTGCCTTCGCGATGAGCCCCGTCAGGAAGCCCGCAAGGGTACGCATGACGATGCACATGATGATGGTTGCTGCCGGATCCAGTGAAAAAACAAACGATCCGAACGCATCCATGCCGAAGCATTGCACAAAGCTTGTGATGCCGAATACTGCGCCGAGGATCGCTGCTCCTTTTGCGCCGAGTTCAGACAGCGCGCCGATGGCAACGGGGATCATCAGCAGAGAAACGGAAATTGCGCCCACACGCAGATAGCCGAGCGGCGTAAATGCCATCAGCACGATCAGAGCGGCGAGCAGGGCGGTGAGTACCAATGATTTTGTACCCGCGAACATTTTGGTTTTTGCTTGTGTTGACATAAAAATGCCTCCTCCTGTTATTATTCCCTTACGGGATACAATACAAGCACGGACATTGCCGTATTCGGACAGCAGCCTCGTTGCTGTGATCGGATCTCGGCGGGGGAGTATTCGTCTCAGCACACTGTATGCCCGCGTTTAGTATAGCACATTTGACATAGTTTGTCAAGCAGGGAAACGGCAGTTTCAGGCAGAGAACCCCCCCGAAAGCGTGTCTTCGGACAGCCTTCGGGGGGGGGGAATTACGATGCGTTTTCGGGCGATTCTTCCGGCGCGGGATCTTCTGATTCCGGCGGGTCATCCTCCGCAGGCGGTGTTTCAGGATTGCGCTGCGGCATACGGTCAATCGCATCGCGCAGGAGCGAATATCCGATTGCAAACAGCGGTACTGTGACGATAATGCCGATGATGCCGCCGAATCCGCCGCCGGTAATTACGGCGATCAGTACCAGCAGACCCGGTAATCCGATGCTGCTGCCGACGACGCGCGGGTAGATGAACTGTCCTTCAAGCTGCTGAAGCACCAGAATGAATACGAGAAACCAGATGGCTTTTTCAGGTGCTTCCGTCCAGATCAGCAGTGCGCCGACACCGCCGCCGATCCATGCGCCGATGATCGGGATGAGGGCAGTAATACCGGTCATGACACCGACTGTTGCAGCATACGGGAAGCGCAGCACTGCCATGCCGATAGCACAAAGCACACCGATGATCACCGATTCGATAAACTGTCCCATGAGGAAGTTTGCGAAAGAGCGGTTTGTCAGGCGCAGGATGCGGAAGGTACTCTCTTCGTAGCGGTCCGGCACAATCAATTCAATCAGTTTGTGTGTCAGGCGGAGAACGCGATCTTTCTGAGCAAGCAGATAGATTGAAATGATGAGTCCCAGTACCAGATTGGATGCGGTAGAAAGCACGGTTGCGGTGGCATTAAACGCTGTACCCAGTACCGTACCGGCTTTGCCGTCGAGAAAATCGCTGATATACCGGATGGCTGTTTCCCAGTCCATATCGAGAGAATGCAGCTTCTCGATGAGCGCATCGGGTACGTGCCATGCGGTGAGCTGTGCATCAAGGATGGAGAAGAACTGATCCTGACTGTTCGGCAGTTTATTGAGCAGGGTATTGACCGCTGTGGATATTTGCGGAACGATAACCCAGATTATAACGGAAAGCAGGATAAGTGCGACCATAATTGTGCAGAACACCGCCAGGATCGGGCAAAGTTTCTGCTCCCAGTTCCTGCTGGAATTCGCCATACCGCAGAAGACTTTTTCGCGGAAGAATTTGAGGAACAGGTTGATGATAAAAGCGATGCAGATGCCGTATGCCACAGGCTGTAAAATTGCGAAAACCCACGAAAATACGCTTTTTATATATGCGAAATGTTCCAGGCCGGCATAGAGCAGTATGCCGTATGTGACCAGCGCAAACCATGTTTTTGCGCTGGGAGAGCGACGATTTTGAGAATCCATGTCTGCGCGCCTCATTCCTGTGCAGCAGACTGTTCTGCTTCATGGGCGCGTTTGTATGCAGCACGGTGCAGCTCCTCCTGCGAATTTTCCGCAGGATTGCCGCCCTCCGGCAAATGGTATTCGCCGTCAGCGGTGCGGTAACGCGCCTTCACCGGATCAGCAAATTGCAGCTTGAATTCCTGATAAAGCCGAAGCTGGAGTGCCTCATCGCATACGGGGGCGCAAATCTCAACGCGCTTTCGGGTGTTGCGCGGCATGAAATCTGCCGAACCCAGATACACTTTCATTCTGTCCGGCGTACCAAAAATGTAAACACGTCCATGTTCCAGATACCGCCCGACAATACTGCGCACCTCAATGTTTTCGGTTTGTCCTTCAATGCGCGGAATCAGGCAGCATACGCCGCGTACAAGCAGTTCAATTCTGACGCCTGCGCAGGAAGCTTCGATCAGCTTTTTCATGATGATCTTGTCACAGAGACCGTTCATCCGCAGTCCGATATACGCAGCTTCACCGGCTTCTGCATACCGGATCTCCTCGTCGATCATATCCAGAACGCGGGGAAGCAGGCCGTGCGGGGCGACCAGCAATTCCTGCTGTGCCTCAGGAATGCGGTTTTCGCGGAGAGAATCAAAAACGTGTTCCGCATCCGCAGCAAGTGCCGGATCGGATGTCATGAGGCAATAATCGGTGTAGATTGCGGCAGTTTTTTCATTGTAGTTACCTGTACCGATCTGCGTAAACGATTCGATCTTGCCGCGGTTGCGCCGTGTGATCAGCAGCAGTTTCGAGTGAACCTTATAATCAACCGGACCGTAAATGACATGAACACCTGCACGTTCAAGTGCCTTTGCCCATTCAATGTTGCCGTCTTCATCGAATCGAGCGCGCAGTTCTGTCAGTGCTGTGACCTGTTTGCCGCGTCCTGCTGCTTCACAAAGTGCCGCAATCACACGGCTGTCACGCGCCATACGGTAGAGCGTGATCTGAATACTCAGCACAGCCGGATCATCCGCTGCTTCATCCAGTAAGCGCAGGAACGGCCGGATACTTTCATAGGGATAACTCAGCAGAATATCCTTTTTGCGAATCTGCGAGAACATGGAGCGATTTTCCAGTACCATCGCAGATTTCTGCGGAACCATCCGTTCAAACTGCAGGGAAGGATCCTGCACGAGATGCTTGCATTCATATACAAATGACAGTTCCAGCGGGGCTTTCGCGTAGAATACCTGCGATTTCGTGATGCCGAGCTGTTTGCAGAGATACTCTACAGCGGGTTCATAGAACGTCTCAGAAAGTTCCATACGCACCGCAGGCAGACGTTTCCGTTCTTGCAGCATAATCTCCATATCCGTGCGGTAATCGCCGGTTCGCAGTTCTCCGATGTCCTCCGGCATGATGCTTGCGGAGCGGGTCACACGCAGAATGGTGCGGTCTGTCACGCGCGAATTGCCGAATACTGTATGCGCATAGGCGAGAATTACATCTTCTGAGAGAATGAATCTTCCGCCGCTGCCCAGACGGATCATCCGCTGACACTGATCGGAGACCGGCAGGATGCCCATGCGGATGCCGCTTTTCGATTCAAGCCGCAGCACGATATAAAGCACACGGTCACGCAAAAACGGGAATGGTTTCCCTTTATCAATGACGACGGGCAGCGACACCGGACGAATCTCACGCTTGAACCAATCCGACAGCATGACCTGTTCCGCGGGTGTCGCTGACTGCATCGAGACCTGTTCCAGACCGTGTCTGCGCAGCGCCCCCATGATTTCATGATAGACCGCATCACGGGCAGGGGCAAGGGCGCGCACTTCATCTGAGATTGCTTTGAGCTGCTTTTTCGGCGTCATCTTGCTGATGGAATCCTTTTTTTTCGGATCTTCCTGCTCTTTGCGCAGCAGATTTCCGACGCGCACACGGAAAAATTCATCGAGATTGCTCTGGAAAATGGCGGTGAATCCGAGACGTTCCAGCAGGGGATTGCTCTCAGCCTGCGCCTCCTCCAGAACTCTTTTGTTAAATCGGAGCCACGAAAGCTCACGGTTTTCAAAACAGTCCGTTTTCATAAATACGCCTCCTTTTCGGAAGTTATACATAAAGTTATTATACATCATTTTCCGGGAATCGTCAAGTGCAAACTGTATAAAAAGACAGCCCGCACATTTGCACGGGCTGTTCTGCGGATCATGAACGGGCGGGCATCCATTCGTAATCTGTATATGTCGCGCCGTTTTCAGTAGTGGATTCAATCGGTTCGATGCGGTAAAGCAGGTTGCCGTTTGCATCAAACGCTTCTCCTTCCTGAAGCTCCAGAAAATCATCCATATAATCTGCCGCGGAGCTGCCTTCGATCCGATACGCAATATTTGCTGCAACTGCACCGAATCCTTTTTCATCCAGCGGAATCTCTTTCTGTTCTCCGCTGATCTGAATGCGGAGTGTTCTGACAGCAGGATCGTCCGTGAAGAACGTATGATAATACAGCGATTGCTGCCCATTCTGGAACGAGCCGCCGCCGCTCATCATCTGAATGCCGGAAGTGTCCGGCCGGAATCCCCATGATCCGCCCCGATCCGTCCACATACCAAGTTGGAGGGGGGAGCTTCGTTCCAGATCACATTCCCAGATACCGACCTGATTTGTGCCGGGAATGCCCATTTTTGCAATGACGATACGCTGTTTGCCGTCCGGACTGTTCACCTCTCCGAGAATGTCAATATGCAGGTGCGAAAAGCTGCATTTTTCCGGAATATTCAGTTTTTCACAGATTTCCTCCTCTGTATAGGATTCCCATTCCGCTTTCAGGAAAATCTCTGTCATCCTGCGGGCAGAATAGTGATTGCCGATGCACAGATTTGTAATCAGGATAACCCCAAATACAATGGTGATAGCATTCATCACAGTACCCAGACAGATGATGATTTTCTTTTTCCGGTTTTGTTTCCGCAGCTTCTCCGCGGTTTCCGTGTAATTCGCTGTACCTTCGGGCAGCGGTTCGGTTTCCTCCGTGCGGATGCCGCTTGTCATCTGCTCCCATTCACTCGCACAGGACGGACACTCCGCGATGTGCGCTTCCACGACTTTGCGGCTTTGTTCCGATGCGATGCCGTCGATGCACAGCGGCATCAGATCGCGGATGACTTCATGCTCATATTTCATATCCATACCTCTCTTTCATCGTTTTGCGCAGTTTGACAATCGTGCGGTTGTAGATGACCGCCGCGGTGCCGGAGCGTATGTTCAGCAGACGCGCGATTTCCGCATAGCTCGTATCGCTGTACAGCCTGTACTGTACGATCAAACGTGCCGGTTCGTCAAGCGATTCGATCAGTAAGCGGAAGAGCCGGAGCATTTCACGCTGCTCGACCTCCTCCGCCGGCGGGGGAGACTGCTGCTGGGAAGGCTCCGTCATTTTGATGCCGCGCTGTCTGGTTTCACGCCGGATATATTTGCCGTATACGTTTCTGGCAATCTGAAACAGCCATGTCCGCAGACCGCATTCGCCGCGGAATTTGCTGAATGTGAGAAATGCCTGATAGAATGTTTCCTGCGTCAGTTCCTCGGCTGTATGCTGTTCATAGCCGGTCATGCGGAGCAGAAACCGGAAGACATCCGGCTGATACTGCCGGTAGATCTCCTCAAATTCATCCATGCACGTTCACCTCCTGTTTGATTGATCGAATCCGGATTCGTATATTAGTACCCGATCATGCCAAAATATTACAGTTAAATACAAAAAAAGCGGAGCATCCGAAGATACTCCGCTCACATCGTTACAATCAGACCTGCGAATGCGTATCCAGCCATGCCATGACGTCATCGACAGTCGTGAAGCACAGGCTCGTGCAAGTGTCTGCGCAGCCGTAATAAATCGCGATGCGTCCGGTATCGGCATCGACCAGATTTGCACACGGGAATGTGACATTCTGCACATCTCCGATGCACTCGTAAGGCTTCTGCGGACTGATGAGATACTCTCTGCCGCGCTTCAGCACCTTCCACGGCTCATCCTTATCGAGGAGAGCAGCCGAGAAGCTGTAGACATAGCCGTTGCAGGAGGTCAGCACACCGTGATAGAAGATCAGCCAGCCGCGGTCGGTCTCAATCGGAATCGGACCTGCGCCAATTTTGGTGGATTCCCAGCCCATCGACGGCCCCATCATGTGGCGATGCTTGCCCCAGTAGGTCATATCAGGAGACTGCGAAACGTAGATGTCGCCAAACGGGGTGTGACCGCTGTCAGAGGGACGGCTCATCATCATATAGTTGCCGCCGATTCTGCGCGGGAACAGCACGCCGTTGCGGTTAAACGGCAGATATGCATTCTCAATCTGGTGGAATGTCTTGAAATCGTAGGTATAAGCCACACCGATGGTAGGCTTCCAGCCGTAGGCATTGCACCAGGTCACGTAGAAGCGATCCTCGATCCAGCAGACGCGGGGGTCATAGCCGTACTGAAATTCCTGCATATCCGGAATATCGGAGACAAATTCGATGCGCTTGGGATCAATTTCCCAGTTCAGACCGTCTTTCGAGAAGCCGGCGTGCAGCTCCATATTGCGGGAACGGTCATCCACGCGGAACACACCTGCAAAGCCGCCCTCAAACGGTACGACCGCACTGTTGAAGATGCTGTTGGAGTAACCGGGCAGATGGTCACGGTCAATGACGGGGTTTGCGTCATAGCGCCAGATGACATCGAAGCAGCCTTCCGGCTTGTCCTGCCACGGGATGTTCGGGATAGAGACACCGTTGATGATTTTCACGTTCATGATAGATCCGCCTTTCATTCCGCGGTCAGGCCGCGATGTTTATGGTCATATTATATCACAAACGGCATACTTTTTCAATAGTTTATTGGTAAATTGCCAGAAAATCATTCAAACTTAAAGCCTCTTTAGAGTTGTATAGATTACACAAATCGCTACTTGAATAATACGTATCTGCAAAATTTCCGTCCTGTGTCATGAGGTATTCGCCGTACCATTGACCGTAAAAAGTCCAGTAGGAATGGTCAATCAGCATTTGTTCGAGTTTCGGAGGGGCACTGCATTCGCTCATTGCAAGCAGTTTTTTGCCCTGCGTGACTCTGCCAAGAGACTGATACTGTTCATACCGGCTGCCGAAATTCGCATCCGGACTGAGGTAAATATCCGCGGAAGCGATGTCATAGGTATCGGCCGGCACAAGGTAGCCTGCGCTCTGACCGTTCCAGATCCAGATGAGATTATGCAGTTCATGATACTTCGTCATCCGGTGATAGACCAGCGACCAGAGTTTGCGGTAGGCATCTGTGCCGTAAGCACCCCACCAGTACCAGCCGCCGCTTGCCTCGTGCAGCGGACGCCAAAGCACCGGAATATCCGTTTTGCTGAAGACAGTCAGTCTCTCAGAAATCTGATCAATGTCACGCAGCAGCATGACGGCATCTTCTGTGATTGTTCCGCGTGCAGCCGCTGCTGCTGCTTCATCCGGCGTCAGTATGGCAAGTTTTTCCGGATCTGTTTTTCGCAGGGCATTGTAAAGGTTGAAGGCGGTATCTTTCGCGTAGACGGAATCGCTGTCCGGCGCATTCCACTGCCACATCAGTCCGACAAGACCCTTCTGCTGATATGCCCACTCAAATGCAGCCGCAGCGATCTGACGGTCATTGCTTTTGCCCATCTCGGAGAAACGGATTGCGGGAAGCTGTCCGGTCAGATCGTGAATCAGTTGCAGTTCGCGGTTATCCGTACCAGAGACATACTGTCCGGTCAGAATGGATTTGCCCCAGTTTTCGTACAGAAAATGATAAAGTTTCTGTGCGGCAGGGGATGCTTCGGGATCGCAGGGTACGTCCGCAATGTCAAACGAAATCGCATTCAGAGAAGTATCGTTGCTGAGTTCAATGTAGTCCGCATCCAGTGTGCCTTCCACGGTGTCCAGCGCGATTTCCGCCTCGCCTTCCTCCAGAAAAATGCCGGAGAACATGACACAGGTGAAATCGTTTTTGCCGTCAATCGCAAAGGGCGCAACGATTCTCCCGTTTACGCGAAGCTGATGCCGTGCCTGATTTTCAGTACCGGCACAGACTGTAATGGCATAAAGCTGTGATGCAGGCACATCCACCGTAACAGAAACCGCAGATTCAGTTTGTTCCGGAATATCGGTCAGATAGCCTTCACCGGAATAGCCGATGCGGTCAGTTGCGATGCGTGTGCCGTTGCTGCCGGCGTTTTCTTCGCATTCTATGCGCGTACACATGGTAAGCTGCCGGATTTCCGGAAGATTCGGTACATAGCTTTCCGCAACGCCGTCTGATGCAGTGCCTTCCAGTTTTCCGGGCTGCGTCTGCTGCTGCTTCGGGAGATCCACCCACATGAAGGCGCAGCAGGTCAGTACGACGGAACAAAGAATCAGCAGAAAGCGAAGAATCGGACTATGCGCAATGCGGTGTTTCATCTTGCAGACAGGGTGTATTTCCCCATCGGAACGGTATCAAATGCCATGAAGCCGTCCGCCTCCTTTCGCAGCGGAACCGGATTGCCCGCCGCATCATTTACTGTGAATTGTCCGATTGCGGACAGTCTGCATACGCCGCCGGTTGCAGCGCAGACAGTGATATTGGTGATAGCGTGCTGTTCCCAAACGGCATCTACGGTGAAGCCGCCATAGGTACGCAGTCCGCGGAAACTGCCGGTTTTCCATTCGGGCGGACAAGCCGGCAATACTGTGATGCCGTCTGCATCTGATTGCAGGAGGCATTCTGCAATGGCAGCCGTGCCGCCGAAATTGCCGTCAATCTGGAACGGCGGGTGCATATCAAACAGGTTCGGATTGGTGGAAGCGCACATCAGCTTGTGCAGCATATCGTATGCCTGTGCGCCGTCATGCAGCCGTGCGAACATATTGGCAATCCAGGCACAACTCCAGCCGGTATGTCCGCCGCCGTGAGAAAGCCTGCGCCGGATCGTTGTCGCAGCAGCATCTGCCAGTACAGGTGTTCTGCGCGGGGAGATCTGATGCGCCGGATGCAGGGCGAATAATTGCGAAATATGCCGGTGTCCTGGTTCAGTTTCATCGTAATCCACCGCCCATTCCATAATCTGCCCGTATTTTCCGATCTGCGGCTTCGGAAGCTTCTCAAGCTGATCCCGCAGCAGCGGCGCAATCGGGTCATGCATTTGCAGGATGCTGTCTGCTTCCAGTACATCGCGGTACAGCTCCGTAATGATCTGGCTGTCCATACTCGGACCGGCACAGAGACACCCGCTTTCGCCGTTTTCGAGGCGGTATGTATTTTCCGGTGAAACGCTGGGACAGGTGACAAGCTGCCCTTGCGCATTTTCCGTAAGGTAACCGGTGAAAAAGAGTGCTGCATCGTGTAAAATGAGATAGTACCTCCGCAGAAAAACTGCATCCGCTGTATATCGGTAATGTTCCATGATATGCAGCGCAAGCCAAGCACCGCCCGTCGGCCAGATTGTGGCAGGCATCCAGAGATCCTGCGGTGCAGTATCGCCCCACAGATCGGTATTATGGTGACAGCAGAAGCCTTCCAGACCGTACATTTCCCGCGCGGTTCTGCGTCCGTTTTCGGCAACACGTTCCAGCAGCTTGAACAGCGGCAGATGACATTCCGGCAGCGCGCAGGATTCGGCGCACCAGTAGTTCATCTGTGTGTTGATGTTTACGGTGAAGCGTGATCCCCATGCAGGCCACATATCGACATTCCAGATGCCCTGTAAATTCAGCGGAAGGGAGTCCGGACGGCTGCCCGCGATCATCAGATACCGCCCGTAACGGAAATACAGTTCCAGCAGCGGTTTCAGCAGATCTGTGCCGCCGTCCTGAACTGCTTTCAGCAAAGCATCAGTGGGGAGATCAGTTTCGCCGTTCAGATCCAGCGAAACACGCGATGCAAGTGCCTGATAATCCGTGATGTGTTCATGCAGCAGCGCATCCCACAAGCGGGGGAGTGCCGCGTTCAGATCAGCCCGTGCGTATGCCGCAAGATCCGCATCCGGATGATAATAATTCGTTCGCACTGACAACGCAAACGTCATTTCGCGTGCGCAGTCAATTTTCAGGGTATTGCCGGTGCTGTACAGCCACCCGTCCGCAGACTGTGCCGTTAATGCACAGGCGAAACGGATGCCGTTCACCGCGCCTGAACCGCCGTTGTATTCGAGAAAGGGAACTTTATCATAAGTATTGATGCGGTTGCTGTCGTAATCATCATCTCTGCCGTCAATGGCAGCTGCTGCATCGAACGGGACATCTCCGGTCAGGCGAATCAGCAGGCATTGCGCCGGATTTGATGCAATGACCTCACGCCGGAACAGTGCGCCGCCAATTCGGAAGGAGACGGCATATACGCCAGTTTCGAGATTCAGTTCGCGCCGGTAATCGGTCATTTCGCCTTGCGGAAGGGTGAGTTTGACAGAGAGATCACCAAGCGGCATATAGTGTCGCATATTTGGTGTACAGCCCTGCATGGTTTCAAATGCCAGCTTTTCCGCCTCTGCAATGCGGCCTTCCATGATGAGGCTGCGCACCTGCGGAAATCCGGTCAGCGCATCCGGATTGATGCGTTCACGCGGACCGCCGGACCAGACAGAATCCTCATTCAGGCGCAGCAATTCGCAGTCAGGTTTTCCGTAAAGCATTGCCCCGAACCGACCTGCTCCAACCGGCAAAGCCTCCTCAAAGCGTTCTGCGGGCTGCCTGTACCATAGCACAGAATTGTTCATAAGTTTCACCTGTTAAGCGGCATTGTTTTCCTTGATGCGAGCAATAATCGCATCCACGGCAGCATCAAGCTGCACATCGTCCTCAGAATCCGGATCAGCTTCTACCAGTACATCGGGTTCCAGACCAACGCCGTGATAGCACGGTGTGACACCGGTTTCATAAGTTGCGGTTGTCAGGGTGACACCTCCGCTGGAAAGGGCAAAGGTTGTCTGCATGATGCCTTTTCCGAAAGTCTTTTCTCCAATCAGAATTGCATCGCTGTAATCGCGCAGCAAGCAGGCGAAAAGTTCCGAAGCGCTTGCCGTATTGCCATTGACCAGCACACAGTAGGGCATTTCCTCAAAACCGGCGTCTGATTCGATGATGGTCGTCTGTTTGCCGCTGCGGTCAGTCGCAAATGCGAGTTCGCCTTCAGGCAGCAAGGGGTCAATCAGTTGTTCCAGTGCAGACAGAACGCCGCCGCCGTTATCGCGCACATCGAAAATCAGTGCCTGTGCGCCTTTTTTCAGCAATTCCTGCCGTGCGGTCTCAAACTGTGAAACGGTTACGCTGCGGAATTTCATGATGCGGATATATCCGATGCGGTTGCGCAGCAGTTTGGATTCCACTGTGATTTCGTCAATCTGCGCACGCAGCAGTTTGTATGTTACGATTTTGCCGCTGTCCGCTTTTTTCACCTTTACCTGAACTGTCGTACCCTGTTCACCGAAAAACTGGTCGATCGCTTCGCGGTAGCTTTCCTTTACGGAGACGCCTTCCACTTCGACAATCAGATCACCGGCGATAAGTCCAGCCTGATCCGCACTGCCTTCTTCAATGACCGAAACAATCTCTGCATATCCTTCGTCATTTTTTGTGACGGAAATGCCGACACCGGTATATACGCCCGCATTGCTGTCCTCGTATTCAGACAGTTCCTTTGCGCTGCGGTAGGCGCTGTAGGGATCACCCAGACCGCGGACATATCCAGCCAGCATTCCGTCTGTGACGTCATCTGCAGAAATCTCAGTGTAATATTCATCCTGCACCTTGGCATCGAGTTCCTCCAGGCGCTGATATTTCTGCGAGAGTCGATCCACCTCGCTGATTTTTTCATTGAACTGCCTGCGTGCATACGACATGGTCAGTACGCAGGTGAGTGCTGCCGTCAGCGCGATCAGACTGACTGTCAGGCTGATGCTGATTTTCTTACCCATCAGACTGCCGTTCCTTTCTTCCAAACATGACGGAAAACGGCAAGAGACATCAGCCTCCTGCCGTTTTGCCGGTTGTGTGATTATTATGCCATCACGCACAAAACGGATCAGAACAGATATGCTTCCGGATCCACGCGGTTGCCGTTCAGACGAACCTCAAAATGCAGGTGCGGGCCGGTCGAGTGACCTGTAGAACCGACAGTGCCGATCTTCTGTCCGACAGTGACCTGCTGACCGGTCGAGACGGCAAAGCTGGACAGATGCGCATACAGCGTCACAATGCCGTTGCCGTGGTCGATCATCACGTAGTTGCCGTAGCCGCCGTTGCAGCCGCAGTTGTAGCTCTTGCCGAAGTTATGACCGCAGCCGCCCTTGGTCAGAATGACCGTGCCCGATGCAGCCGCGCAGGCATTTGCACCGTTGATTGCGGAGTTCGCGCCGATGATGTCGATGCCGTTGTGATGCGTACCCCAGCGCGGGCCGAAACCGCTCGTGATGCGATAGTAGCCCGGAGCCGGCCATGAGAGCTTTCCGCCCTGATAATCCGGAACCGGATTCGGAGCAGCGGTCGTGGTGGTAGTGGTGGTGGTGGTCGGCGGCTTGGTTGCCGTCGTCGAAGTCGTGGTGGTGGTCGTCGTTGTCGTTGTCGTGGTTGTGGTGGTCGTAGAGGATGTTGCACCCTTCGACGTTGAACCAGGCTGTGCCGTCGTCCACGGTTTCTGCGTTGTTGTTGTCGTGGTGGTGGTAGTGGGCGGCTTTGTGGTTGTGGTAGTTGTCGTAGTAGTTGTTGTTGTGGTGGTTGTGGTTGTCGGTGCTGTCGTCCTGGCAGCTTCCAGAATCTGACGTTTGCGCTCCGCTTCCTCAGCAGCCTTGCGCGCGATCTCATAGATGAGTGCTTCTTCTTCCTCATCCAGCTCATCCATCGCTTCCTCGGTATTGTCAATCTCATGTTCGATGTTTGCGTGCTGCTGAAGCAGCATATTACGCTCCAGTGCCGAGCCGCGGATTGCCGAATCGAGATCGTCACGGGAAGCGGCAAATTCACCCATCAGGGTCTCCATTTCTTTCTGCTTGATGTTGAGTGCCGTGACCGATGCAGTCAGTTCCTGCTCATTTTTTGTAAGCTGTTCGATTTCTGCGCGCAGATCTTCGATCATCGCGTCATCGTGCTTTGCGATGCGGTTGATGAGATCCATTTTCGCGAGGACATCGTAGAAGTCTGTTGCACCGACCAGTGCAGAGAGGATGCTGTCATTGCCGTGAACATAAAGCGTGCGGATACGCGCTTTGAACACTTCGAGATCCTCATTGACCTGCACCTGCTGAAGAGCGATCAGCTCCTCCAGCTCAGAGATCGAGTTTTCTTTTTCGTCGATCTCGATGTAGACATTCTGAAGCTGCGTGTCAATCAGCAGCATCTTGTCATTAATAAGGGAGACTTCCTCTGCCAGTGCCGCCTCATAAGCTTCCTTATTGGCGATGTCATCCTGAAGCAGTGCAAGCTCCTCGCGCTTTGCATCAATCTGTGCCTGTTTTTCCTTTTTTTCCAGCGCGATCTCCTCCAGCGTTTTCGCTGAGGCGGTCTGCTGCGGACGGCGGTCATAGCTGAACGCAAGACTGCCGGCAGTAATGCAGACGGCAGAAAGCATTGCAACAAATTTCGTAAGCTGTTTGTTCATGATACATTCCTCTCTTACATATTTGCCGCACGGTATTTCAGATGAACCCGTGTGGAAAGGACAGATCCGAATGCTCCGATCAGGGAGCCGGCGATGATATATGCCAGCATTACAATGAGATAGATTCGCTTATAGGGGATGATATTGCCCAGACCAATCGTGCTGAGTACACTGAATTTGCCGAGCAGTTTGACAAGGCTGTCATAGCCGAACCATGTCAGGAGGGTTGCGAAAACACCCGCCATGAAGCCATTGATCATGCCCTCGATGAAGAACGGGAAACGGATAAAACTCTTGGTTGCGCCGACGCTCTGCATAATGCTGATTTCGCGGCGGCGGGAGAAGACGCTCGCTCTGGTCGTATTGGAGATGATCACCATAGAGACAATCAGCATTGCGATGATGATTGCACTGGCAATAATCGTTACGACACGGCGCGTTTCCGTCAGCAGCTCGATAAATGAATCCGGCGAGCTGACATATTCCACATCCGGGATGCGCTCGGCTGCTGCAATGGTATCATCCATTCTGGAGATATCCGCCACACGGATGCGGTAAGCATCCGGCAGGGGATTATCGTCGCGCAGCGAATCAAAGATCTCAGCAGAATCGCTCATTTTGCCCTTGAGGTCATTGAATGCTTCCTCGCGGGAATAGAACGAGACACTGCTGACATTATCCATCATCTCTAAGGTATCGCCGATCTCAGCGACACGTTCCTGTGTCGTATCGTCGAGCAGGTAGATGATTGCTTCGTTTTTGTCCTCAATGCCGCCGATAATGGCGTTGACATTGACATAAAAGAGTACGGAAATGCCCACAAGCAGCAGGCTGACCAGAAGTACACAGAAGGAAGCAAATGCCATCACACGGTTCTTCCAGACATTATCGAAGCCCTGTCCGACAAGATACTGAAAACTACTCAGCTTCAACTTCTGCGCCTCCAATCACTTCGTCGAATACGACTTCACCCTCGCTGATGTTGATAATACGTCCGCCGAAATGACGAACCATTTCGTGGGCATGGGTCACCATGAGGATGGTCGTGCCGCAGGCATTGATGCCCTGCAGCAGCTCCACAAGTTCGTAAGCCAGTTCCGGGTCAACATTACCGGTCGGCTCATCGGCAATCAGCAGAGCCGGATCATTCACAAGCGCGCGTGCGAGCGCACAGCGCTGCTGTTCGCCGCCGGAAAGCTCACTCGGATAGCAGTCTGCCTTATCCTGCAAGCCGACCAGCGACATGACGTATGGAACGCGCTTCCGGATGAGTTTGCGCGGCGCGTCGATCACGCGCAGCACAAAGGCAATGTTTTCGTAGACCGTCAGGGTGTCGATCAGGCGGTAATCCTGAAACACAACACCGATGGTTCTGCGGAATTCCGGAATCTTGCGCTTTTTCATGTTCGTCAGGCTGTAGCCGTTGACGTATACCTCACCGCTGTTGGCGTCCAGCTCTTTGAGCAGGAGCTTGATCAGCGTACTTTTTCCGGCACCCGAACGGCCAATCACGAATGCGAATTCGCCGTCCTCCACCTTGAGGCTCACATCAGAGAGTGCCTCAACGCCGGTGCTTTCGTATGTAACGGATACGTTTTTTAACTCAACCAAAAGAAATCCTCCTTTTGAATCCTTTGGGAACAAGTCAATGTTCTTTGCGAATATCGCGAGGCGGCATCTATGTTCTTCCCACAGCAGAAAGTGCCAAACGACACGGCTTATTCCGCATTCGTTCGGCACTCCCCAGCAACAAACAAATCAAATCAAACAATATCAGAACTTAACCGGGCTCGCAGAAAGATACTTCTTGACCATCAGGGCAATCTTGAAGATAATGGCATGATCGAATTCACGCAGATCAAGACCCGTCAGCTTCTTGATCTTCTCCAGACGGTAGACAAGCGTATTACGGTGAACGAACAGCTTGCGGGAGGTCTCAGAGACATTCAGATTGTTTTCAAAGAAGCGCTGAATGGTAAAGAGCGTTTCATGATCGAGGCTCTCAATGCTGCCGCGCTTGAACACCTCATGCAGGAAGGTCTCGCAGAGGGTGGTGGGCAGGTGGTAAATCAGGCGGGCAATGCCGAGGTTATCGTAGCTGACGATGACTTTATCGGTATCGAACACCTTACCGACTTCGAGTGCCATCTGTGCTTCCTTGAAGGAGCGGGCGAGATCCTTGACACCGACCACACTCGTACCAATACCGACATTTACGCGGGTATAGAACTCGCTGGACAGCGTATCAGCAATGGAACGGGCAAGCTTTTCGAGGTCTTTGCTCTCGACCGTGGACTTGATCTCCTTCACGAGAACGATGTCAGTCTCAGTGATATTGAAGACGAAGTCTTTGCTCTTGTCAGGAAACAGATTCTGAATCACGTCATAAGCAGAAATATCATTCGCGGAAACGATGCGGATCAGGAACACGACGCGGCTGATTTCAGCATTGAAGTGGAGTTCACGCGCTTTGACGACGATGTCGCCGGGAAGGACGTTATCCAGCACAACATTCTTGATGAAATTATTGCGGTCGTATTTCTCATCGTAATACTGCTTGATGCTGGACATTGCAATTGCGAGGATGTCAGCATACTTGGCAGCGTTCTCGTCAGTGCCTTCCACGAACACAGCATAATCGGGGGTCGTGCGCACACCGAACGGCTTATAGGTAAAGCCGTCACGGATGAACAGATCGCCGGATTCGTTCATATCAATCGAGATGAACTCATTGGTCGTGCCGACGCGGCTGCTGTCGCTGCAGGCAATGATCGTAGCGGTTTCATCCAGCACGCCGACGGTCGCGTGGATGGTGTCGTGCATCTGGGAGACAAGTCCCTGGAACGGTCTGTTAGACATAAGATTATCCCTTCGCTTTCTTCATGATTTTCGTGGTGGGGGAGTGCCTGCAATCTGCACGCACAAACGAGTACATGATGCAAAGCGGGTGTCAGGCGGAATTGATTTCTCGCCTGAAACTATTACAGATTGTAACACATTTCACCCGCTTAAATGTTACGAAATCGTGAACAAACCATTAAGATTCTGCGAGTTCACAAGATTTTCACAGAGTCATTTGGTAATAATCACGAAATTTCACATACAACTTCATGAAAAGTTATAATCGAATAGTTACGATTTGGTTACATTTTCTCCGGTGCTGTAACTTTTAAGAGTGCAAGCACATTGCCCAGAACCTGCCGGACAGCGTCACAGAGGAAGAGTCTCGCATCGCGCAGGGCAGGTGTTTCAGCCGTGCGGACGCTGCAGGCATCGTAGAATTTATGGAAGTGCGACGCCAGATCAACTGAATATTTCGTGAGTCTGGATGGGTCAAGCTGCTTGGCTGCCGTTTCGATTTCCGCCGGGAGCAGGGCAAGCTGACGGATCAGTTCACGCTCCGGTTTGGAGGCAAGCAGCTCAAGCTGTGCAGAAGCTGCATCCGGAACTGCTGCGCCGTCCTCAGCAAGCGTGCGGATCAGCGAACAGAGACGTGCGTGCGCGTACTGCACATAATAAACCGGATTCGAGGAAGACTCCTCAACTGCAAGATCAAGGTCAAACTCGAAGTGCGAATTTGCCTCACGCAGATTGAAGAAGAAGCGTGCTGCATCGACCGGAATATCTTCCAGCAGCGTGACCAGCGTGAGCGCCTTGCCGCTTCTCTTGGACTGTTTGACCGGTTTGCCGTCGCGCATGACAGCGACCATCTGCATGAGAACAGCGGTCATGCGGGAGGCATCGACGCCGAGCGCGGTGAGTGCTGCTTTCAGACGCGGCACATAGCCGTGATGATCTGCGCCCAGCACATCAATTGCGCGGTCAAAGCCGCGGGTAACAAGCTTATTATAATGGTATGCGATGTCCGGCACAACATAGGTCGGAATGCCGTTCGAGCGGACAATGACGAAATCCTTGTCTGCGCCGAGGGCTTCCGCCTTGAACCACAATGCGCCGTCATTTTCATAGGTGTAGCCGCTGTCTTTCAGCTGCTGAATGATGCCTGCAACACTGCCGTCAGCGTGGAGTTTGCTCTCCGGAAACCATGTATCATACTGGATGCGGTATTTGCCGAGGTCATCTTTAAGCCCCTGAATGTTCTTCGGGAGCGCAAATGCGACAAGTTCTCTGCGGCGATCCTCGTCCGGCAGGGCGGCGAGTTTATCACCGTTCAGATCGTAATAATTCTTTGCGTGTGCGATGATGTCCTGTCCGAGATAGACATCTTCCGGCATCGGGAAATCTTCTGAGTTTCCGTTTTCTCCGTAAATGGCTTTGCAGAAGGCATCGAGTTCGGTGATCTCCGCACAGACAGCCTGTCCTTTTTCGGAGCAGATCTGCATATAGCGCAGTGAGAGCGATTTGCCGAATTTCTCAATCTGATTGCCGGCATCATTGATATAAAATTCACGTTCAGTCTGATAACCGGCTGCACTCAGCACAGAAGCGAGGCAGTCACCGATTGCGCCGCCGCGCGCATTGCCGACGTGCATCGGACCGGTCGGGTTTGCGGAAACGAACTCGACCAGTACACGCTTGCCTTCGCCGATGTCCGATTTACCGTAATCAGCCCCCTCAGCCTTGACATTCTTCAGCACATCAGAATACCATTGCTGACCGAGATAGAAATTCAGGAAGCCCGGACCTGCGACCTCTGCTTTGTCAAAAGCAGTACCAGTCAGGTCGAGTGCCTCTGCGATTGCCTCAGCGATTTTGCGCGGGGCATTGTGAAGCACCTTTGCGCTGACCATTGCGATATTTGCGGCAAAATCGCCGTGCGCGCGGTCTGCGGGGATCTCCACGTTAAAATCGGGCAGCGGTTCGGCAGGGAAAGTGCCCTCCGAAACGAGTCTGCCAAGCGCATCCAGAATCAGTGTTCTGACGTCCTGTGCAGCAGCTTGAATATGATTCAAATGCAACACTCCTTTCTGATACGAAACAACATTATTCGTCAAGATGCGCTGCACATTCCGGCTGCCGCATCGTGATCTTCAATTCAATTGTGTTCTCCGCAGAGAACGCTTCTCCGATGTCGAGTACATACCGCAGCTTCATGCTGCCGCCTTCCGCGCTGAAAGATGCTTTCACGGAAAGGGTACTCAGCATCATATCCATTGAGCCGACCATGGTATCATAATGTACCGGATGTGTCTTGCCGGCTTCGATGATCATTGTTGCTTCCGTAAAACCGGTCTTATGGATTGTGACCAGGCCGTCCGGAAAGACCGTGATTTTGGTTTCGCCTTCGCGCTCACCCTGTTCATCAAGTTCATCATATATGATTTCGGTTTGCTCTGCGGAGCAATGGTAGCGCGCAGTTGTATTGAGTTCCGAGCTGTCTTCCTCGGAATCGGTACGCTGTCTGCTGATGATGGACAGCACAGCATCGAGATAGTTTCTGCTCAATAGATTCCTCCGTTCCGCTCTTTCTTAAACCGCAGAATCGGCGTGTTCCGCAGCCTGTTCAATCAGTTTGTCAAGCAGATACTGATAGCGCATTCCGAGGTCAGCCATGAGCTGCGGATAGGCAGCGTCTTCTGTCAGGACCGGCATCGTATTGACTTCACCGAGCAGAATATCGCCGCGCGGCGATATATAGATGTCCATGAGTGCAAGTGCGCGGCATTCCAGTACATGAAATGCACGGATTGCTGTATCACGGATGAACTGCATGGTATGATCATCAATGTCAGCGGGAATCTTCAGTGCCTGATCAGAGCCGCCGGTCAGTTCTCCGACAAACGAAGCAAACGGGCGGTCGTAGCCGAACACCGCAACGCGCAGTTCTCTGCCCTGTGCAGCCTCCTCAATCAGGACCGTATCATCCTGTGTGAAGGCACGCTTGATATGCGAGATCAGCGAAGCGCGGTCTTCTGCGACACCCGAAGCGAGATTGGAATCGCTGCCGGAGGGTTTGATATACATTGGATATTCGAGCTTGCTTTCGATGCGGTCACATTCGCGGTCGAGGCGATCAAGGTCGCGCACCGTAACAGATGCCCAGTGCGGAACAGGTATTCCGGCGGTATCCAGCAGCGCGTGCGTCATAACTTTGCTGCGGCAGAGTGCCGATTCTGTGATGCCGTTTCCGACATAGGGGATGCGGGAAAGCTCACAGATGCCCTGAACAGCGCCGTCCTCACCGAGTGCGCCGCGCAGCAGCGAAAAGATCACATCAATGCGCTTGAGGGTATAGCTGCCGTCCTCCAGAACCAGAACACCCTTGTGTGCGGGGTCGGGGGAGAGAACAGCAGAGGTGCAGTCAGGATTGGATGCCCATGTACCGTCCGCAATGCCGGCGATGTCGCCGGGATAATACAGCCAGCGTCCTTTTTTATTGATGCCGACCGGTATAATGTCGTATTTTTCATCCGCGAGTGTGCGCAGAACGGAAACAGCAGAGCGCAGCGAATCGTCATACTCGCTGGCAGAGCCGCCGAACAGCAGCAGCAATCTGGTTTTAGCCATGCGGAAATCCTCCTTCGTGTGATGTTGCGCGATCTGGAAGTTATCGTGTCAGATGCGGTATTTGGTTATTTTGCCATTTGTGCAGATTTCCGGAGCGACTCTGCCAAAAGGGCAAAAAATGCAGAAAAAGCAAAAAAATGACGTGAACACGATGAAGTGTGCAGCATCACAGGAATTTTTCTGATAACTCTATTTTAGCATACTTCACAAAAAAAAGCAAGTGTTTTTTTGCAAATTCACAGAAATATTTTTGAAAAACCGTCTTTTGCGCCTGACGGCGGGGAAACTCCCTGTAAAATTTCACAAATTCGGCGGAAAATAAACCGTTTGGAGCAAATTGCACTTCCTGAATCTTGCGCTGCAAGCGGCAGTCCTGCCACTTTGTGCGGAGGTGATCCGTTTTCTTCGCATTTAGACCGGAATTCCGTTTTTTTCGCAGTTTCCGGTTGAAATTTTGGAGAATATATGATATAATATATTACATCTGCAATCTCTCTCATGGCTTGGAGGTATACATGGACATTCTCAAACAAATCGCTGAGGAACTGAAACTGCGGCAGGAACAGGTTGAACACGCAGTTGCGCTGCTCGATGACGGCAAGACCGTCCCGTTCATCGCCCGTTACCGAAAGGAACAGACAGGTTCTCTCGATGATCAGACGCTGCATACGCTAAGTGAACGGCTCGATTATCTGCGAAAGCTCGAAACACGCAAGCAGGAAATCTCCGATGCAATCGCGGCGCTTGATAAGCTTACGCCTGAACTTGCACAGGCGATTTCCGAAGCAAAAACGCTGGTCGAAGCAGAAGATCTCTACCGCCCCTATAAGCAGAAGCGCAAGACAAAGGCATCCGTGGCTAAAGCGCGCGGACTGGAACCCCTCGCTCAGCTTATCATGGAGCAGGCTATGGGCTGCGATCCCCGTGCTGAGGCGGAAGCGTATATCAATGCGGAACTTGAAGTTCCGGATGCGGATGCAGCACTTGCCGGTGCATCTGATATTCTTGCTGAAACAATCTCTGATGACGCAGATCTCCGCAAGCGTCTGCGCAATGTTCTGACGCTGCGCGGTTCGCTGACGGTCAAAGCAACTGATCCGGAGGAAGACAGCGTTTACCGCAACTATTATGATCACAGTGAGCTGGTCAGCAAAACTGCCAAGCACCGGATTCTTGCCGTCAACCGCGGAGAGAAGGAGGGCTTCCTCAAGGTCAGCGTGACCATGCCGGAAGGTCTCGGTGAACAGATTGTTACAAAATCTTACGTCAAAAACGGCAGTCCTGCCGGTCAAATGGTGGAAGCGGCTGCACTGGAAGCATATAAAAAGTCCCTGCTGCCGGCGGTACAGCGCGAGGTGCGTGCGTCCCTGACAGAACAGGCTTCTGAGCAGGCTATTACAGTGTTTGCATCCAATCTGCGGCAGCTTCTGCTCCAGCCGCCTATGCGCGGGATGATCACCCTCGGTCTTGATCCCGGTTTCCGTACCGGATGCAAAGTCGCAATTGTTGACCCGACCGGCAAGGTGCTTGCAACGGATGTGGTGCATATTACCGCAGGTTCTGCAAATGCCATTGCCAATAATAAGGAGAAACTCAAGAAGCTGATTGTCAAGCATCATGTTTCTGCTATCGCCATCGGAAACGGAACTGCTTCCCGCGAATCGGAACAGATTGTTGCGGAGATTCTGCATGAACTGCCCGATTGCCATACTGCTTATATGGTGGTCAGTGAGGCCGGTGCGTCGGTTTATTCGGCATCGAAGCTTGCAGCAGAGGAATTTCCGGATTATGATGTGGCACTGCGCAGCGCGGTTTCCATTGCGCGCAGATTGCAGGATCCGCTTGCAGAACTTGTCAAAATCGAGCCGAAAGCAATCGGTGTCGGTGAATATCAGCACGATATGCCGCCTGCACGGCTTTCGGAATCGCTCACGGGTGTGGTTGAGGACTGCGTCAACGCAGTCGGTGTCGATCTGAATACGGCTTCCGGTTCGCTGCTTTCGTATATTTCCGGTATCCACAGCGGCATTGCCCATAATATCGTGGCATACCGTGAAGAAAACGGCGCATTTACATCGCGCAAGGCGCTGCTGAAAGTCCCGAAGCTCGGTGCAAAAGCCTATGAGCTGTGCGCGGGCTTCCTGCGGGTGCGCGATGCGAAGAATCCGCTTGATAATACCGGTGTTCATCCGGAAAGTTATGCCGCAGCAGAGGCGCTGCTGGATGCCTGCGGGTATTCTCTCAGCGATGTCGGCGGTGATCTTTCGCAGCTTCGTGAGACGGTCAAAAAGCGCGGCCTGCGCAGCCTGAGTGAAGAACTCGGCATCGGCGTGCCGACACTGGAGGACATTGTAAAGGAACTGCAAAAGCCCGGAAGAGATCCCCGTGATGAACTGCCGAAGCCGCTGATGCGTTCCGGAGATATTATGACCGCTGAAGATCTGAAACCGGATATGGAACTGATCGGAACTGTGCGCAATATCATTGATTTTGGTGCATTTGTGGACATCGGTGTTCACGAAGACGGTCTGGTTCATATTTCCCAGCTCTCGAATAAATTTATCAAGCATCCGCTCGATGCAGTAAAAGTCGGGCAGATTGTTCGTGTCAAAGTGCTTGCGGTTGACCCGAAGCGCAAGCGCATCAGTCTGACCATGAAAGGCGTTTCGCAGGAGCATTTACAGCAGTAAAGGAGGCATTCATCATGACGAATATGGTTCGCGGCTACCGTTCCAAGCTTGAAGATCACATTGATATTAACCGTCCCTTCCGTGTGGAGATTGATACACAGGGCAATGCGGTTTACGATTCGTGCTGTTTCGGCGTTGATCAGAATGACAGGCTTTCGGATGACCGCTACATGGTTTTCTATAATCAGACTGCTTCACCGCAGCAGGAGATTCGCTATGAAGGCAGAGGAAATGCCGCGAATTATACCGTTTCCCTGAAAAGCCTGCCGCAGAACATTGTGAAACTGGTGTTCACGGTGAGTATTGACGGAAACGGCATTATGAACTCGATCCGTTCGCATACTGTACGGATTGTGCAGGATGATAATATTGCGCTTCAACTCGAACTGCACGGCATTGACTTCCGCAGCGAGAAGGCGATTATCAGCGTTGAGATTTATATGAAGTCCGTGTGGCGCATCTGCGCAACCGCAAGCGGCTTCAACGGCGGTCTTGGCGATTTGCTGGAGAGCTTCGGCGGTGAGATAGCCGAACCGCAGCATCCGACAGCTCCGAATCCTGCACCTGCGCCGAAGCCCGAACCCGCACCTGTGCCGCAGGTTACCGCGCCGAAGCCCGAACCTGCACCCGCACCTGTGTCGCAGTTTACCGCGCCGAAGCCCGAACCTGCACCCGCATCTGTACCGCAGGTTACCGCGCCGAAGCCCGAACCTGCGCCTGCACCTGTGCCGCAGTTTACCGCGCCGAAGCCCGAACCTGCACCCG
>DGVV01000147.1 GCA_002395085.1 Ruminococcus sp. UBA4275 | reverse complement strand
CGCCGTTGCAGTCGAGGATGTCGATATAGTGGATCTCATCGAAATAGTGCTTGAGCGCATACGCCGTAAAGACAGAGGTCACGCCCGGATCAAAGCCCGAGCCGCAGAGTGCGGTCAAACCCGCTGCCTTGAACTTTTCGTCATACGCCCACTGCCACGAATAGTCGAAATATGCTGTGAAGCCAAGCTCCTTGCAGCGCTTTTCGTAGATCGCACGCCACACCGGATCATCCGTATCTTCCGGCTCGTAGTTCGCGGTGTCGATGTAGTGAACGCCGCCCTCCAGACAAGCCTCCATGATCGTGAGATCCTGATAGGGGAGTGCGAGATTCAGCACGGCATCCGGCTTGTAATCGTGGATGAGCGCCAGAACAGCATCCTTATTGTCGGCATCGAGTGCAGCTGTCGTGATGACGGTTTTGGTCTTGCCCTCTGCTTCGATCTTTGCCTTCAGCGCATCGCATTTGGAGACGGTGCGGCTGGCAATGCAGATCTCGCTGAAAACTGCGTCGTTCTGGCAGCATTTCTGGATTGCGACGGATGCAACGCCGCCGCAGCCGATGATCAATACTCTGCTCATGATAGTGTTCCTCCTTGTTATCCTTCGGATTCTTAATTAACCGGTAGATTTCCGGATGTTGGTTTGTATCTGACTGCCCAGCTCCAGTGCAGTGCCGTCCGCTGCGAATGTCTCAAAGCTCCACGGCGTTCCGGTTCGCTGTACGAGCGTCAGATAGGCAAGTCCCTCGTAGACCTGCTGCGGGTCTGTGCCGAAAATGTTGAATGTCAGCAGTTCGCCGTCGCAGAAGCAGCCTGCGCAGATCTGCGAAACGGTTTTGCCGTCCTCCTCATAGCTGCGCCCGCGGATCAGCATGGTGCATCCCGCGACTTGCAGTTCCGGAATCTCAATGACCCTGCATCCTTCCGGCACGCTCTTTGCAAAGACCGTTTCCATGAGGGATACCGGCGCAGGTACGCCCTCTTTTTCCGCGTGCAGCGCCGTCAGCCGGAAGGTGAGGTCGCTGTCTGCGGGATAAAAGATGTTCTGGTCGGTTGTTTCGTCATATTCATGAGTCCAGTCTGCCGGAAACGCGGCTGTCCATCCAAGCGGCAGACGGTATTGCTGCATATTCATCGTTTACTCCGCAGCCTCCGGAATCAGATTGAGCTGCACCAGATAGCAGAGCTTTCCGCCGCTGACAAAGCAGACATTATAAAGCCCCGCGTCCATCTCCTGATGCACATAGGTATCCCACACATGCCCGTAGTTTTCGGGGTCGGGCTGCACATCGGTCACGGCATTTTCGTATGCGGCGCTCTCGTTGATCTTTTGCAGATCAGCTTCGGTCATGGCGGCATAGTCGGCATCCGGCTGATTCGGCACCACATAGATATTCATGCTCTTGCCGCAGTCGGCGTAAATGGCGATCCACTCACCCAGCATATATTCGCTGTAGAGTCCGGCGGTCTGATAGCCCTTGCCGCTCAGCTCCCCGATCGCCGGGTAATCATGATGCCCGCTGCCGGTCGTCAGGATGAGCCCATTGATGATGAAATCATCCTGCTCTGCAACCTTTTGCAGCACACCGCATTTGCTGCCGTCGGTGATGACAGCGGATGCCTGTGCCGTGCTGCCGCTGTCTGCGGGCGCTGCATCGGATGCGGGTGCAGGTGCATTTGTCTGCGCGGGCTGTCCGCCGCTGTTTCCGCAGCCGGATAACAATGTCACTGAGAGAACTGTCAGAATAATTGCTGTGAACCGTTTCATATAGAGCCCTCCGTTTCGTGAAAGGATGCTTATTTTTTCCGCTCCTCCGCTTCCTCCATGAGATCCTCCACATATTTCGGAAGCATGAAAGCGCCGGTGTGCAGATTCGTGGTATAATACCATGTCTGGATGCCGCGCTTTTTCCAGCGCTTGGGGTCGAAATCATTGAGCGGGTGATATTTTTTCGAGGCGAATCCGAACAGCCAGTAGCCCGCCGGACAGGTCGGAATATGCGCCTGATAGACGCGGCAGATCGGGAAGACGCGGTATGCCTTCTTGTGCATCGACTGACACGCGCCCTCATCCTCATCGTAGAAGGGGCTGCCGTGCTGGTATACCATAATGCCGTCGTCCTTGAGTGCCTTGTAGCACAGACCGTAAAACTCCTTCGTGAACAGTCCGGCGGTATGACCGAAGGGATCGGTGGCATCGTTGATGATGAGATCGTACTCGCCGTGACGGGTGCGCAGGGCGCGCAGGCCGTCCTGATTGTAGATTGTGACGCGCTTGTCATCGAGACCCTTGGCGTTATCGGGGAAATATTCACGGCAGACCTCGACAAACAGCTCATCGGGTTCTACCACGTCAATCGTTTTGATCTCCTCATAATGCGAAAGCTCTCTCGCCACACCGCCGTCGCCGCCGCCGATGACCAGAACGTGTTTGACATCGGGGTGAACCGCCATCGGGACATGGACGATCATTTCGTCATAGATAAATTCATCCTTTTCGGAGAAAATCACGCTGCCGTTCGAGACGAGAAACCGTCCGAACTCCGCAGAATCAAATACGTCAATGCGCTGGAAGTCACTCTGTCCGCTGTACAATTGCTTTTCGCACCGGATGGATGCTTTGACATTGTCCGTATGCATTTCGGAAAACCAGAATTCCATCGGATTGTCCTCCTGTTAATGAGCCTTTATTTGGTGTTTTTCACCGGATTGAGCTGCCGGAGTGTCGGCGGCTTGCGGTGAATGGTCGGGGTCAGTTCCTTGTTTTCATCATAGACGGCTTCGTACTGACTGCCGAGATTCAGCAGCAGCGCGCAGGCAACCGGCAGCAAATCATCATCCTGCAAATCGGCATAGTGAAGCGATCTGTGCGGAATGATGACCGGTTCGGGCTTATTGAAAACGACAATCTTTGTCTCAGATTTGGTAACGGTGATTGTATTGATGAGGTCAGGGTTGCCGCCCTGCTCAATTTTCATAACAAGCAGCATGATAAATCTGTGATCCAGAAAGGGCCTTGCCAGATTTTCGATCCGTGTGGCAGGGTCTTCCGGATGCTTCCAGTAATGATTGTCAATGTATTCTTTCACAGCGCGGAAACAAAGTGCAAGCATTCCGCCTGCCCCCACGACAAGACCTACGATAAAAAAATCCACGGAATGCGTTGTGCCCTCTGTCAGGTCAAGCAGGCAGATGACCGCGAAACGCAGCATTTTCATTCCTCCTTTTTTCTTTCAGGGAAGGCGAAATGTGTCGGACAGGCTGAATGATGCGGTTTCACAGATTCAGTGCCGCCCGCAGGAAAGCCGCCTTCAAATGCTGAATTTCGGATGTCCGTTGAAAATGTGAACGGTTGTGAGATTTTTTGCGTGACGGAGCAGTGCATCGACGCCGTTTTCTACCGTGAAATCGTATTCCGCCTTCGTAATCGGCACAGCCCACAGCAGATTGACTGTCGTGCCGCCGGTCAGGGTGCTGTAATCCGGCGATGCGATCTGCGGGAGCAGCCGCGCATTGAGAAACAGCAGCGCATGGAAGCCCTCGATTTCATCGTAGGGATTCGTATGTCCGTGTGCAAAGAAGGTTGTTTCCCCGTAAAGATAGCGTGTCAGACTGGAGAACATCTGATAGACGCCCGTTGTCAGCGCCTCAAAGCGTTCCTGTGCCGCAAATCCGAATTCGATCCGCGAAAACTGATCTGCATCCTCGATCTGCATTTCAATCTCAGGCTGCGGGATTGCGCTGATGAGCGCCGTGATGCCGTAACTCACGCCGTTTTTCGCGCCTGCAAAGAGATAGCGCGGCGGATAGTTCTTGCCGTTGATGCCGGCGTGGCGGGTGACTGCTCCGTAGAAATCCTGCTGGATACGGGCGTGATCCTGTATCTGCTGATTCCAGTATTCATCGGTAAAATGCTCCGCCCAGAACAGCTTGCTTGCTGCGGTGCGCTGTTTCAGATTTGCGCCGCCCTCTGCGGTGATCTCCCATGCAAACAGCCCCGTGCCGACGGCGTATCTGGAATAGCCGTGAAAGCCGTTGATGCCGCTCCACGGCGGAATGACTGCAAGCAATTCGCCGTTTTGCAGGAGCGCAGCGGAATCACCCGCCTGAAACCAGACGATCTCCAGTCCCTCCGCGCGGATATCCATGCCGCCCGCAGGATGCGAGAAGCTGCCCTGCGGCATCATCGGGGCGGTGTGGGCATTCCAGGTATGCTCGTTGATCTCGGCGGGCGCGGGTCTGCGGTTGCAGATCCAGCAGCTTCGCACAGCATCATGCCCTTTGCGCCGCGGGAAGAACAGGTAGAAGTAGACGGTATCGTCTGTGCGCTCAACCAGCGCCTGAATCGGGCAGACTGGGGATTCGCTTTCAATCAGTATTTCACGATCCGGCATGATTTTCGTCCTCCGATTGTTCGTGTTCGGAACCGTCCAGCACCTTGACAAGCTGTACAGGATCCCATATATGGTACAGTTCGAGTGCGTTGATCTGCAAGGTCATGGGGAAACGGAGCGATTTTGCAAGCGCCTTCTGCTGTGCGTTGATCAGCTCCTGATCCTTGCTGACGGAAAGCGTGATATGCAGAAAACTTTCTGTCGGTCTGCCGGTCACGCGCGAGATGTTTTCGCAAAGTGCGTCAAAGCCCTCTGCGGGGCGCAGCTTCAGGAACAGCACATAGCTGTAGCCCGTGCCGATCATGACGCCGAGCTGTTCTGCTACGACGGAACAGGGGGTGAATTCAATTTTGTCGATGTGGGGCAGATAGAAAATATCCTGCCGCCTGTCCCAGCTAAAAAGGGTAGCGTGATAGGGCAGCACACGGTTTGCGGCGCTGCGGTCACAGTGCTGACGGTAAGGAATCTTATTATTGGCGAACAGGCCGGCGTTTAAGACCATACCGGCAATATTGTCGCTGAATGTCGCTACTAATGTATGACCCATTTTGATTCATCTCTTAATTATTATCTCAGAACATTGAGATGCTCGATTTCCGGATCTTCCGTACCCTGCATCGAGCAGCCTTTTTCTTTTGCATAGCGGATGTAGTTGATGATGTCTTCCGTAATGATTTCGCCGGGGGCAAGAATCGGGATGCCCGGCGGATAGCACATCACGAATTCGGAGCAGATGCGTCCGTTTGTCTGCTCCAGCGGGAGCATTTCCTTATCAGCATAGAATGCCTCCTGCGGTGTTGCAACAACGCGCGGCGGGATGTATTCCTGTGCGAGCATACCGGTTGTATCCGTAGAATACAGGCGTTTGATGTCTGCCAGCGCACCGACCAGACGTTCAATATCCTGAATGCGGTCTCCGATGGAAATATACGCGAGGATATTGCCGATGTCACCGAATTCAATCTGGATGTCGTACTCATCGCGCAGCAGATCGTAGACCTCAATGCCGGCGAGTCCGATTTCGCGGGTGTAGACAGAAAGCTTCGTGACATCATATCCCATACAGCTTGTACCGTTGCAGAGTTCTGCGCCGTAAGCGTAATAGCCGCCGATTTCGTTGATTTCAGCACGGGCGTATTCCGCCATGCGCATGACCTTTGCAAACGATTCCCTGCCTCGCATTGCAAGATTGCGGCGGGAGATGTCAAGGCTGGAAATCAGCAGATAGGATGCGCTGGTTGTCTGCGTGAGATTGATAATCTGCCGGACATAGCCCTCATTGACCGCAGGCCCAAGCAGCAGCAGCGAACTCTGCGTCAGAGAACCGCCGGATTTGTGCATGGAAACTGCTGCCATATCAGCGCCCGCAGCCATTGCGGAGACAGGCAGGTCCTCATTGAAATAGAAATGCGTGCCGTGGGCTTCATCTGCCAGAACCAGCATATTGTGTTCATGTGCCAGCTTGACGATGCCGCGGATGTCGGAGCAAATGCCGTAATAGGTGGGGTTATTGACCAGAACCGCAACAGCATCGGGATTTTCCTTGATTACCTGTTCCACCTGTGAAAGCTCCATGCCCAGCGAGATGCCGATACGCGGTTCGACGTCCGGATTGACATAAACCGGCACAGCGCCGCACAGCACCAGCGCATTGATGACGCTCTTGTGGACATTGCGCGGAACGATGAGTTTTTGTCCGGCTTTGCAGGCAGAGAGGATCATGCTTTGTACTGCCGAAGTAGTTCCGCCGACCATAAAGAAGGCGTGTGCTGCGCCGAAGGCATCAGCGGCTAAGTTTTCCGCCTCCAGAATGACGGAGACGGGATGACAGAGATTATCCAGCGGTTTCATCGAGTTGACGTCGATGCCGACACATTGTTCACCGAGGAGCCTGACCAGCTCCGGATTGCCTCTGCCGCGCTTGTGTCCGGGGACATCAAACGGGACGACACGCTGCCGGCGAAGCCGTTCCAGTGCCTCATATACAGGGGCACGCTTTTGCATTTCCAGATCCATTATTTTGACCGATCCTTTGTACCATACTGCTGCGGCAGAGCGCGTATCAAGCGCATCTGCACACGGATAAAAGAGAAAAAGGGCTTCTGCACGTTGCCATCGTACCAAAGGCAGCGCCGGATTTCGCCGCTGCGGCTGTAGTAAGGATACGCAAATGCAGATGCCTCATGTTCACTATATTATATCATAACTGCGCCCTGCTGTCAAGCGTATTTTTGCAGGAGCAGCGCCGGAGATTACAGAGTCTGACTGCGCTGGATGACCATATTGCAGCGCCCCCAGAATTCATCCTGAAACTGAAACGCAAAGGTATAGAGCTGGCGGACATTAAACCCCACACGCTCATAGCATCTGCGCGCACGCTCATTTTCGGTGAAAACATTGAGCTGAACAGCGCTGACCTTTGTAATGCTGAAGGCATAGGTCAGGGCAAGACGCAGCATCATCTGTCCGATGCCTCTGCCGCGCTGGGAAGGGTCAACCATGACAAATTTCAACATTCCCTCATTGGTTTTCAGGTCTGCGCTGTAGCAGAAAAAGCCAATGACTTTGCCGTCTGTGGAGGTTGCAACAAACGGGGTATCGCCGGTGCGGGCTGCAATTTCCTGAAGGGCAGCCGCAAAGCTCTGCTGTTCCAGCGGAAAGGGGATGAGGTTGGCACACCACATGGCATGGGTGCGCGTATCAGTACACCAGCTTCTGATTGTCTCAAAATCCATAGAAGGAATATAGGGTCTGAGCCGCATGATGATCAACTCCTGATTCCGGTTCAAATGATATACTTCTATTATATACCGAAACAGGCGGTTTGTCAATCATTTTCAGCACTTGCAATTTGAGCGTTTTTTTAGTATAATGATAGATAAAAAAAGAAACCGCCCTTTTGAATTCGGGGCGGCAAACATAAGAGAGGGTTTTGAATCCAACTGAGAGGGTTGTCGGATTCAGGGTTCTTGGTTCATGTTTAGTATAGCACAGTTCCGACAAATTTGCAAGCATTTCAGATGCGATTCTACAGTATCTATAGATAATCCAACGTAAATTTGTGTAATATGCTGAATTTACGCTGGAGGATAAGGAAAAACCTGCCCCTGAAACGTAAACATAGCAGAAAGCAAACAGGCAGCGCCGGACGCGGCGGAATCCTGCCGGCGCTTTCAGCAAACAGAAACGGAGTTCAGATATGGAACATGGCGAAAGTAGCTACCGCCGTTTCCTGAACGGAGACGAGGAGGCGTTCAATGAGATCCTGAAGGAATACCGCAGCCGCGTTACCTTCTTCATCCAGCGGTATGTGCATGATGCGGAGACCGCTGAGGATCTTGCGATTGACGTTTTTATGCAGCTTGTGGTGCATCCGCACCGCTATAACTTCAAGTTTGCGCTCAGCACCTATCTTTTTATGCTAGCCCGCAGCCGCGCACTCGACTGGCTGCGCAAGGCAAAACGGCATGAGACCGTTCCGCTGGAAGATGTGCAGGAGACCCTCGCGGATGCACAGTCTGTGGAGGAGGATGTTCTGCGCGGAGAACGCAGCCGGCAGCTTCATGCAGCCATCGCGCAGCTTCCGGAAGATCAGCAGGTGGCGGTACATCTGGTGTATTTTGAAGACAGGTCGTATGCGGATACGGCAAAGATCATGCGCAAATCGGCAAAGCAGGTCGATAACCTGCTGTTCCGTGCAAAGAAAGCGCTGCGTGAAATCTTAGGAGAGGAGGGGACACTCGCATGAGACGGACAGATGAAGAATTTGCGGCAGAGGTGATGCGCAGAAGCGTCGTTTACCGCGTACAGAAAAAGAAGCAGATGCGCCGTCTGGCGGCGGCGTCTGTATCGGTGTTCGCGATTGTGCTGCTGGGCGGTGCGTATTGGAGCAGCCGTCCCGGAAATATCCTGATGAGCGGGCACGAGAAAGCCGCGGATGCGGCATCGCCCGCACTGACGGCACAGCGCGATGATGAGGCTGTTTCTGCGGATGAAGCCCCTGTGGAGGAAGTGCCTGCCCTTGAAGCCGAACCCGAGGATGCAGCCGCTTGTGAGGATGCCGCAGAACCAATGGAGGATGCGCATTTTGCAGCTCCCGACCGTGAAAATCGCGGGCAGGAGGATGTCGTTTCGGGTGAAGTCGTATCGGGCGATGAATACGTTTTGCAGCTTCGTCTGCCGCAAAGCACCTATCCCGCCGGCACAGAATCAGTCACGCTGACTGTGTACAATCAGGGCACAGGCACGGAAACACTGCGCAGCTCCGCATTCAGCATGAAAATGCAGCAGAGCGGCAGCACCGGTTATGCGATGTTCAGCGGAACAGAGCAGGAGACGGAGATTCCTGCCGGTGAGACCGTAGAATGGACGCTGCATTTTGCAGATTTCGGCATCTCCGCACCCGCCCCCGCCGGTGCCTATACCATTCTGCTGGAGGGCGGTGCGCAGATCACGTTTACGATCACGGAATGAGGAATCAACATGAAAAAGATGCTCAAATGGCTGCTGCTGCCCGCATTGCTGCTGACGGGCTGCGGGCGTGCAGCAAATCCGCAGTCCGATCCGCCGGAGCAGCCGGATGATGTACCGCCGATTCTGTTCCGGCAGGTCACGGTCTATCCGCAGGAGGAGGACGGCTCAAAACAGAACGATACCGTCACCTTCACCGATCGCGAGGGTAAGATCTGGCACATCACAGATGCGGAAACCGCCCGCCTTTCAGACAAAGAGCTGGCTTTGCAGTTTGCAGCCGGAAAGCTGACGGATAAACTGGAGCAGACCGGCTTCCGCGATGCAGGCGAGCTGTATACGCAGTATGATATTGCGGCGGGAGAGATCCTGCATCAGGGCATTCCGATGATTGTCTGTCCGGATGCTGTTCCGGCAGTCGAAGAACCGCATTCCTATTATTATGTGATGTACGATGAATATAACGCGCTGTATGGCAATGTCCGCGAGGATATTCAGCGCGTGTGCATTGGCGAAGCGTTCTGCGGGATCCAGTTTCCCGCGGACAATGAAAAGATAACGGCAGTCTGCGAATGGCTGCGGACATCTGCACAGAAAAAGGAGTAAAATCATGAAAAAATATCGTATTTACAGTGGAATTCTTGCAGCAATCGCTGCACTCGCCATGACCGGCTGCGGCGCGGATCCCACCGCGTCCACAAATAACAGCACGCAGAAGCTGAGCGTGCAGACGAAGAATCTTTCCGAGGAGATCACGCCGCAGGAAGTGCGCAGTCAGGAGATTGACCCCGCTTTTGTGAAGGCGCAGAACCGGTTTGCGCTGGAGCTGCTCCGGCAGACCGGTGCAAATCATGCGGGCGAAAATGTGCTGGTTTCGCCGTTTTCGGTGATGCAGGCACTCGCCATGACCGCGAACGGCGCAAACGGCAGTACGCTTGCAGAAATGGAGCAGGCGCTCGGCGGTCTCCCGCTGGAGACGCTCAATGCGCAGCTCTATACGTGGCGAAACGGCATGACATCCACGCCCGAATGCAAATTTCAGAATGCAAACTCGATCTGGATCCGCAATGACGAAGACCGCATTCAGGTGAAGCCCGAATTCCTGCAAACGACATGGGATTTTTACGGCGCACCGTCTTTGCTTGCGGCATTTGATGAGAAGACCTGCGATGACATCAACGGCTGGATCAGCGCGAATACCGACGGCATGATCCCGCAGATCCTCAATTCGATCCCGCCGGAGGCTGTGATGTATCTGGTGAATGCAGTCTGCTTTGATGCGAAGTGGGAGGAACTCTATACCGAGGAGCAGGCACATGACCGCGATTTCACCGCGGCAGACGGCAGCGTCTCGACTGTACAGATGATGTATTCCGAGGAGAACTGCTGGCTGCATGACGATCATGCGGTGGGCTTCTGCAAGCCGTATCAGGGCGGCAAATTCAAGTTTGCGGCGCTGCTGCCGGAGGAGGGAATGTCCGTGGGGGATTATCTCGCGACCCTCGATCCGGAAACGCTTTCGGATCTGCTGGCAGGCGAAGCCTACAGCGTAAACGCCGGACTGCCGTCCTTTACGCTCGATTTCTTCGATGAGCTTTCCGGTCCGCTCACGGCGATGGGCATGGGCAGTGCCTTTGATGAATCCGCAGACTTCACCAATATGGCGGAGACTGCGTCCGGCGCACTGTTCATCAACCGCGTGCTGCATAAGACGCATATCGAAGTCGATCTCAACGGAACAAAGGCTGCTGCTGCAACGATCGTCGAGATGACAGATGAGTGTGATGCGGAAGAGCCGGAAGAGATCAAGACCGTGATCCTTGACCGCCCGTTCGTTTACATGATCGTCGATTCGGAGACGAATATTCCGGTGTTCATCGGTACGTATGAGATGCCGCAGTAACGGAAGGAGTGACCGTAATGAAACAGAAAGCAAGCCATCCGGCTGCACTCGCTGCCGCGCTGCCGCTGCTGCTCTCCGCCGCCGGATGTGCTGGCGGACGGCAGCCTGCTGAAACGGTATATGCGCCGCAGAGTGCCGATCTCATGGAAAATATCACCGCGCACGCCGCGGACGGCACAGCGCCCGATGCGGAATTCCGACGCGCACAGATGCAGTTCACGATGCAGCTTTGCAGTCGGGTGATGACAGCGCGGAAGGGCGAAAATACGATGCTTTCGCCTTATTCCGTGATGCAGGCGCTCGGAATGACCGCGAACGGTGCTGCCGGTGAGACACAGACGCAGATGCTCAGCGTCCTTGCCGGGCAGATGTCTGCGGAGCAGCTCAATAACTATCTCTGTGCATGGCGAAAGGCGCAGGGAGACAGCGAGAACTCGCATCTTGAAACCGCCAACGCGATCTGGATGCGTGATACACCTGCCCTGAATGTGCATGAACCGTTCCTGCAAACCAATGCGGATTACTACGATGCCGCTGCACACAAGGCAGCGTTTGATCAGGACACAGTGCGCGAGATCAACAGCTGGGTCAGCGACCGCACGGAAAAGATGATCCCGAAGCTGCTGGACAGCATCAGCGGGGATGCAATGCTGTACCTCGTGAATGCGGCGGCATTCGAGGCGAAGTGGATTTCTCCCTATTCGCGCGAAACCGTGCAGAAGGACTGGTTCTTCCCGCAGGACGGCGGCAAACAGTCCGTGCAGATGATGCACAGTACGGAGTATGTGTATCTGCAAGGCGGCGGTGCGGTTGGGTTTGAGAAGCCTTACGAGGGGAACTATCTCTTTGCGGCGATCCTGCCGCCGGAAGGCACTTCTCCCGCGGAATGGCTGGCGCAGCAGAGTGCGGATTCGGTGCTTGCGATGCTTGATTCTGCGGAGCAGGCAGATGTATACGCTGCCATGCCGAAATTCTCCTACGACACCGACAGCGAACTCTCCGGCGTACTGAAGGCAATGGGCATGGAGCTTGCCTTCTCCGATGATGCAGATTTTACTGCAATGGCGGATATTGACGCGAGACTTGCCATCAGCCGCGTGATTCACAAAACGCATATTGAAGTGGATACTGATGGCACAAAGGCTGCTGCCGCGACTGCCGTTGAGATGCGCTGCCAGGGTGCAATGGAGCCGCAGGATTATTACACCGTCGATCTGAACCGCCCGTTCCTCTATATGATCCTCGATACGGAAACGAATCTGCCGGTTTTCATCGGATCGGTTGAGCATTTCTGAATAGATACGATACCCCCGCGCGCTGTTTCCGGCACGCGGGGGTTCTTGTATTCAGCGGTGTTTTTTCGTTTGCTGCAATTCTGCGATGAAAACACCGTTTTCTGCGCGCAGATGCAGTTTGCAGCCGTTGAGCGCAGCAATACGGCTGACAATTGCCAATCCCAGACCGCTGCCCGTTCGGCTGCTGCGGGCTGCATCACCTTTGACAAAGGGTTCTGCAAGTGCCTGTGCATCGGGGATGTCTTCCGGAATATCGTTCTCGATGCGGATGCACCGTGCTGCGACAGTCACGCGGATGCTGCCGCCTTCCTGTGTGTACCGGACTGCGTTGGCGGCGAGATTGCCAAGCGCCTGCTCGATCATCTTCGCATTGCAGTTCATGCTGCCGCTGCCGGTGATCTCCGGCGTAATGCCGCGTTCGGCAAGCTGCTGCGCGTATGGCTCGAACATCGCCTGTGCAAGCGGCAGAAGGTCGGTCTGTGTGCGCGGAACGGTGCTGTCGGTTTCGAGTTTTGAGAGATCCAGCACATCCGCGATGATGCGATCCATATAGGCAGTATTTTGCAGGATCGCATCGCTGTAATAGATGCGCTTGTCGGCGTGGGTATCTTCGCGCAGATTCTCCGCGTAGCCGGAAATTGCAGTGAGCGGGGTTTTGAGGTCATGGGCGAGCGTACCGGTCAGCATCCGGCGGTATTCATCTATCGCAAAGTGCTTTCTGTACCGGATATAAATACCGGCCGACCAGATCAGCGCCGCCAGAACCGCAGCCAGAAGCAGCAGGAGGGCGGCATTGCCCAGTGAAATGATGTATTGTTCCCAGAAATGATATTGCTCAAAGTGCATCAGTTTCCATTGCTCGCCGCCGATCATGACCGTCTGCGAGCCGAAACAGGCGTATCTCTCTATGTTGTATATATAGGATAAATTGAGCATTTCATTCCCCAGTGTCTGTACCAGTTGTCGGACTTCTTCCTCTGTGATCGCGTCTTCTGAGCGTTCACCGGCTGTTTCGTCATCCATATCCGGATATTTTCCGGCGGCATAATCCGCAGCAAACTGAAACCGAGCGTTCAGTCTGTATTCGTAATCCGCATAGAACTGATCGAATTTCGATGCAAGCTGTTCGATAATCTTCTGCGGCAGATTGTCGGGCGGACTGGAGATGTACGCATAGGAAAATTCAGAAGCATTTTTGCAGAGGTCTGTTTCGTAGAATTCCGATTCATCTGCGTACGGATTGGACTCGCGCCATTTCGCTTTGGTTTCTCCTCTTGGAAGGAATGTCCAGCCGTCGGTGTCAGCAGGGGAGACATCCACCGATTCTCCGATCTGCTTCTGTTCAAAATAGCGCTCCTTGTGGATGAATGCAGGACGGAATTCGTTCCCCTTGACGTAGATGCTGTCTACGACGGTTGTTGTATAGAATTTCCCTTCCAGAGCGCCTGTGAGCGAGTACGGCAGATGGTGCGGGTGATAATCAAACTGCATCAGTGTACGCAGCGTCTCCGGATCGGTGCAGGTGTACCATTTGGTTTCGCCGTACTCCAGTGTGCAGGCGCGCGCCATTGGCTGAGATGTATGGTATTCGCCGGTTTTGGGGTTGAACAGGAGCGTTGCGAAATCACTCGGTATCATATCATACGCTGACGGTGTGATGATTGCTTCGTAATCGAACCCCGTTTTTTGCATAACCCTGTCAAAGTATTCCGGATCTTCAAATTTTTCCTGAAAGAAACTGTCCCACATTCCGCCTGAGTTTGTAATATCCCAGGCGGTTTCATCATACCAGTTCCGGAACAGCATTCCGCCTGCGGCGAGCGCTGCAAGCAGACAGATGCAGAATCTGCGCCAATAAAATGAGCTGAAACGGCGCATATTCGGATTCCTTGCGTGATGCTTTTTCTTATGCTTCATGATGTTCCCCTCCGTCTCCCGATGTGTTATTCTGTGAGCTGATACCCGCGCGCAATCACGGTTCTGATCTGTGCGCCCGCCTTGCCGAGTGCCTGCCGCAGCTTTTTGATGTGGTTATCGACCACGCGCGGGCTGCCGAAATAATCTGTTCCCCAGATGCGGTCAAGGAGCTGATCGCGTGAGATAACCCAGTTTTTATGCTCCATCAGAAACTTGAGCAGCGCAAATTCCTTCGGTGCAAGCGTGACGGCTGTGCTGTTTGCCGTGACCGCAAGTGTGGTCAGGTTCATGGAAATGCCGCCGCAGATCAGTTCCCGGCTGACGACTGTTCCCTTGGCACGGCGCAGCAGCGCACCGGTTTTCGCGTAGAGCTGTGCAAGGGAGAAAGGCTTGGTGATGTAGTCATCGCAGCCGAGTTCATAGCCGTAAAGCAGATCTTCCTCACGGGCACGCGCCGTCAGGAAAATGGCCGGTACATCGCTGAATGCGCGCAGTTCCCGGCAGACCGTAAACCCGTCGATTTCCGGCATCATGATGTCGAGAATCACAAGATCGAATGATTCGCTTTGCAGGAATGCCTTTGCTTCCGCGCCGTTCTCTGCGTAGATCAGTTCCATGCGGTCACCGGACTGCGCCGAGAAATAGTCGCTGATGATTTCGCGGATCTGTGCGTCATCTTCTGCAAGCAGGATGCGGTATGTCATTTCGTTCACCTCACTGTCTACAGGATACCAGACGGATGTATCGTTTGTGTATCCTTTGTGTGCTTTTTTCAGGGGACATCTCTTATATCATAACACAAATCCCGCAAAATAGCAATGGAAGCAGCGGCTGTCACGTTGACATCTGCTTGAAAATATGATAAAATAAAATGGATCGGTATATATTGGAACAGGTTTACGGAATGCCCCGTAAACCGGAACAGGAGTCAGCGTATGTTGAATGCGTATACTGCATATTATCAGGCTTTGACAGCGGCATCTTCCTCTGCTTTTGCGGAATTGCTGGCTGAACCCGAATATAAAAAGGCGGTTCTTGTGCTGACGGGCGATCAGCTTCCGGTTTCGGATCTGGGACTGCGCACGGCATCGGCGCGCAAACTGGAACGTGCCGGCATCCGGACGATCGCTTTGCTGACGGAATACTATGACGCAAGCTGGCTGGAACAGGACGATGAACGGGGTGAGGCTGCCCGCAGTCTGGAACGCTATCTCAAGGAACTCCTCGATGCAATGGGATTTTCTGTACAGCAGGCGCAGCCGGAAGCCGCAGTGCAGACAGCATCTCCCGCAGAACCGGAATCTCAGCAGGAATATTCGGCGGAACAGATACAGAATCTTCTGACATACTATCAGGGGCATGATCTGCCGGTTGATCGGCTTGGTTTCTCAACCCGTACTGCCAATCTGCTCAAGCGATCCGGTGTGATGACGGTCAGTGCATTGCTTGCCTGCGTGCAGGATTGTCTGTGCGATTTGCGGAAATCCGGCATCAAGAATCTCGGCGTGCATTCGGCGGATGAAATCCGGAACAGGATTCTGAAACTGCTGACAGAACCGCTGGAGGAGACAGAACCGCTGGAGGAGAAAGCAGAGGACATTTCCTCTGAAGCATTGCAGGTAGACTGCGGGGTGCTGCCTGAAGGCGCGCGGAACGGCGTGGAACTGTTTGCGGATTCGCTGTATCGGGAAAGCATCATCCGGCTGTTTGCAGAGATGGAGATCAGCATTATGGAACAGGATCTTTCCGTGCGCTCCTTCAACGCGCTCAGCAGAGAGGGCGTGCATACCTTTGCGGATTTGCTGAAGCTGTATCCGGATGCGATTTCTGAAATCCGCAATCTCGGAGCGAAATCGCTGAATGAACTGCGCACGTATGTCGAATCGACACTGATGCTGTATTCCCCGACCATTCACCGGCAGCTTTCTGACGGTGCCAATCTGCACTTCAGCGATGCGGAACTGCAAAAGCAGATTCTCGCAGTGTGCAGCGATTTCCGCGGAACATCGTTTCAGGAATTCTGTGATGCGCTGCCCGAAAGCATAGAGGCAGAGCGCATCCGTGAGAATATCAGTGCGCTGCTGCGCAAAGGCGAGATTATTTATGTGGATTTCCGCTGCTACAGGGTTTATCCCAGTTTCTATTCCTATCTGACGCAGAAAATCAATCCGGATTTGCAGGAGATTCTCCGTTGTCGTCTCAGGGGTGACAGTTTACGGCAGATTGCGGACCGCATGAATCTGACCAAGCAGAATATTCAGCAGAAGGAATCCAAAATCCTCAGACAGATCAGGTAGCATTGCGTGGTCTTCGATGAGGATTACTATGCGTATCTCTACCGGCATTACGATGTGCCGGAAAAGGTGTGGCTGGGGGAGATTGGCTGCTCAGAGGAAACCTATCGGTATCTGCGCTACTGGTACGGTCATGCAGGCAGCGAACCGCTTGAGAATGCACTGGCAGATCAGGAAGTTACGGTCAATCTCAAATACCGGCTGCAAAACTATCTTGATCGGGATTCTGTGGTGTTCTGCGGCGAAGAAGCAAAGCTGGACCGTTCACTGCTGACCGGAATCGCGCTGCGGCATTTTGCGCGGGAGGAGCGGACACTGGCGGAATTCTGTGCCTTTTTCAATGAAAAGCTCCGTGAAAGCGGCGTACCGGAATCGCATCCGCTTTATGTGACGGAGGAGAACCGTCATAACCGCGGACTCTGGCTCTCCGGTCAGCGCAATGTCCTGTGGAAAAACGGAGAACGCCTGCGTTATTATGATTTTGACCGCTGGGATTTTACGGAACTGCTGGATGCACTCGATCTGCACCAGTATCAGGACGTGGAACTATCGGCGGAAAAGTTTGTGATGGATGATCCTGCGCTGATGGAAAAATATGACATCCGCGACGGCTATGAGATGCACGTCATCCTGAAAACAATTGTCAATCCTGTGGAGTATCCGGATATTGTCTTCTCGCGGCAGCCGATGATCCGCTTTGGAAATGCCGACAGAACCCGTATGATCGTGGATCTCATTGAGGAACTTTCGCCGGTTTCCACAAACGATCTTGTCAGTGAAATCCGTGCGCGGTACGGCTTCAAGGAAGAGCTGATCCGGGCAAATATCCTCGGTGAATGCTCTTCTTATTATCACAACGGTTTCTACAATACTGTTTTCCGTACAATGCCGGAAGAACGGCAGACTGCATTTCGCGCAGTACTTACGGAGGATTTGTATAGCTTTGAACAGCTTCGCAGCATCTATACAAAACTGTTTCCGGACGCAGATCTCCGCGAAGTCAATCCGCGGATGCTCAAACAGATGGGCTTTATTGTCAACAGCCGGTATGTCGTGCAGCATTATAAGTCTGCGGAAGAATATCTGACCTATGTGCTGACAAAAGATGATCATGTGCCGATCACGCAGATCCGGCGGCAGTTCTCCTTCTGCTATACAACGCTGACATCAGTTCTGTACCGTCTGTGCGCCTCGCTGGATCTGCTCTATTATGAGCCGGAGCAGCTTATGAACATCCGCAGACTGAATAAGCTTGGGGTCAGCAAGGCTGATTTGCAGGCGTACATCGACTGTGCATACAGTCTGGCAGGGGAGGAGCAGTTCTTTACGGTGCATTCCCTGCGGCAGAACGGCTTTGTGCATCCGCTGGATAATCTGGGACTCTCTGATTATTTCTATAATGCGCTGCTGCTGACGCACACCGGCATCTCCTATAATAATGTGTTCGGCGGGCTGATTCTGTATAAGGGCAGCAGGTATTCCAAGCCGACCCGTACAGATTTCATTGTCTCACTGATCAAGGATCAGACCGGTATTTCTTTGCGGGAGATGGATCGCCTTGCAGTGCAGAAATACGGTTTTCCGGTCGGAACGGATAAGTATGATCTGATTTATATTGTTGAACAGGCGGTGCAGCGGCTCGGAATGTATTTTGACCGCACCATGGAAAAGGTTTACCGCGACCAGACCTACTATTTTGCGGATCTGGAAGATGTCGAAACGGAGGACTGAAACTTTGAATTTACTGGAAATGACAGACAGCACGGCTGTCCGGAAGACTGCCATGACGCGCAAGCTGACTCTCGGCGGCGTTACGAAGGCATATCCGGTCTATCAGGTGCGGCTTGATTGTCTCTATTACAACGACCGCAATGACCGCATCGCCACTTGGCTGACACAGTACAATCAAAATCCCGAAAATACGCCGTTTGAACAACTGGAACAGGAAGCCTTCAATCAGGTGATTGAGCGTTTCATCATCGAGAGCAATCCGGGTGCTATTGAGAAAACAAAGAATAATATTGCGCTGGTCAATCAGCGCGAACCGGGTGTGGTGCTGTGCGACGGAAGAATCATTGACGGCAACCGCCGGTTTACCTGCCTGCGGATGATTCATCAGAATGATCCGGAAGTCAACTATTTTGAAACGGTGATTCTCGACCGGCAGAGCGCAAGCAATCAGAAACAGATCAAAATGCTGGAGCTTTCGATTCAGCACGGCGAGGAACAGCGTGTGGAATACAATCTCATTGACCTGACCATCGGTGCATATCATGACATCGCTGAGACGAAGCTGCTGACCATTCAGGAATATGCCGAAAGTACCGGCGAAAGCGCAGCCGATGTAAAAAAACGGCTTGATATTGCGGAACTGGTTATCGAATTTCTCGCATTTATGGGAATTCCGAAGCAGTATCATGCAGCGCGGGAATTGCAGGTGTATTCGCTGTTCAATGAGGCACTCCCGCTGCTGAAGCGCTGCGAGACAGCGCAGGACCGCGAAGAACTGAAAATAACGATCTTCAATAATATCCTTATGAATTCAATTGTCGATCAGCGGAAGTTCATCCGGAATATCAAAAAGATGATGGATGAGAATGTTTATGCACCGTTCATCCGGCGCGAAAACAGGATTCATACGAAAATTGCTGCTGCAAGAGCGCAGACACAATTCCGGAATGTGCAGGATATGGAACAGTTTGCGCGGGCGCACGCGGATCTCGCAGAGGACCTCGCTGCTGCAATGGACCGTTCCATTGTCAACATGAAAAAGGTACAGTCACGCGGGAAGCCTTCGCAGTCGATCTCGAAAAGCCTCTCTGCACTCATGGATATTGACACCGATGTGATTGACATTCTGTCGAAACCTGAGCGTGAAAATCTCATCCGTCAGCTCACAAAACTCAATCATACCGTTGCAGAACTGAACAAGGTCTGTCTCGATGAACAGCCGGCTGAGGATCTCACAGAAGAAAACATTATCCGCAGCGGTGCAGCATCGTGGGAGTATCCGCTGGTCTATTGCCTGAATGCGAACAAGATCATCACAGAGAATGCTTTTGGTCTGGTTTTCAGTGCAATGCGGTATATGGCGGGGCAGTCTGAGTCTGCCGTTGTCCGGATGTTTTTTGCAGATTCGGACGGCGATCCGCTGAGCAATGAATGTGAGGTCACGGTGTCGGCGGATCAGAATGTTACCGTGCATTTCACGCTGTATGCTGCCGCGGCAGATCTGAATGCTTGCAGGCTGCATATCCGGACTGCGGCGATGAATACGGATGAAGCATGGCTGACGCTGCCTTTCCGGATCAATATGAAACGCGGGGAGGGAGTGTCATGACGGCGGAATTGCAGGCTTTTCTTGCGCTTGCAGAGGCGTATCATCAGAAACATCTTCGTGCTGATTCGATTGATCCGTTTGCGTATGATCCCGGAAATACGGAAAATCTTGCGCAGTATGACGGTATCGTGGATGTGTCCAAAAACAGCGTGACTCTTTGCGCAGAGGTGAAGGGTCTGCGCTATGAGAATCGCAGCAGACATCTGGAGAAGGTTTCAGAAGGAGATGTCCTTGTGCTGCGGCGGGATGCAGATAATCCCTATAACGCCAATAATTTCGAGCTTTTTACTGTGAAAGGCAAAACGCTTGGTACGCTTTCCGCAGAGCTTTGCAATTGTCTTGCACCGCTTTTTGATTCCGGTCAGGCTGTCATTTCAGCGGTTAAAGCATCGTATATTGAGCAGTTCCGGGATCGCAGCCGCTATGTCAAACAGGGTGTTCTGTTTGTGCAGATGCGCATTGTGCTGCATGGCACGGACGTTCTGAAATAAAATGAAAAATGCATTGTCTTCAGGCGAGACAATGCATTTTTTATTGTATATTGCTTCCATCAGATGAGAATGCCGTTCAGATGGTCGATTTCATGCTGAATGATCTGCGCCGGAAATCCTTCGAAACTCCGTTTCTGCCGCCGCATATTCATATCCTGCCAGCTCACCGTGATCTGCTTGTACCGTACCGTTTTCCGGACACCATCCAGCGAAAGGCAGCCTTCCGTTGTCTCATATTTCCCGCTGCATGACAGGATTTCCGGATTGAGCATTACCAGCGGGAGACGGTTAGCCATAATCACGATGATACGTTTGTTTTCACCGATCATGTTTGCCGCCATTCCGACGCATCCCGCAGCGTGTGCCATGAGTGTATCCCGCAGATCAAAAGCCGTCGGAAGATCTTCAGCAGTTGCCGGCAGTGCTTTGCGCGAAAGCAGAAAAGTATCCCTGCAAATATTACGTATCACAAATATGCCTCCTGTTCCAGATACCGCAGAAGTCCTTCGCAGCCTTCCGCAATATCGTCATAAGCTTTTGCAAAGTTTCCACTGTACCACGGATCTGCCACATCGCCGCCGCGTGCTGTGAAATCCAGCAGCTTTCGTATTTTGCCGGCAGCCCCGCTGCCCAGTATTCGCTGCATATTCCGGATGTTGGCACTGTCCATGCCGATCAGCAGATCATAATAGTCGGCGTCGCTGCGCCGGATCTGTACCGCGTGATGTTGCGAGAACGGAATCCCGCGGCGTTTCATTTCTTCCTGCGCGGGCGGGTAAATGGGGTTGCCGCGGCCACCCCAGATTTCTTCTGTGCTGGTTGCCCCGGATGCAATCTCAAACCGGTCTGCGATCCCGCGGCGCCGCACCAGTTCTTTCATGACCATTTCAGCCATCGGGCTGCGGCAGATGTTGCCGTGGCATACGAACATCACACGAATCATGCTATTTTCCCCTCCTGAAATGCCATATTTTGCCGTGTTATGCGGACTTATGCGACGTTCATTTTTCTTACACCCATTTTGACAGAACGGGGTGAAATCGGCGTAACTCGGCATAAATCTGCATATCTCGGTAGTCGTTAGTAGTAAAAACGTAGTAGAAATCAGAAAAATTACTACTAAGGATTATGGCGGAGTTTCCGCATAAACTGCGGATTGTAGTGATGCGATTACTACCGTTTTACTACTAAGGCGTATGTGTTTTACTACTAAAGCGCCTGTGAACTATACTACTCATGCTTCGGCTTCTTAATCAGTCTGTGTTTGGAAGCATCTGCTTCATCTCTGCTGTTGAATGTACCCAGAGTAGTTGTTGAGCGTTCACCGTATTCATGGACTTCCCAGAATCCGGGTGCGACCTGAACAACATCCACGGGATCCGAACAGTCTTTTTCATGCTTGTGATATGTAGTTCCTTTGGGCTTTTTCTTCGGCTTTTTTATCTCTTTACTGTGCGACATGGTGAACCCTCCAATCATGCTGATGGATTTTTTCACGCTGTTAATGATTTAAAAAGCGCTGAACCTCATCAATCCACTTTTCCGCCTCAAAGCTGGCAAGCTGCGCATGGGCATAACCGTTGAAACATCGTATCTCCGTTTGCGGATTAACAGCTTTCAGTTTAATTGCCGCCTTTTTTGAGACGGATTCATTGCCCTTTGTTCCATGCATAAACAGTATCCTGCAATCGTACTTCTTAATTGTAAAGCTGCTGAATACGCTGTCAAGCATATTTCTGATAGACTGCTCCTCCATGTTATCAGCAATTTTGAGAAAGTCCGGGATGAGTGCGTCAGGAAGGAAATCCTTCTTTGCGCTTTCAAGCACTTTCGGATCACGCTGCTTGGATTTACGGATAATACTGAGATAGCTTTTCTTCATGAAGCTGACCAACAGCTTCGGCATAGGAAGTAACGGAGCACCGTCCAGAACCAGATTCTCTGTTGTAATCCCCGGAAGAGATGCAAGTGTTGCAGCAATTCTGCCTCCCATAGAAAGCCCGCATATCGCATATACGTTGCCGCTGCAATGATCACAAAGATACTGCCTGATCTGCTCTGCTTCCTTTTCGATTGTATCAAACTTGCTTGGCTCGTCCTCTGTATGTGCATCAAGCTCCGGTACAACAACATAGAATTCGTCCGAGAATGCATCAACTGCCTGCTGCCATAGTTGCCACGGATTCAGCATACCGTGAATCAGTACGATTGCTTTGTTCGTATCACTGCCAAAAGTATGAAATCTCATATTTGCCCCCCGTAGTCTTTTCTATCATTATACCATAATCCTTCCATTTCATCAAGTCAATACGGGCAAAAAAATAGCGGCTCACTTCAAGTGAGCCGTATAGGAAAACATTCAGAATCCCATAGCAGTCTTTGTTTTCTGCATTTGTTCTGCCCCCACCAGTTCTTCCAGCAGTAGGAATGCCACCGCCGGTCCGGTCTGCGGACAGTATGAGGTGATGATATTCTCCGTCCTTACTACCGGCTCATTCACAACAATCGCGCCATATTCTGCGAGCTGTTTCTGTCTGTGACCGTTGTTCAGATGATAAGTAGTAGCCCTCTTGCCGTTCAATATGCCACTGTTTCCGAGTGCAAGTGCTGCAACGCAGATTGTAGCGATCAGTTTGCCACGGTCGTTGAATTCGTTGATGAGCTTGACTGCCTGCTCAGAAAAAGCGTCTTCATAGAATCCGTATTCTTCAAATCCACCGGGAATAGCCAGTGCATCATAATCGTCAATGCAAACATCACTTATCAAAATATCCGCATTGACCGATACACCGAAAGTGCTTGTAATGGTTTTTCGCATAGCACAGGTTGTGACTTTAATGCCTGCCCAGCCCATAATATCGACAAACACACTTGCTTCCATTGTTTCAAAGCCATTTGCGAGAAACAGTAATACATTCATATCTGCAGCACCTCTCATTTCTGCTTTCTCTTATATAACAAAAATACGCCTAATGAGAAAGACAATCCACCAAGAACAATAAAGAATGACCAGACTGCATTCCAGTACGGTGAGACGGTGTCAAACATCATTTGCAGCAAGCGGCTCCATAGATTCAGTCCCGTTGCGATGGCAAACAAATCGAACAGGACATAGCCCCCGCCGAAAATGTATACCCATCTCCACCAAAAATTTTGTTTCCTGTTCTTGAAAAAAGCTATGATCCCAGTGACACATAGTGCCGCAAGCACTCCCATGATCAGGAAATATGCTGCACCTTTGCTGTTCAAGATCCCCATCCAAAACGCTGCATAAGATTCTCTGTCAAGCAATGCCCAGACTCTGTGAAGATGAAACAGACCAAACACGATAAAGAACCACGGTTCCCATGCATATATTTTTTTCACTGTATCGTTGCTCCGTTCATTCAGGTTTTCTTACCATACAATTATACCATAATCCTTCCATTTCATCAAGTCAATACGGGCAAAAAAATAACGGCTCACCGAAGTGAGCCGCAGCTGGAAGCATCATACTGCCTCCGTAACCTTTTTGCCACGAATTTCGAAGGCGTTCTGTAATTATTTACATATTGTCCCAGCGAAGAAACCGCAGTTCCTCATCCAGTTCGGCAACCGCAGAGCAAAAAATATGTGAACCGAATCCGTCATTGATACAAAAGCCCATATTGCCGTTAAATTCAGGGCATACACAGTGCGGCTTCATATTGCTGAGAAATTTGTCCCAGTCAAACTGCGGGAATAGCCGCCGCATTGCTGCTTCCGCGTCGATCTTTTCCTTGGTGCCGTTATTCGGCTTGTCGATATAGTTAACCACGATTCGCGAAATCGTACTGTCAAACTCGTCTGTTTCATGAATTGCCTCAAATTCCGCCATGTGCTCCGGCAGAAACAGCTTATCGCTTGCCTCCCAAAACGGTGTTCCGCAGTCTTCCCACTGTTCCGCCATTTTCGCAATGAGGTTATTATTGATTTCCCGGATATGCTTCTGCACTTTTGCTTCAAAGTTGTTGATATAAAGTGTCAGTGCTTCGGAAACTGCTTCGTCCGATGTTCCATTGATCCCGAAAGTCTTTGCCGCTCTGTCCCACAGTTCTCCTTCGCGGTATTCCTCCGGAACCAGAACAGATTCCTCCAAATTGTAGAGGTCGATCTGTTTGTCCCGAAACAGCCCGATATAGCCGAAATCAAATGTACCTTTGACGGAATAATCTTCGCCTTTTATTGTTACCTGAACCATATTTTCTTTCTCCTTACTTCTTGCCGGTTTCTGCTTTTACAATCGCCTGTATTATCATATAGTATATTCAGTGTTTCGTGCCATACCATTATACCATAATCCTTCCATTTCATCAAGTCAAAACGGACAAAAAAATAGCGGCTCACCGAAGTGAGCCGCAGCGGAAGCAATTATCCGCTCATACCTTTTCCTAATTCCATTAAATACCACAAAACAAAAATTACACCCAGCATACCGCTGATGCAGGCAGCAGTCAGAAAGGCCTGCAAATTTTGTTCAGGGAACACCTTCGCACAATCTGAAACGGAAAGGAAAACTGACACGACTGTGATGATTCCGCCAACGATCATTTTCAGCTCAAGCGTGAATATTGCCAACAACAGAACCAAAGCCCCAGCCAGTCCTGCGATACAGCACAGAACAGCAATCACAACTGCCGGAACCATATATCCGCTGCGGACACACCAAAGACCGAGAATCGGAATCAGTTCCAGCACCGCAGCGGCAATCAGCGCGTCAATGCCGCCGTGATCTACGATGAGTATCACGACAAACATCAGCACCAGCGATATCAAATACAGCAGCCATAGATTTGATAACAGAAAGAGCATACATTCCCCTCCGTTTCTCTTTTATGCTAACAGGATTATTATACCATAATCCTCTCATTTCATCAAGACAAAAAGGACAAAAAATAGCGGCTCACCGAAGTGAGCCAAATCGTCCCTATAAAACAAAAAAAACGCCGCACCCCGGGAAATCATAATCCCAGAGTGCGGCGTTCAATCATACGGCTTCTTCATTTGTTCGGTTCATTTCCTGTCGGGCGTTCTGCAGTTCCTCCATGCGGCGAAGTTCCTCAGCGGCATCCTCCAACCCAAGATGCGTGTACACATCGAGCGTGACCCCAATTGCGCTATGCCCCATAAGGTATTGCAGTGTCTTGGGGTTCATGCCTGCTTTCGCCTGATTGCTGCAATAGGTATGCCGGCATACATGAGGCGTAATGGTCGGCATCTGAATGCGGTAGATATCATTATACTTGTCAACCATGCGGCTGAAGCGATTTTCCCAGTGCATTGCCACTAACGGCATACCATCATCGTCCAGATACAGGAAACCGCAGTAGCCGTCCACAAATTTCTCTTTTCTCCGCTTCGGTCTGTCTTCGATGATTGCCTGAAAACACCGTGCCACATCCTCGGTGATCGGAATCTGCCTTGTACCGGCGCTTGTTTTGGTAGACTGAATGATATACTGCATATCTGAAGTGCGCTGAAGCTGGTGGTCGATATTGACCACACGATTCCGCAGATCAATGTCTTTCAGCGTCAGACCGCAGAATTCAGAAATACGCATTCCAGTATGAAACAGAATATAGACCGCTTCGTAGTATTTGCAGTAGGTGTTGTCATCGTGTACGAATTTCAGAAACTTTCGCATCTGCTCCCGTGTAATGGCTTCTCGCGTCTTGCTGTCATTCACCACAACTCCGGCGAGCTGAAATCCGAACGGGTTCTTGACGATGACATCATCGTCCACCGCCATTTGAAAAGCAGGACGCAAAACACCTCGCACGGTCTTGACGGAACTGTAGCCCCTTCCGTCACTCTGAAGTTTGATCAGGAACAGCTTTGCGTCGGATGTTTTGATTGTGCCGATCTTCTTTTCGCTGAACTCTTCCCTTTTCAGAAGATTCACCACAAAGCCGTAATTCGCTTTTGTCTGCGGTTTCACACCTGTTTTCGTTTTCAGATAACGCTCCACAAGTTCCATTACAGTAATGTTCTTTTGCTGCGGGTCACAATGCGTATCCAAATCATAACCGATCTGCTTTTCCATCTCTCGCAGAGACACACATGGACGTTTCCCCGGCGGTAGCGGGTCGGTCGGTTCAAGCCGCCAACTATACACAAAGTGCGCTTTTCCATTGATGTAGTACTTGAACTGGTATTTTCCGTCCGCACGGACAGTCTCTCCGGCACGCAAAATGCGCCGTTTGGAATCCCTGCGGATATTTCCGCGCATTCCCATCAATCTCTCCTCCTCAACTCAGGGTGTTCACTCAGATACCTCTCAAACGCAACGCGGTTGATCAGCTTGTGCTTCCCGTGTCGAGCAATCAAGAACGGAGAGGTCTCTTTCTGGATCCATGCTGAGAACTTTCTTCTGCTGAGGACAAAAAACTCAACTGTCTCAGCAAGCGTCAGGAAATCCTTATTCTCCGGTGTCGCTCTCTCCATCCTCAGCTCCTCCTTTCTCTGCAAGATGAATAAAATACTGTTCCAGTTTCGTGCGGATGATCATGTAGCGGTTGCCCTGATATATCGCAAACCCGCCGTCGTTGTTTTCAGCCATTCTGCGAAGCTTCTTCTCTCCGATACCAAAATAGACTGATGCCTCTCTGATCGTCAGCAGAAACTTTTCAGATGCCTTCATATTCTCCATACCGATAGCCTCCTGATATAGTGTCAGCCTCTGTTTAGGCTATCTACTATATTACTCGGTTTCGGTTAAAAAGCAACTACTTACGGCAGATTAACGCCAAATTAGATCGTAGAAGTTTCGCAGAGATACTTCTCAAACTTTGGTCTTATTACCAGAAAGCGATTTCCGTTTTGCAGTGCAAAATTTCCTGGATTGTCTTCAATCAGCCGACGGATTTTCTTCTCACCAATGCCGAAGTACACGCTTGCCTCTCTGAGCGTTAATGTGAATTTTTCACTGATTGGAACAACAGGCTCATTGCTGTTTGATTGTATCATAGTATCCCTCCAAAATGAATGGAAATGCGCCCGCTCGGTTCAATTCCAAACGGGCGCTAAAAATCATGATTTGTTCAGCTTTCCGCTGTACTTCTTACCGTCAACAGTGACCTCAACTGAAATACTGTCATTATCGGTCGGCGCAGGTGTGGGATTCGCTGTCTTGCCCCAGCCGTTCAGTCCCTTGCCCTTGATGATAGTCGGGAAATCCTTGTAGCAAATGTCGAGATCGACGTTTCCGTTGATGCCAGCAACTTTGCCCTTTTCACTGTGTTGCCAGATGCCGTAAGCACCGCTGTAGTTGGTCTTGTCCACCCAGTGCGCCAGCCAGATCGTGTACCACGACTTGATATCATCGGCAGTATGTGTGGTCAGAGAAGAAGCAGAGCCGTACAGCCCGACAAAGTAACCCGCACTCTCAACCTTTTTGAGGAACGCACGCATGATAGCCGAGACCTGTTCCTTGCCGAGGTCAAACTGCTTCTTTTCCTCAAGGTCAAAGTACACAGGCATCTCGAACTGCTTTCCCTTGATCACAGACAGGAACACATCTGCTTCCAGTTCTGCTTCCTCCGGAGTCATAGCGTAGCTGTACCAGTACGCGCCGACGGGAATCCCTTCCGCCTTTGCGCCTGCGTAGTTCTGCTCGAACTTCTCATCCTTCTGCTTTTCAAGTCTGCCGAAGCCGGCACGGATAATTGCGAAATCAATACCGTCAGCTTTGACCTTTCCCCAGTCGATATTGCCGTTGTGAACGCTCACATCAATACCCTTCATATCCTCACCTCCGAAATATTTGTAGAAATCATCGGTCACAGTGCTGTTACTGTGGACTTCATCGCCGTACCACTTGCCGTTGGGACGCACATCCACATGAGTGTAGATATACGCAGCGGTGATATTGGCGATGCCTCTGAACTCGATATCCTGTGCCTTACAACAGACCACTTTGCTGCTGATTGGCTGCCCGTCCTGCCCGTAGCAGCAGATATCTGCTGCATTGCCGAGCGTATGCTGCCCTGTACCGGAACCGCCCACATTCTTATCATGCTGCTCACAGCGGTATCCGCTTGTTACGATGATCTGGGAGCAATTGAGGGTGGCATACAGCTTTTCGAGCTTCTCGATCAGTTCATCGCTGATCAGCGTTTCATGCTCTTTTCCGCACTTGCAGCGGAACTCCTTCACATTGAAATGCGGGGAGAGCTGTGTGGTATCATTAAAATCATATTTCTGGATCATAATTCTTTCCTTTCCGCGAAAAATCGCTTGTTTTGGCTTGACAAAAGCAGTACAATAATGCTATAATTAGAAAAAAAACACGGAGGTGCATGAACAATGCCGAGAAAACCTGCAAGTCCCAAAACTGATACCGCTAAGAAAACAACACGCAAGAAAAAAGCCGAAGATGCTGTTGTTGAACCAGCCGTTGTGGAGACTCCTGTTGTTGCAGATGCACCAATCGCTGAAAAGCCCGCCAAGAAACGCGGCAGAAAGCCTGCGGCAAAGAAGGCTGAGCCTGAACAGCATGATATCGTTGAGGTTGCAACACTTGCTCCCGGTGAGCTGAAGGAACTTATCAATTCTCCGGCACCAACTACGCCGTTCCCCGCATCGGATGATCCTGCGAATGACATCGTTCAGCCGAAACGCAAGCCGAGAACAAAGAAGGCTGACAAGAAATCAGAACCTGTTCTCATAACTACACTTCAGGTTGGCGAAGCAGAGTACGATATCTCGGATATTGCTGCAAAGGCATACAAGGCGTACAAGTCTACACATAAGCGCAAGGCAGTGACCGAATTCCGTGTATATGTCAAGCCTGAAGAGGGAGTGGCATACTACACCGTCAACGGTGAAGGTGCGCCTGACTATAAGATTGATCTCTAATCCACCATCTTCTTATTTGATGCAGTCGTATTTATTGCGACTGCATCATTTTTTATCGTCCTCCATGTTGTCGATCATTTCCTGGATTTCATCGTCAATATGCGCGGCTCTTTTCTGAAGCACCTCAATTGCCTTCTTGATCGCAGGCGGATACGGGATGCCCATAAGACTGGTGTTCTCGATAATCGAAAGTAGCTCGTTGACACAGAAGCCGATACAAGTTGCGTCACGAATGTAGGTCGTGCCAATCAGAATGTCCATGCGTACAGCCACCACAACCATGAGCAGGATACAGAATTTCTTTGCAAGTCCCACCCAGCCCGCTTTGGAACTGAGTCTGCCGGTCTTGCTGTGCTTGGATTTGCCCATAGATGCAGCGATCAGACCTGTGGTGAAGTCGATTGCCATGAACAGCACAAGCGTGATGAGAGCTGAATCCCAACCGCCGAGCAATGCCGCAAAAAAGCCGCCGATCACCCCGGCGGCAGTACAGATATTTTCTTTCATTTCAACGTCCTCCTGTTAAATTGTCACATCCACGATCTTGACCGAACGGATCATCGGGCTTGTGTTGTCCGTGACCGCCTTCCATGCAAGATAGTAGTCGCCGGTGTTGATGCCGCTGCATTCGTGCAGCACATTGATATAATTGCCCACAGAGCCGAGCCAGCCGAACGGCACGGAAATCGCTGTATTGTTCTGAATGGACTCATAGATATACCTTGCTGTATCCGCCGGAGAAAGCGTTCCATTGCTTTTCGGAACAAGCCACATTCCGCCGATATCCGTAGCGCCAGACTTGTAGCTAATCATGATTTTGTTGGAAGAACTGATGTGAACAGGTTCCACACACATCGTGTAAATGGTCTGTCCCCAGTTAAAATCCGGCTGATTGTAGTAGATCGCAAAACCGTTCTCCTCACAGCAGAAATGCGGATAGTTTTCTGTGAATCCTGCGAGAGAACGGTAGCCGTCATTATAGAACGTATAAACTTTCTCTCCGTAGTCATGAAGCGTGTCGATAGATGCCTTGAACAGCGTGATATCCGGCTTTGTCTGCGGAATTTGCAGCACCTTCGGCACGAGCGTATTCAGCTTTTCAGTTTCCGATGCAGATACACCCATTGCAGTCAGATTTCGTGCTAAAGCATCTCGCTGTTCATCGAGAGCTGTCAGATAATTTGCAATGCTCATGCTGTCACCTCCACGATTGCCGCAAGTGCGGTCTCCACACTGGAGAGTGCTTCCTCCACTGCCGCGAGACGGGTACTGATCTCCGAGATAGAGGTCTTTGCACCCTGCATATCATAGAGAATCTCCGTCTTGAAACGCTCAAAAACCCCCTCGTTGACACCCACACGCTCGTTGAGGTTCATTGCGGCAGTGTATGCTTCATTCCACCGACTGATATGGGATTCCGTGATACTGTTCAGCGTTGTGAGGTTGTGATGCCAGTGCGCCTGTCCGACTACAGTCGAAATGGAGCCCATGTCATCGATCATTTCCTGTGTAATGTTGTCAAGCACAGCCTTATTCGCATGAGAATGCGCCTGCGCCGAAACCTCGCTGAGACCTGTAGAAAGCCCATGCAGGGCATTTGCAGTCGATGCCTGAAATGCCACCTGATCCTGCATATACTGTTCCGTGATCGTATCCAGCACAGCTTTGTTGGTATGGGAATGCGCCTGTGCCGAAACCTCGCTCAGTCCGGTGGACAAACCATGCAAAGCGTTGGCGGTCGATGCCTGAAAAGCTGTCAAATCACGGATATACTGCTCTGTAATGGTATCCAGAACATCCTTGTTGTTATGCGTGTGCGCCGCAGAACTGATCGGCAGCAAAGCCTCTCGGATGTCGTGAATATCATACTGTGTACTGTCCTCAAACTGCTGAAGTCCCTGCAATTCAGCCAGCAGTTCTGCGGTCAGAGCATTTAGCACATCAAGATTTGCATGGCTGTGCGTGCTTGGTCTGAGATTCTCCACAGCTTCGTTCAGCGTTTGAATCTCATAGGTCGTACTATCTTCAAACTGCTGCAAGCCGGAGAGGTCAGAAAACAGTTCCGGTGTAATCGCATCAAGCGTTTCTTTGTTGTCATGCGTATGAGCATCCTCTGCAACAGGCTGAATAACTGTTTCCACAATCGTCTGCACTTCCGTTGTTTTCGGATACTCGGACATATCCGGTGTAATACCGTCCTTGCCCTTCAGACTTTCCAGCCATTCCTCCTCAGTGCCGACATAACCGTGATCACACGCAATCTCATAGGCGGATTTGCCGTCAAGTCCATGCTCTGCATCCTCGATGCGTTTCAGAAGCTGTGTATACAGATCCGGTGTCGGCGGGATGGGCGGTTCTTCGCCTTCAAATCCGGATTCACGGATATTCAGTGTGACCGGAACAGTCGTTGCTCTCACGGTCGTATCCGATGCCGTGTCGTAGCCGTAGACGCCCATCTTCACCGCACCCACATGAAGCTCCGCAGGCAGATAACAGCTTGTGCCGTCCACACCGAGAACAACGGAATACACCTCATCGCACTGAGAGAACTGCACGACCTTGTGAAAACGCTTCCAGTCGCCGTCAAATGTGAATTTGAACTGCACATACTGGATCTGGTGGTCTGCCAGTACCTCTCGCTCAATGATCTCAATGCTCTGGTTTTTTACAAGAAATTTCCACATTATTCCTCACCGACTTTCCATTCATGATTCTCATCATCCCATTCCATAAATCCGTCCAGACAGTTGATTCTTGTCAGACCGGAAACCGCAATGCCCTGACCGCCTTTTCCGTCCCAGTTTGTACCCTTTGTGATGGCCTGCCACTGCTCAAGGCTGCCCTCATAGGTGATCGTTTCAAGATTTCCGCAGTAATTGAAGCAGTGTTCACCGATTCTTGTGACGGTGTTTGCGATTGTAAAGCTGCTCAGTGCTGTACAGCTTCCGAACATATATCCGCCGATCACAGTGCCTTCATAACGAACGGTAGTCAGTCTGGAACAATCTCGGAACGCATAGTTTCCCACAGTTGCAACATTTGGCGGGATTGTAACGGATGTGAGAGCAGAGCCCCAGAAACAGCCGCCACCGATGCTTGTCACTGCCTGTGGAATCGTGATGCTTGTCAGCTTTCCGGCAGCACCGATCATTTCATCTGCCGGCATAAATGCTGTGCTGCCGATTGATGTTACTGTGGTCGGCAGCGATGCTGATTCAAGATTCAGACACCGGATAAACAGATCATCACCGACGCTTGTTACACCTTCCGAAATCACAACACTCTTAACATCATCATTTCTGTAGAACGGAGAACGGTTTGAACTGCCGTAATCGTATGTGTCACCGGAACCTTTCAGCAGCACCTTACCAGTGGAATACATAGCATAGAACACATTCTCACCGCACTGTCCTGCCGCAACAATATCCCCGATATCTTCAACCTCTGCCTCAAGCTCCTCGACCTTATTGGTCAGTTCTTCGATGGTCTCGTTGTTTTCCTGCACCTCTGCGATAAGCTGTGCCATCTGCGCCATCAGATCAGTGACCTTGCATTTGCCGAGAATACACTTGCAGTATCCGCAGACATTTGCGTCCTCGCGGTAATCGTACCAGTCATGCTCTGTCAAAGATGTTGCACCCGGATTCAGGCGAACAGCATACATGAGCAGTCGCACATGATCCTCGTCCTGCGGAATA
>DGVV01000027.1 GCA_002395085.1 Ruminococcus sp. UBA4275 | reverse complement strand
ACACTCCGCGGTGAGTTTGCAAGCAAACTCACCCATACCCCGCCAAAGGGATACTATCCCTTTGGAATCCCATTTATGTGAAATATAGCAAATACGTTCTTTTTCATATTGTTCCAAAAAAGGGATTCTTAAGGGCTAGTAGCCCTTAAGCGGGAGTTTGAGGTGAATTTGCCTGCAAATTCATGCGAAGCGAGCGGCACCCTCAATATAAATCCGTCGGAGACACTTTATCTACAGACTGAAACGGGATCTGCTTTTGCGGCAGATCCCGTTTTTTGTGTGATGGTCAGTCCATCATCTGCGTGAGAAGGCGGTAGTCGGTGAGGTCAATGAAACTGTCGCCGTTGATGTCTGCGAGTTGCAGCAGTTCAGGATCAGCGTTCGCGGCTTCCAGTTCGGTCATCAGGCAGACAAGCAGCACCGCATCCGCAGCCGAACAAATGCCGTCACGGTTGAGGTCGCCCGCAGTCTGCGTCTTGCGTTCATACTGGAAATACGCGAAGTAATAGCGGTTTGCGTACGCTGCCGCAGGACAGCCTTCATAGCCGTAAATGACCGTATCTGTGGGGATTTTCGTGAACAGTCCCTCCGGAACATTTTGTACTGAGATTCCCTCAATTTCCGGCAGCAGGGAGATTTTGCTGCACGACGTATTCAGCGAGAACACCTCAGCGTATCCAAGTGCATCGAAAATGCGGTAGGTTACGCCGTTTTCTTCATCGGGCAGGAGCCGGTATTCCGAACTGTCAAAATCGGAAAGCTGCAATTTGAAGATGCGGTTCCAGCTGGAAATGTTCGTAGGCGAAATCAGCAGATACGTCGTTTCGCCGGCTTCCATATCAAATTCCATCGCATTTGCAGATTCCACCGCCATGCTGTCAAGATAAGTGCCGTCTGCATCATAGCGCTGCACATACAGCTTGCAGTAGGCTTCAAAAACATCCAGATGCAGCGGCGTCGTGAGACCGGCAGTATATTTGCAAAGCAGGTACTCCTCGTCGTCCTCCATTGCGGCACTGAACGTGCGGTTTGTCAGCAGCGGGATTGCTTCCAGATTCATACCGGCAAGATCCGGCGCGATAATCGGGTATTCTACATCACAGATGCCGAAGTATTCACCGATGCCGGTATAATTTGCCGTTGCGAGGCCGATTTGCACGTCATCTGCGGTATAGCGAAGCTGATAGTCCCTGCCTTCCACAAGCGTATAGTCGCCGTCTGTGAATGTGACATCCGGCAGGATGCGTTCACCGGTCCAGAATTGCGGCGGCGCTTCAACGGTGCAGGCTTCGAGTTGCTTCATGGTGGTTTCGAGGAAGAAGTCGATTTTACCGGAACGCGCAGTCCCGTTGAATTTGATCATCACATAGCGGGTTTCACCGGCAGGGACATCGAACCGGACGGATTTTGCGCCGTTTCCGTAAGCCTGTTCCAGCAATTCGCCGTCCGGGGCGAAAACGCGCAGAACCGTATTGGCGACTTCATTTGTGCCAAGCAGATATGAAGTATCTGTTTCCGGTGCAATGCGGTAAACTGCAAGGCGGTTTTCCAGTGTAACATTTGCGGTGTTTGTGCCGATGGGCAGTACGGGTGCATCTGCCGGCAGATCAACCGTGATGCGGAATGTACCGTTTACATTGCCGTATGTGGTATTTCCGGCGCGAAGGATGAACGGTGTCTCGCCAAACAGTGTGTGACCGTCCGGATAATTGACGGTATAATCCTTGTCGCATTCCAGCAGCGTGCCGTCAGCCGCAGTCACCGTGACCGGTGCAGCGATGTCATCGCCGGTGTAAACAGCAGTTCCGATTTCAAGAGCGGCATCAGGCAGCGAACGCGGATACAGCACGGTAATCTTGCCGGCTGTGCCTTGCTGCGGGTACTGCCGGCACAGGGTGAGGCAGTAAGTGCCGTTGCGCAGGGAATAGTCATCCTTTTCGCCGTCGATCGGATAAATTTGCGTGTAAAGACGAGTTCTTGCGTTGTAGCGGTAGAGGGAATACAGCAGTTTTGTGCCGCTGATTCGCTCATTGAGAATGCGGGTGCGGATGGTGTCGCGGTCAGTCGCACAGGCATCTACGGTAAACCAGACCTGTTCGAGACGGTTTGCTGCACAGGTAATGGTCAGCGGTGTCCCGATTTCCGCGTTGATGCGTTCACCCTTTGCACCCTGGAACAGAATGTCGTACTGCTGGGTCGTGCGTTCCGTGTAGAGTCCCGTGCCGATGATGGCGATGGCAGCCGTGCCGGGGACATCCGTACTGTTGTCCACGCGGAAGTAGTCGATGCCCTCCTGCAATGTTTCGCCGGCAAGTGTGACGGTGACATCCTGCACATCGGGCTGTTCGGGGTTATAGTTCGCAATGAATTCCGATGTCACTTTTGCATTCCGCAGCGATTTGCGTGTGTTTGAGGCGACAACTCTGTATTCCGCGGCGCGGTCAGCAGAACAAATCAGATAGTAATTCTGACCGGCGTTCAGTTCCCGTTCCAGCGTGAAATAGTAGCCGGATTGCAGAACGTAGGAGCTGGCATTGCAGAGAACATTGCTGCCGTCAGGGGTATCGGAGAGATACATTTTCGTGTTGATGTTGACATAATGCGAGCCGCCCGGATACGAACCGGTGCGGTAAAAATTTTTCAGTTCCTCAGCGTAGCCCTCTGCGGTGGTGGAATAGAGGGCGTATTTGCCGGTGCTGCGCGGCACAAACAGGAAAACGGCTTTGTCCGCAGAACTTTCCAGCGAAACCGGAATGGGTGTATCTTCGGTCAGGCGCGTACAGACCTGTTCCGTGCGTTCCGTATAGCCGCGGTAATTGCCAATGCCGAAAATCGAGACAGTGCAGTTCTGATTGTGCCAGTATGTCCGCAGGATGTAATCCTTGCCTTTTGAAAGCATTTTGCCTTCGGGTGAAAGCACCGTCACAAGCGGAATATACTGGTGATCATACGAGGTATCCGCAGCGGCGCGCACAGTGACATTGCAGTCCGCGATGTCGTGCGGCGCAGATGCTGTCTGCGTCAGTATCAGGGAGCAGATGCCGTTCCATTTGCCGGATGCTGTCAGGAGATAGCGTGTACCGGCAACCAGCTCTGCTGTGAGGGTGCTGCTGCCGTCGGATTCATTGTGCAGCAGCGCAAGGGGTTGACCGCTTGGGTCTGTCAGTGTACCGGTGATCGGGAAATTGCCCTCTGCGGCAATGCGGTAACTGCCCGAATGTTCCGGTACAATCTGACAGCAGATTTCGCTGCCGGCATCGGGATAGACCGTTTCATCCGGAAGAAGCGGGGCAGGAGATTCGGTTTCCGCCTGTACATTGAGCTGCACCGGCACTTCATCGGTTTTCCCTGCGGCATCCGTGATGACACAGACCAGATTTTGCGTACCGGTTTCTGCGGTATCGGGTGTATAACAGGGGGTATCTGCGCCGGAGATTGCCGTGCGGGAATCGCCGTCAGTCATGTACCACTGATAGGTCAGTGCATCGCCCATAGCGAGAACGCGCAGCGGCATCGCACGATGCTGTGTGACCGCGGCAGATTTGCTGTTGACGCCCATGATGAGCGGTTCATCGCAGAGAACGCAGTTTCCGAAGGCGCTGAGCGCGGGAATCTGGTCATGCGTGACGACATAGATGCCATCGGGGAGGGCATTGCTGCCGATTTTCTGCATCTTGCCGGTCATGTGAACGGCGAGGCATCCGGTCAGACTGTTTTCACCGAGTTTTTCTGCCTGTGGGATGCTGAGCATCGTGATGCCCTGCTCCGAAAATGCGGCAGCGGGAATTTCGGTCAGCAGAGGGAATTCCAGTGCATCTGCGGATGCACCGGCGAAGGTGTGCGGGCTGATTTCCCGCAGCGATGCGAATGTCACGGTTTCCCAGCGGCTGCCGATGCGGAATCCGGAGAAAGCACCGTCTCCGATGGCGGTGAGGCGGCTGTAATTGAGTTCCACAGTCAGGTCATCGCGTGTGCCGTGTGTGGCGAGCGCGTTTGCCTGCAATTCGGTTACGCCGGGGAGCTGCAGCAGGCGCAGTCCGGAACAATTCATCAGCAGCGAATCCGGCAGCACAGTGACCGTCTCCGGCAGCGAGAGCCGCATCAGACTGCTGCATCTGTAAAACGCAGCAGAACCGAGCGTTTCAATGGATGATAGCAGCAGATCACCGTTCCATCTGCTGCATCCGGCGAAAGCCTGTTCTCCGATTGCGCGGATCTTTTTCCAGTCGCAGTTGATTTCGGTGAGACGGCTGCAATCACAGAAGGCTTTGTCGGCAAATGTTTCCGCATCCGGAACGTTGAGTGTCTCCAGCGCGACGCATCCGCTGCAAAGGGAATCGGGCAGTTCGCGGATGCCGCTGAGACTTAGCTCCGTGAGGCTGATGCAGTTTGCAAAGGCAGATGCACCGAGACTCGTCAGCCGTGCGGTGTGGGTAAATTCCGTCAGGGCGGTGCAGTCAGCCAGCGCCCCTGCTCCGATTTCCTTCACACCCTTTGCCCGCAGCGATTCCAGTGCGGTGCAGCGCCGGAAGGCATCCTTGCCGATGGAAACCACGCTGTCAGGCAGCGAGACAGTGGTCACGAAATGATTATCTGCAAATGCGCCCTCCGCGATGCCGGTGACGGGTTTGCCGTCTGCCTCTGCGGGGACGGTGACTTCCTTCAGAATGCCGGTATAATGCGTCACGATGCCGTTTTCAATCGTGAGGGAATCGGCAGTATCCGTACCGCCGATCTGGTAAACCGCTTCGGAAGGTACACTCTCCTGAAAGCCTTCGCGGCAGGCAATGGCACGCAGATACGTTGTTTCCGTAATTTCGATGGGTGCGGTATACAGGATGCCGTTTTCAGCGGTCGGCACAGAACCGTCGGTGGTATAATAGATCACGGCATCTTCCGTGACGGTAGAGAGTTCCACGGTCTGCGGCTTGCCGTAATTGCCGGATTTGCGGGAATATTCCGGTGCGCGGCAGATGCCGTCATCCCACTGGAAATCGCGCAGATTCACCATGCCCCAGCCGAATTCCGTGTCAAAGCCGGGCGCACCGAGATCTGCGGCATTGCGGTTGATGAGCGCCTGAACGCGGTCCGGCGTGAGGGATTGATCGTGACTCAGCAGCAGGGCGCAGCAGGCAGCAACGTGCGGGGTTGCCATGCTTGTGCCGGATTTATACCCCAGTTCCTCCCCGATGTGCGTGTAGCTGCGGACATCCACACCCGGAGCGGAGACATCCAGCATTTCGCCGTTGTTGGAGAATGCGGCGCGCTGATTGCGCACATCCACTGCGCCGACTGTGATGCAGCTTTCGATGCCGCCCGGATAGTAATAGGCAGCGTCGTCGCCGTTATTGCCGGCAGCCGCACAGGCAATGACACCGCTGCGGTCGGCTATTGCCATTGCTTCCACTTCCAGCGGGCTGACGCCGAGTCCGCCGAAACTCATATTGAGAATGTCTGCGCCGTTTTCGATGGCGTACAGAATGCCAAGATAAATCTGTTCATCGGAGGATGAACCTTCGCGGTCAAATGTCTTGACCGGCAGAATTGAGACATTCGGTGTGGTCAGTTCGCAGATTGTGCCTGTGACGTGTGTGCCGTGTCCCATATCATCCGTGACGGTGTCGTCGCCGGAATCGGAAATATTGATGCCGTTTTCGAGGATGCGTCCGTCAAAGAGGGCAGGCTGCGTATTGATGCCGGTATCAATGACGGCAACGGTCACATCCGGCAGCAATTCCGCATTCAGATACGTATGAATAAAATCCTCCGAACCGATGGCATCTGCGCCCCATGTATTGTAGATGCCGCTTTGCACATCGCTGACCTCCGCCTCAGAAAGTGCGGGGTCAAGCTGAACGCGGTGTGAGGGCTGCACAAACTGAACAGCCGGATCTTTGCTGTACTGCTGATAGGCAGCAAGGGCATCGGCGGGGGCAGCATATTGCAGAATATGCAGATCATAGCAGCCTTCTGCAATGCGCAGCGGAGAACCGTACCGCGGGATGCTGCCTTTTGCCTTCACAATCAGGCGGGCGGTCTGAAATTCATTCGTGACGGTCAGTATGCCGTCCGACTCGGTATAGGTAAACCCGTTTTCGGCAGCGGCATCGGCAAAGGGCGCATACGGCTCGATGCTCTGGACAGATATTCCGGATTTTTTGTGTGTTTGCTTTGTTTTCAGCATCAGTTCGCCGTCCCGCACGATGAGATCTCCGCAGGATGTTCCGGCGTCCGTGCCGTCGCAGATGAGTGTGCCGGCGGCGGGATCGAATGTGATCTCCTGAAAAATTGTGCGGTCGGCATCGCCCTGCACAATCTCCCGCACGGCAGCGGCGAAGTCTTCCGGATCTGCCGCCCCCGCAGACTGTGCAGCAGCGGCAGGCATGACCGGTAAGACGCTTTGACAGAGTACGGCAAGTGCTGCTGCCGTACCGATGATCCGGTGAGTTTTCATGATTGGTATTCCCCTTTTTTTCTTTATCCCTCTCGAAAGGGTGTGCAGCGAATCGCGCCTGTGTATTTGGATCGCTGCGGAGATTTATGTCAGAGCATCGCCGCAGACACTTCCTGTCCAGTCCGCGATGCGCGCTTTCATTTCGCTGATATTGAGGATGCCGCACGCAAAGCCCTTGCGGACCAGTTCCGGCGGCACGAATTCGTCGTACTTTTCAAAGAGCGGCAGCTCATCAGGATAGACCAGCTCCATCGGGTCAAAATCCTTTGCCGCTTCCTCGCGCAGAACGCGGAAGAAGGTTTCGCGGTCAGCGCGCATCTGGAAGGTGATGTAGTAGGGACGGGCGGGGGAGAGTCCCCGCAGACCGAGCGCCGCAGCGCATTTGATCTTGAGGAAGCGTTCCAGCGCGAGGAAGGCGTAATTGCCCAGCCACGGGAACAGCGCCCAAGAGGTTTCGCCCATGCGGATGAGCGGTTCGCGGTCAATGCCGGCGTTCGCGGCGGTATGCCGTGCGAGTTTCAGACGTGCCTGCGCGTTTTTCATGAGATACGGATACATGACCTCCTCGCGCAGCGCCTGCCGCATCCGTTCGAGAATTTTGGTCTGGATGTCGCCGGGGCAGTCTCCGAAATAGGCGGGTACTTTGCCTTCAATCATGGTGCAGTAGACCAGATGCCGCTCAAAATCGACCTCATCCACGACCCAGACATGGCCAGCGATTGCGATTTTCTCACCGGCGGGCGGCGGCAGGACAATCGTGCCGATCTCCTGCGCATCGCTGCGAACAGTGAATTCCTCGCTGTCCTGAAAGACGGCATAGAATTTGAAGTGGTTGACGACCTTTTCGCCTGCCAGCCCGACGATCAGCCCGCCGCGTTCGGTTTTCTGGATATGGTCTTTGTCAATGAGGTGATTGAGCAGGATGCGGTAGTCATCCAGCGTGATGCGGCGGAAGGGCTGCAATTTCAGGACGCGCCCTGCGAGCTGTGCGGGGGTCATTTCGCCGTTTGCGGCGAGAACGCTGAGCGTCTGGTGATAGAGCAGCGAGAAGGGCAGGCGGTCGAGTTTCGGCGGCTCAACCCATTTTTCCTCGGCGTAGAGCTGCACCAGTGCGATGCCCTGCAAGAGCTTCCACGGGACGGTAGAGGGCAGCATGGCGCGGGCTTCGGGTTCATCCTCGCGCATCACGAACCACATTTCCGGCGGCAGACCGCGTCTGCCGGTGCGTCCCATCCGCTGCAAAAACGACGACACCGTAAACGGTGCATCGAGCTGAAAGGCGCGTTCGAGCTTGCCGATGTCGATGCCGAGTTCGAGCGTTGCGGTGGTGACGGTTGTGAGAATCTGCTCCTCATCCTTCATCAGTTCCTCAGCAGATTCGCGGAATGCGGCGCTGAGATTGCCGTGGTGGATGAGAAAGCGGTCCGGCTCACGGTTTGCGGCACAGTATTGGCGCAGCGAGGTTGTGACGGCTTCGCATTCTTCACGCGAATTGACGAACACGAGACATTTTTTGCCGCGTGTATGCGAGAAGATGTAGCCGTAACCGGGGTCGGCGTGCTGCGGCGGGGTATCGCGTTCGGGTTCGGGCGTGTCGATCTCCGGTGCATCCGGATGCAGCACCTGCTGCGGGAGATCGAGTGCGTAGTAATCCTTGCAGAGCGACATCATGGCGGGCTGCTGTTCATTTTCGGCAGCCTGCGTATCCATTACATAGAAATGCTCCATAGAGAGCCGCCACGTTGTTTTCTGCTGTTCAATGCGCGGGATGACCGTGCCCCGCTTTGAGCCTGCCGCAAGATACTGCGCGGTCTGTTCGAGGTCACCGATGGTTGCGGAGAGCCCGATGCGCCGCGGGTCAGCGCCGGAGAGATCGCTGAGCCGTTCGATGAGACAGAGCGTCTGCCCGCCGCGGTCACCGCGCAGGAGCGAGTGTACCTCGTCAATGATGACAAAGCGCAGATCGTGAAACAGCTTCGGGATGGCGGCGTGCTTATGAAGCATGAGTGCTTCGAGCGATTCCGGCGTAATCTGGAGGATGCCGGAGGGCTTTTTGATGAGCCTTGCCTTCTGCGACTGTCCGACATCGCCGTGCCAGCGCCAGACCGGAATGTCTGCATCCTCACAGAGCACGGTCATGCGGTCAAACTGGTCGTTAATGAGCGCTTTCAGCGGCGCGATATAGACTGCCCCGATCGACGCAGGCGACTCTTCGGAGAGCAGCGTCAGTACGGGGAAGAAGGCGGCTTCGGTCTTGCCGGATGCCGTGGACGCAGAGATCAGCACATTCTGATCGGTATTGAAAATGGCATCGGCAGCGGCGACCTGCACGGCACGGAGCTTCTCCCAGCCGCTGCGAAAAATATACTCCTGAATAAAGGGTGCATAGCGGCTGAATGCGTCCATGCGGAGAGCCTCCTTCTGAATTTAACGATAAACGATAAAAATTTATCGGCAAAATGCATCAACAGGGGCGGGATGAACCTGCCTTTGCTCATGCAGTTTGCTGAAAATTAACGATAAACGATAAAAAGTAGTTGACAAACGTAAAATGCTGTGCTATCCTATAGACAACAGATCAGCCGGCGATCTGCAATTTCACAGGGAGGGATTAGAATGAAACACAATCACGATCAACTGAAAACAGAATTGACAAACCGCATCCAAAAATTCGGAAAATGGGCAGTGCGCCTGACATGGTTTGCCGTTGTCTGGGAGCTGCTCCGGCTTCTGTCCAGTTTTTATATGTACCGGATCTATGTCACGCAGTACGGTGAGGGCACGGATTTCCTTTCCCATATTCAGACGGGCATGGGCTACTACGACGATTTCTGGAAGGACACGCTGCCAAACACCGCAATCCTGATCGCCATTCTGGTGCTGACGGTCATCCTGTACCGGCGCATCCGCAAAGACGGCGTCCCGTTTACGCAGAAGAATGTGAAGACACTGCGCATCTGTACGCTGCTGATGGGCATACGCGCAGGGCTGCCGCTGCTGCAAAACCTTCCGTTTCTGCCGGCTCTGAGCTTCAAGGGATATTTCCGGCAGTGTTTTGTTATGATTTTTGAGAAGAACCTGTCCGTCTGGTTTTTCGGGATGCTGTTTCTCTGTACGGAGATTGCCGCATACGGCGCAGCGCTCCAGCAAGAATCAGATGAAACCCTGTAATGCAAGGAGGTACAGTTTATGAATATGCAGCAAATGACTTCAGAGCAGCTGACAAAGCGGATGCAGATCATTGGCAAAGCGGCGCTGGTGATGGCAGCGCTGGGAATTATCATCACCGGCAGAAAACTGTTGCCGTTACTCCAAGCTTTGGCGGGATCCTTCACTGTTGATATTTCCTTAACTGCTGTAATGCTGATTACGTCGGTGATTTCGCTTGTAATTTGTGTACAGCTTCTGCCGATGCTGTGGCGGCTGTGCAGGAACGGTCTGCCCTATACAGTGCAGAATGTCCGGTCACTGAAAGTGACGGCGATTCTTATGGGTGTATTGTCGGTGCTGCCCGCGCTGACCGAGGCGCTGCTCTACATCTTTACCGTAACGGATGAATCTCTTTTGATCCGGATGCGAAACGGTCTGCTCATTTTGATTGTGGGATGCAACGGATTTTTCATCGGAATCTGTCTGCTGCTGCTCTTTATCCGTGAGATCGTCTATTACGGAACAATGCTCCAGCAGGAATCCGACGAGACATTGTGAGGCGGTATCATGGCAATTATTTTGCGGCTTGACCGCGTCATGGCAGACCGGAAAATGAGTCTCAATGAGCTGAGCGAAAAGGTCGGCGTCAGCAATGTCAATCTTTCCAAGCTCAAGACCGGCAAGGTCAGTGCAATCCGCTTCTCGACCCTGAACGCGGTCTGCAAAGCGCTGCACTGCCAGCCGGGAGACATCCTGGAATATACCGAAGATGATGACGATGCAGAGGATCCGGAAGATTAGCCCTTCGGGAGGAAGTCCTGCATCGTGACCTGCACACGCGGATTGCCGTCCGCGTCATCCTCGATCATGACAACCTTGTCCATGACAATCGGGGTAGTCGGGGAGGATTGTGCGCCGTCGCTGCCCACCACGCGCTCGACCTTGAGGAAATCATCGACAACTTCCATGCCTTCGGTGACCTCACCGAACGCGGCGTAATCGCCGTCAAGCCACTGGGAGCAGTCGGTGTAGCAGATGAAGAACTGGCTGGAAGCGCTGTCCATATCGTAGCCGTTGCGCGCCATGGAGATGACACCGCGCTTGTGCGAGAGATCATTCTTGACGCCGTTGTTGCTGAATTCGCCCTTGATGTTCTTGTCGCTGCCGCCCATACCGGTGCCTTCGGGATCGCCGCCCTGCGCCATGAAGTCATCGACAACGCGGTGGAAGGTGAGACCGTCATAGAAGCCGTCAGTAACGAGCTTCTCGAAGTTCTCGCAGGTAATCGGTGCGTACTTCGGATACAGCGTGATGATGAACGAATTGCCGTCTGCTGCGGCAGTCTCCGCGGCGCTGTTCTCAGCAGAAGCGCTGTTTGCAGCGGCGGGGGCGGTGGTGCCTGCCTCGCCGTTTGCGGCATCCTGTCCGCAGCCGCACAGGGAAATGAGCATCACAGCGGATGCAGCAAATGCAGAAATCTTCAGTTTGGTCATTGGTAAAAACTCCTTTGATTTTATTCTTGCTCCTGCAAACGAATGTATGAGGAGTGTGGAATGCAAAGCGTCCGCTTCGGGATGCCGCACATTCCGCACTCCTCATGCTGTCTGCAAGGGAGATGCGGATGGGATTTCAGAGGGTGAATTCAGCGAATTCCTCCTCGACGGTCTCCTGCGATTCCAGTGCTGTCTGCGTAAACCGGAAATCGTCTGAGCCGAGCAGCGCGGCGACATTGGTATCCGGATTCTGCTGAATGATGTCCAGTACTTCGATGAAATCGCGGATGACCTCACGCGGGGTGAGATTGCTGTCCGCGCCGATGCGTCCGAATTCGATGCGGATGAACGCATCCATATCCTCCGGCGAAACGATCTGTTCATAGCCGTAGAGGGAAGCGTGTATTTCAGCCAGTTTTTCCACGAGAATGCGCATCTGCGCAGGACCGAGTGCGGTCAGGCGGATAATCGGCTGATGCAGATTGACCTGCCCCTCGCTGAATTTGCCGTCTGCGAGACGGGAACGCAGCGCATCGTATGAAAAGAGCCCGCGGCGAGGATCTTCCATGCACTGCGGCGTGCCGCACATGATGATGCCGATGTACTGTGCCTTGCCCTGCATGGTGTCATTGTACATGGTGAGAATTTTTTCGTAATTCTTTTCGCGCGAGACCTTCTGCGGAATCTTGTAGAGGTTGACGAGTTCATCGACCAGCACGAGCAGGCCTTGATAGCCCGCCTGCCGCAGGAACGCAGCAAACAGTTTGATGTATTCGTACCAGTCGTCATCGCGGATGCAGATATTGACGCCGAGTGCGGCTTTGGCTTCGGTTTTGTTCTGATATTCGCCGCGGAACCATTTGATGATGCTGGCTTTCAGTTCGGCGTTGTCATCCAGAAACGCCTGATAGTATTTTTCAAGCAGCGCCGCAAATTCAAAGCCGTGAACCATCTCCTGCAAGCTGCTGATGACCGCATAGATCTGCCGGCGCACCTGCGCGTGAAACGCAGGATCCGTGAGTGCAAGACCGGTTTCTGCGGCTGTTTTCGTGCGGATGCCGTCGATCCACTTGTCGAGGATGAGCGTCAGCGCGCCGCCGTCGGGCTTGGTTTTGGTGGAGAGATTCTGCATCAGCTCCTTATAAGTCGCAAGCCCCTGCCCGTTTGCGCCCTGCAATCTGCGCTCCGGCGAGAGGTCGGCATCGCAGACGGCAAATCCGCGCTCCATGGCATAGTTGCGGATGGTCTGGAGCAGGAAGCTCTTGCCGCTGCCGT
>DGVV01000117.1:27483-38837 GCA_002395085.1 Ruminococcus sp. UBA4275 | reverse complement strand
AGCGCCCCATTATAATCATCGCGCAGCGATACCTTTATCGACAAGCTGAGGCGGCAGTGCCGCCCTCCGTTTTCATATCAATCGGCAGACTGTGTCGCTTTTTTTCCTCTGCGCCATTGAATTTTACAATATAATATGGTATAACCGCGCCGTGCGCGGCTCCGTTTTTATTCTCAGGAAGCGAAAGGTCAAAATTGTTTTTCCTTCTCCCATTGCACTTTTCGGTATAATATGGTATAATAAATTCAGCGATCCGGCTTATGCGGATTTGCAGGATCATAATATGAGGGGGAGATTTCATTGCGGCAGGAATATGATGTCGTAATCGTCGGTGCAGGACCGGGCGGCATCTTCACGGCGTATGAGCTGTGCAAAGAAAACCGCGGTCTGAAGATCGGCGTATTTGAGTGCGGAAATCCGCTCAGTGCGCGGAAATGTCCGATCGACGGAAAGAAAATCAAGAGCTGCATCCGTTGCAAAACCTGCGCCATTATGAACGGTTTCGGCGGTGCAGGTGCATTCTCAGACGGCAAATACAATATCACCAATCAGTTCGGCGGTACACTGTATGAATATATCGGCAAGCAGGAGGCACTGGATCTCATGCGCTATGTCGATCAGATCAATCTGCAATACGGCGGAGAGGGAACAAAACTCTATTCAACTGCCAATACCGCCATCAAGAAAAAATGCTTCGAGAATGATCTCCATTTGCTGGATGCACAGGTACGGCATCTTGGTACAGACATCAATTACATCGTGCTGGAAAACCTCTATAACGCCCTGAAAGATCAGGTGGATTTTCATTTCCGAACAGAGATCGAAACCGTCTCGCAGACCGAAAACGGCTATCTTCTCCGCGCAGGCGGGAATGAGTATTCCGGAAGAATCTGCGTGATTTCCGTTGGCCGCAGCGGCAGCAAATGGATGGAATCTGTCTGCACGGCACTCAGCATCCCCACACGCTCCAACCGCGTGGACATCGGTGTGCGCGTGGAATTGCCTGCGGCGGTTTTCTCCCACCTCACAGATGAACTTTACGAGAGCAAAATCGTCTACCGCACCAAACAGTTTGAAGACCTCGTGCGTACCTTCTGCATGAATCCGCACGGCGTCGTAGTCAACGAAAATACCAACGGCATCGTCACCGTCAACGGCCACAGCTATGAAGACCCCGCGCTCCATACCGATAATACCAACTTCGCGCTGCTGGTCAGCAAACATTTCTCCGAGCCTTTCCGCGACAGCAACGGCTACGGCGAAAGCATCGCCCGGCTCTCCAATATGCTCGGCGGCGGTGTGATTGTGCAGCGCTTCGGAGACCTCATCCGCGGCAGACGCAGCAACGCAACCCGCATTGCGGAGAGTTTTGTTGTGCCGACCCTCGCCGCACAGCCCGGTGACCTCAGCCTTGTCATACCCAAGCGCATCCTCGACGGCATCATTGAGATGATCTATGCGCTCGATAAAATTGCGCCAGGCACGGCAAATGACGATACGCTGCTGTACGGCGTCGAGGTCAAATTCTACAACATGGAAGTCGAGATTGACAGCAATCTCCAGACCAGACATGAGGGTCTGTATGTCATCGGAGACTGTTCCGGTGTGACCCACTCCCTCTCACACGCATCTGCAAGCGGCGTACACGTTGCGCGGCACATCTTGCAGGAAAACTGAATGCACGGAGGAATTAAAATGAAAAAAATCGGAATGCAAATGAGTATCCTGATGAGTGTGACGCTGAGTGTTCTGCTCTCCTTGCTGGGCAATCTGATGTCCGGACGTTTTTCGCTGACCGGATTTCTCATCAGCACCGTTATCAGCATTGCTGTCGGCCTTGTGATCGGTTTTCTGCTGCCGATGCAGAAGGTTGGAAGTGCCGCCTGCCGCAAAGCCAATATCGAATTCGCTTCGCTGAAAGGCAGACTTTTCACCAGCCTGATTTCAGACCTGATTTATACCCCGATCATCACCCTGTGCAATGTGCTGCTGGGTTACCGCAGCGCGGTTGCACACGGTGCGCAGCCGCCCTTTGTCCCGATGCTGCTGAAATCCCTGATTGTCAGCATGATTGTCGGCTATGTGCTGATCTTCATTCTGACACCGCTGTTCCTGCGCTTTTTGATGAAGCGAAACGGCGTCAATCCCGCACAGACGGGTGACCGCAAGGACTGAACAGCAACCGCGCAGCGCCGCATTCTGAAACGCTGCATCTGCAAAATAAAGCGGAGAATCTGTCACCGGATTCTCCGTTTTTTTTCGGGATAAACCGTCTCCCGCAGACGCAGCAGCGCATAAAGATTTGGCAGAGACATCAGACCGTTGCAGAGATCGCACAACGCCCAGACCCATGCCGGATTCCCGTGTGCAGCAGCAAATGCGCACAGCACATACAGTGTCAGAAAGGGCGCATCTCCGTGATTTCCAAACAGATAACGCATACACGCCGCCCCGCACGGATACCAGCCCAGCATCGTTCCGAATGCCAGCAAAACGGTGCAGCCCGCAAGAAATCCGCCTGCTGCATTCCCAAGCAGTCCCCTGAAAGCCATAATCAGCCAGCCTGCCGCCTCCCCTGCCGGCGGAACAGGCGCAAGCAGCAAAACCAGCGCAGTCGCGGTGCAGCAGATGACGGTATCCGCAAACACCTCCGCGGCTGCCCACTGTCCCTGCATTTCGGCATCCCGAAAAGGCGCATCGGAATGCAGCATCGCTGAACTGCCCAGCCCCGCTTCATTCGAGAAAATCCCGCGGCGCAATCCGGTACTGAGTGCAGCCAGCATTGCAGCCGCGGAGATTCCCTGTCCGGCAGCCCGTATGCCCATCGCCTCAAGCAGAATCCGCTTCAGCAGCAGCGGAATCTCCCGCAAGTGCAGCAGCAGAATTACCGCGCAGATCAGCAGGTACGCCCCGCACAGCACCGGCATCAGCCATGCAGCCGCATACTGTACCCGCCGCGCACCGCCCGTCAGAACAAGCAGCAGAACCGCAGCCGTCAGCAATCCGCTCCAAGTCACCGGTATGCCGTATACTGCCAGCGTCTGCGCAGCCGTATTACTCTGAACCATACAGCCCATGCCAAGCGCAGAAATGGCGCATAACAGCGCGAAAATCGCTGCGAGATGCCTGCTCCCCAGCCCGTGCCGCAGATACCCCACCGTCCCCCCGCCGTACCGCATTCCGAGACGGTTTTCTGCATACACGAGGAACATTCCCAGCAGCGCAGATACCCACATCCACAGCAGCGCACCTGCCCCGCCCTGCATCAGCGCAAGTGCCGTGCCGGTCAGATTGCCTGTACCCATTGTCGCGGCGAGTGCTGCGGCGAAAACCCGGCGCTGCTGCCGCGTATCGGCATCTGCACCGCGCCGCAGCAGGCTGCCGTAAGTATTCCGCAGCAGCCGTGTGAAGCCGCGAACCGGTCTCCCGCGCTGCCGCACCCCGCATACGATCGCAGCAGCCGTCAGCAGAACCGGCAGCAGCCATTCCCACAGCAACCGGTTTGTCATTGTGAGCCATTGCATCTGTATCCCCCCATTCGGGAAATTGTATGCGCGCAAACGGCAGATGATGCGCAATGTATTTGTGCAATATGTTTATAATTGCGCGGCAAATTTGTGAAATCTTACAAATTGAAAAAAAGCCAAAAAATGTGTGAGGTTTTTCCGTGAGATTCCGAATATATAGATGAACGGCAAAAGCGGGATGCCGCTCCGGAGAAATATCCCGCACTCAAACAGGAGGAATTACCATGAAGAAAATGAGAATTGTATCGTTGATGCTGGCTGCAATGCTATCTGCATCGGGACTCGTTTCTGTAGCCTTTGCAGCGGATGAAACGTCCTTCACTGCCACCGATGTGCGCAGAACTGTCATGGAGAAATGCGCCGTGTTTGATTCCCGCGGAGAGGTTTCCGTACCCTGCAAGCCCGCTGACGGTGATATTGTCGGCTACAAAACCCGTGATAACTATGAAGGCATCGCCTGCCGCTGTACCGACCCCGAACAGATCAAGCCGGATGCAGAAGGCAAGGTGACCGTCCAGACCTACGATGAATACCTGAAAGCGCGCAACAGCAGCTATGAATACGCATTTGACGAGGAAACGATGCCGCTGAATCTGATCGACGGCGTGACCCGCGAGACGCTTTACATCGTGAGTGGCAAAAGCTATGATGCGGTCATGGCTTTCTGCGCAGAGAATCCTGCGCTGGAACCGGTCGGCATTCTGACAGCGCACATTATGAATCCGGAATACTATTACGGCACGGATGCCGCACCGCTCCGGATTGACGCCGCTGATGGATACGAAATCGACGCAAACGCGCTGAATACCGCAGATTATCACTACATTCAGAATCTGAACGGCTGGTATCCGACCGACAAGGAAACCGGCAAGACGGTTGAACTGAAGCTGGAAGATGCAGCAGCGCTTTGCGAAAAACTGGAAGCGCGGGATGACATCAGCTTTGCGTGGGTACGCGGTCTGGCAAATGCGATTGACTATCCGTCTAGCATCCGCAGCTTTACTGTGATGCCGGTCGTGCATCAGGATTATCTTTCCGGCGATGCGGACGGAAACGGCAAAGTCGATCTGGACGATGCAATCACCGTGTTGCAAGCGTATACCGCTGTGAATCTGATGAAGCAGGAAAACCCGCTGACTGCGGCGCAGTTCATCGCAGCAGATACGGACGGCGACGGCGTCGTGCAAATCGAAGATGCGCTGAGAATCCTGCAAATCTATACGCAGTCGCTCCTGCGGCAGAGCCTTGCGAATACACAGTGTCAGACCGTGCGCGTCGGGCTGAAAGAAGGCGCCGAAGTTGACTGCGACAACGCCGAGCGCCTGAATCTTACCGATTATATGCACCTGCCCGTCAAGGCGTGCAGAAGTGCGGCTGAGCTGGAAGCCTATGTCAGCGCCCATTTCACGGAAGGCGTGTTCAGCTCTGCACCGACGCTGCATGATGCCATGCAGAAATACAGCGAGGATTTCTTCGCAAATCAGATGGTGCTGGCAGTCTCCGTCACAGAGGGCAGCGGTTCCATCACGGATACGTTTGCAGGCATCATCACAGCAGCGGATCAGACCGCAACGGTGACGATCAGCCGGCAGGTGCCGCAAACCATGACCGCTGATATGGCGTACTGGCTGTTCCTGATTGAGATTCCGCAGAAAACATACGCAAATATGCAGTTTGATGCGGTCACAGATACGGCAGAGAACGGTCTGCATCAGTAATGCAAAAGGGGGCATCCGTCCGCAGATGTCCCCTTTTTTGTGTATTTGGTAAATTGTCACGCATCCTCGGTCAGATCGCTGTATGCCACGCGGAATTCCGACTGCCCCATGACCGATTCCACATTATCCGGCAGTGCGGTATCCACCACTGCAAACCGCTTTTCCTCACACAGCACACGGCAGCGAATCACGCCGTCACCCGGAATCATCGGTGCAGATTCCGCCGTGAACGCCGTCAGTGCATTCCGGAAGATGTGCGTCTGCCCGTCATAATCCGTCATGATGCTTTCGACCTCCGGCGGATATGCATTTTCATCGGTATACGCACGAATGCGCACTTTGAGTCCGTACATTGGATTGCCTCCCTTTGCAAAATCTGCGTTACTGCGCTGTTTTCCGGCACATTGCCCAGAATGCGACCGCACTTGCCGCCGCAACATTCAGCGAATCCACGCCGCGCATCATCGGAATCATCACCGTATAATCGCACGCACGGATTGTCGCATCCGTAAGACCGTCGCCCTCATTGCCCAGCACGACTGCCAGCTTTTCCGCCCCCGTGATGCGCGGGTCATCCACCGCACAGGAATCCTGCCGCAGCGCCATAGCCGCACAGACAAATCCCTGCGCCTGCAGACGGCGGATTCCTGCGGATGCATCCGGTGCTTCCGGCAGGATACTCCACGGAATCTGAAACACCGTTCCCATGCTGACACGCACAGCACGCCGGTACAGCGGGTCGGTACAGCCGGAGGAGATCAGCACGCCCTCTGCACCAAGCGCCGCCGCAGAGCGGAAAATCGCACCGAGATTGGTCGGGTTGACCACATTCTCAATCACCGCAATCCGCGATGCCCCTGCACAGACGGTCTCCGGTGCGGGAATCTCTTTGCGGCGCATCGCACAAAGCACGCCCCGTGCGATATGGCAGCCCGCAAGCGCATCCATAACCGCTTCTTCGACCACATATAACGATGCCTCCGGATGCTGTGCGGTCATTTGCTGCACATCCCCCTGCATCTGCCCGCGCGCAATCAGAAATGAAATCGGCTCATAGCCCAGAGCCAGCGCACGTTCAATCACATTTTTGCTTTCCGCGATGAAAATGCCGCATTCCGGCTCGAAAATATGCAGCAGTTGTCCTTCATTGCAGGAGAGCCATTCACGCCACGGCGTACCCTCCAGCAATGATGCTGCCTGTCTGTCATACATTGGAAACGTCCCCCTTCTTTCGCTGGAAACTGTCAGTTTATTATAGCATAATGCCGCCGCGATGTCAATAAGCCGGACGGCTGTCCTTGTTTTAAGGACTTTTTAATCCTTTTTGTGGTATGATGATGACAGCAGACAGAAAGCACCCCCATACATTCCCGGAAAAGGAGAGCGGATTCATGTTCTTTACGATGCTGAAAAATGATCTGAAAATCAAAAAGGGACTCAATATCATTTTGTTTCTGTTTATTGCGGCTGCATCTGTGCTGATGTTCGTGAGTACCTCACAGCTTTATATGCAGATTACCGGTTCAAAGCGAACCAGCGAACGGTGTCAGACATCCGATTTCATTATTCTGATGACACAAAATGCAGAACGCCGCGAAATCAATGCACAGAATCTCACAAATCTGATTCAGGAAAACGCCGGTATCCAGTCGTTCCACCGTTCTGAGGCACTGAAAAACGAAGCTGTCCAGATTGATTTCGAGAATGTGGACGAGAACGATCAGGAGAGTTTTTTTGAGAACGAACAGCTTCTTGCACGGCAGCCCCGCATCTGTGATCTTACCTATGACCTGAACGATCAGCCCTTTTATGTGCAGAACGGAACGGTGCGCATCTCCAACAGAATGCGCGATGTCACAGGGGCAAAAACCGGTGACACGGTACGCATCATCACCCCGATGGGCAGAGTTTACGAATTTGAAATCGCCGGCTTTTACAAAGACCCTTATGCCGATTACATCTTCCGGTATCTGCTTTCCGATGACGACTATGCAGTGCTTGCGGAAGATTATCCCCTCAAAACCGATGTTTTCTCCCTGAAGCGTTCTGAGCAGAACAGCGAACGCTTCTCAAGCTTCGTCGCAGGCTTCTATACCTTGCTGGAGGGAACGCAGCTCACCACAGCAGACTTTACCGGTTACATGAGTGATGATTCTGTCGTCTCATATCTCGTTGCGTGCGCAATCATTCTGATCAGTCTGTTTATGCTGGCAATCATCCTGATGACCATACGCTTTACGATGGCTTCTGCCCTGCGCGATGAGGAGAAAGAAATCGGCATGATGCGCGCTATGGGCATTGACTCGCTGAAATTCCGCTGGCTGTTTGCAGCAAAATACATTGCCTTTGCAATAGCCGGCGGCATCATCGGCATTGCAGCGGGACTCCCGCTTTCGCGAAAGGTCATGCAGATGTTTTCAGGCAGTATCATCCTGCCGCAGACCTATGAACTGATTCTCGTCGGCACAGGCTCTGCGCTGCTGATGACGGCAGCGATTATCCTGTTCTGCATGGCGGTCATGCGCAGAATCAACCGCATCTCCGTCATTGACGCCATTCACGGCGAAAACCGCGGCGAACGCTTCAGCAAAATCCCGGCACTGTTCCTGCACAGGCGCAGCAAAATGCCGGTTGCCTGTTTTCTGGGCATCTCGGATATTCTCACCCATGCCAAGCGCTATATTTTCCTTGTCATCGCCTATACTCTCGGCGGTGCGCTGATTTTGCAGACCTCGTTTCTCTATCATTCTGTCATGAACGAAGATTTCATGAAATATGCAATGGTCTACACAATGGATTTCTTTCCGGATTTCAGCGATGAAATGATGAAAGATTACGAAAACAAGAGTCTTGCGCAGAATACAAGCTTCTGGGGCGTATTCAATCATGAACTGGAAGAAAACGGCATTGCTGCACACGTCGATACATTCCTTGAAAACCATGGCTATCTGCTGACAGGCGGACGCACAGAAGCTTATGTGCGCTTCCGGTTTGAAGCGCCGGAACAGATCGTTTACTGCGAAGGCAAAGCGCCGCTCCTCGAAAATGAAGCCGCTCTTTCCAGCTATACTGCAAGGCGCAGAGGCATTCAGGTCGGTGATGAAATCGCTCTGGAACTGGATGAATACACAGAGGATAAGCTTGGCACGCAGCATAACGAAAAAAAGGTCATCGTCACCGGACTGTTTGACTTCGTGGAAGGCAATTTACCGACCGTCGTGATGGGGCAGGCTTACGATGCAGGCGCAAATTCATTCACAGGATACACCGCAGTCCGCATAACCGGTGCAGACAAGCAGGCGGAACTCGATAAGCTGAATGCACTGTTTGCGGGACATCTGCTGACGGGCAAAGAAGAATTGCAGCGCCTCCTCTCTGCCTATGATCTTCCGCTGCGCCTGCTGCGGGATGTCGTGACCGGCACAGTCATTCTGATCAACATTCTGCTCACCATGCTGTATATGAGCATCTTCCTCTCGGAGGATAAAGCCGAAATTGCGCTTCAGCGCTGCATCGGATTCGGAGACAGCAAAATCAAAACAGCACAGCTCATCCGGATGCTGCTGCTGACCGCATTTGCCGTGCTGACCGCAATTGCACTGACATATCTGGCAGGCAGTTCCGTCTTTTCAGTATTATTCTCGTTCATCGGGCTTTCCGGATTCCGCTTCCTTCCCATGCCGCTGCTGACATGGGTCGGAATGCCGCTGATTACCCTGCTGACAGTCATGATTCCCACCCTGATCCGACTGAAAAATATTGACCGGATTGACATTGGCAGTATTGCCGAAGAATGATTACACGGAGGTTGAAACAATGAAGGAAAAAGTGATTGCTGTGAAAGATCTCTGCAAGACCTATATCATCCGGTCACGGAGCAACAATGTTTTGCAGAATGTCAATTTTGAGATGCAGGAAGGCGAATTTGTCAGCATCATGGGGCCAAGCGGCAGCGGCAAATCCACGCTGCTGTACACCGTCAGCGGCATGGACAATGCTACGGCGGGCGAGGTTGTATTTGCCGGCAGAAAGCTCTCCGATCTAAGCAAAAAAGAACTGATGCATCTGCGCCTCAATGAGATGGGCTTCATCTTCCAGCAGATGTACATGATGAAAAAACTCTGCATTCTCGATAACATTGTACTGCCGGGCTATCAGGCAGGCGGCAGCAGAAAGGCGGTCAATGAACGCGCCGAAGAACTGATGCGGCGTCTGGGGATCATTGAGACGGCAGAACATGAAATCACGGAAGTTTCCGGCGGCGAATTGCAGCGTGCCTGCCTCTGCCGCGCCCTGATCAATTCCCCGAAAGTCATCTTTGCCGATGAACCAACCGGTGCGCTGAATTCCAAAGCAGCTGCCGATGTGATGCGCGAACTGATCAGCGCAAACCGCAGCGGCACTGGCATTTTGATGGTCACGCACAGTGTACGGGTTGCCGCGCGCAGCGAACGTGTCATTTATCTGATTGACGGCGGCATCCGCGGCGAACTGACACTCGGCAAAATGGATGACGAAAATGATCTCTCTGCCCGTGAGCGCACCCTGAATGCATGGCTCATCGAACAGGGCTGGTAAGGAGGCATACGATGAATAAGATTCTGCGATATGCGCCGGTTCTCGGTGCTGTGCTGCTGCTGACAGGCTGCACTGTCCCGACCTATGAGGGATTCGCATTTCCGGAACAGGGCGGCACATCCATCAAGCCGGCTGAAGAATACAAGCGCAGCCTGAGTCTTCCGGATACCGCTCCCGAAGAACCGACGGAACAGACCGTTTCCTCCGCAGACGGCATCTGCACAATCGAAAAGAAGGCGCATTATTATGCCGTCACGCTCGACCTCGAACAGGGAGACCATACGGCTGCGGGCGCTGCTTATGCAGAGGCGATTCTCGCGATTCTGCCGGATTATGCCGAAACGCTTGAACCGTATCTCTATGAGAATATCAATCTGTTCTTTCCGGAAACGAACGAGAAAAGTTTTGCAGCACTCACAGACCGTGTCACCACGCTGAAGGACTCTCTCGCGGAGGAATACCGTCTGGAAATTGAGGGCTTTGCAGAACGCATCTGCTTCGGCAGACATGGCTTTGCGGCGGACGGCGCACTCTCCTATGAGGAGGCGCTGACCATGCAGATGATCCCAGATGCCCTGCGCGGTACAGCTTGCAGCGCCGCCTCTCTCGACGGCAGCCGCACCGTTTCCGGCGAACGCATTTCCGCACGCATTCTGGAATGGCTGATGGGCAGCAGCGCACAGCTTGCTCAGATACAGACTGTCATGCGCTTCCGCAACGGCAGCAATTCCTTCACGACCGTTTCTGCACTGGGCTTGCTGGATGTCATCTCCGGTTTCAACGACAGCGGCGTGCTTGCCGGCATTCTCGATGTCGGCGCGGGCGAGGATCACCCCTATACCTGCGAAGGCAGAACCTGCTATACCTATGCGCTGCGTCACGCGCTGGAACACCTCACCACGGCACGGGAAGTCGGAGAATATATGGTCTCGCAAAGTGACCGCTTCACCTACAGCCACAATATTTACGTCACAGACCGCAGCGATGCATTCTGCGCGGAAGACAGCGCCGGCGGTGTGCTTGGACCTTCTGTTCTGCGCGGCGCTGACACCCCGCTGCGTCCCGATTATCAGATGACAGCGGACGGCGCATTTTTTGTTGTGAACTGTCACATTGCAGAAGGCAGCCCCGATCAGGAAGCATTCGACACCCACAATATCATTCGCTGGAAGCGCTTCAATGAATGGTTTGCCGGAGATGAAACATTCACGGCGGGCAGCTTCAAATCACGGCTTGCCTGCGAAACACCGGAATGCTATGATCATAAACTGAATGTTGTGGGTGCAGATGCTGACGCTTTTCATGTTCTGGTACTGGACTATGCAACCGGTTCGGTGCAGGCGGCATTTCATCGCCCGAATGAGGATGCAGGTGAACCGTATTACATTCAGATCGCACAGATTTAAGGCATATTGCAGGGAGTGGATGAATCAGGGAGTTAAAGATATGGGTTTGTATCTGTGTTTTGCATTCAGCGGCGCAAAAGATCGGTGAATGGGGGACGCAACCCCCTTCGGGGTTTCTTCCCCCA
>DGVV01000117.1:0-27372 GCA_002395085.1 Ruminococcus sp. UBA4275 | reverse complement strand
GCGACGAGGGCTCTGCCCTCGACCCGCAAGCTTTTTGAAAAAAGCTTGACCAAAAACTTTGGATGACATCGCCGGAAGCGTGATAAAAACACCCCGGTCGGCCACTCCCATTTGCAGCAGGACTTGCATTTTTTCGCATTCTGTGATATGATATAATAATATTGACACGGAAGGAGTTTTAACATGAAGAAAACCATTTGTACAGCGGCGGCAGTGCTTTTTGCAGTCACGTCCGCGGCGATGCCTGTCTCTGCGATTGAAGCAGGCACGTATCAGCAGCGCAGAGAAATCATTCAGGAACTCGGCGTCACAGTTTTTCCGGATCCCAATGCCGGTTACCTGACCGTCACAGAAGGCGATTTTGAATTCCGGCTTTACGACGGTTTTGCTGTGCTTTCTGACTGCAAAAACACCGAAATCGAATCGGCTGTCATTCCCGGTACCGTGGAGGATCTGCCCGTTGTCGGCATTGTCGATGACCCCTTCCGCTTCTGCCGGAAGCTGACCTCCATCACCCTGCCGGACAGCTTCACGCATTTCCAGTGGGATCATCTGATCAACACGTTTTCAGTCCGGTCAGACAGCGACGAGAACCCCATGCCGAGTGTGAAAGAGGTTCTCGTTTCGGAGACGAATCCGAATTTCACCGTGCAGGACGGTATGCTGTATTCCAAAGATATGAAAATGCTGATCGGCTGCCCGCCTGCTTCCGAACAGACGGAACTGCACATCGCGGAGGAGACAGATTCCATCGGGGAATACGCCTTTTTTGCGTGCATCGCGCTGGAGAAAGCCATTGTGCCGGATCAGATTCAGCATATTCACTGCAATGCCTTTACCGCCTGTTTCAATCTGACCTACGCCGAACTGCCGGAAAGCATCACGGTCGTTTCCGGTGATATGTTTTACTACTGTCAGAAGCTGGAACAGGTTGTGTTCCGCGGCGACATTCAGACCATCGGCTACGGCGCTTTCAATCAATGTACTGCGCTGACATCGCTTGAGATTCCCGAAACCGTCACGCAGATCGGCTGGCACGCTTTTGATGGAACAGGCTGCTGCGAAAACGAAGACGGTCTGTTGTATGTACAGAACTGGCTGGTCGGCAGCGAGAACAGTGCATCCGAAATCAGACTCCGCGCCGGCACAGACAGCATCGCGGAAATGGCTGTTTTTTCCGGACACACTATCTCGTACATTGAAGTTCCGGCATCCATCAAGAATTACGGTTTTCTCTCCTTCTCCACCGTCTCGGTGTCGGTGCGCGCTGAAGTGCATTACGATGCGGCGGAGATGCCCGAACGCTTCATCTCCAATGTGAAAAACGCAGAAGACATTTACATTTACGATCCTGACTGCGTCATCTTTGACAGTGCGAAAACCATTCCTGCCACATTTGAATATACCCCGCAGGATACCGTTGAACTGACCCCGATTGATGCGGGCAGCTTTTTTGATGCCCCCACCTGCAAAGGCGATGCAGTCATTCACGGCTATGCAAACTCTACGGCACAGGCGTATGCGGAAAAATATGAACGGAAATTTGTGGAAATCGAACCTTCCGGCGATCTCAACTGCGACGGCTTTGTCAATACGAAGGATGCCGTTCTGCTGCAAAAGTATCTGCTGGGCGCTTCCGAATCGCTTGCGCGCTGGAAGGCGGCTGACCTCAATTCTGACGGCAGACTCCATGCAGTTGATCTCACGCTGCAGCTTCAGATGATTCTGAATGCGTGACCGCCCTGCACCTGATACGCACACATACAGGCAGATATTTCCGCGCGGAATATTTGCCTGTTTTGATGTCCCCCCTTGCATCCTGCTGCATAATCTGGTATAATCAGAGTGTGATTTCAAATCAGGAAGGCGGTGAAAGCTTTGACGGATATTCTGATTGTGGAGGATGATCCCGAACTCGGCATTCTGGTGCGCGATTTTCTGTGCAATGCCGGCTTTACGGTGCAGCTTTGTTCCGATGCCGAAAGCGGACTCTCGCTGCTGGAGGCCGAAGGTTTCCGGCTGGTGCTGCTGGATGTCATGCTGCCGCACAAAAACGGATACGAAACCTGTTCTGCCATCCGTGCGAAATACAGCATTCCTACGCTGATGATGAGTGCCCGCGACGATGAGGAAAGTATGCTGAAAGGCTATGAGACCGGCGCGGATGACTACATCGGCAAGCCATTTTCTATGGCAGTGCTGACCGCAAAAATCAAGGCGCTGCTGAAGCGCAGCAGCGAACGTCAGGACAGCACAGTCATAGCCTCGCACGGCGTCACCCTGGATACGGTTTCCCGCCGCGTCACCTGCGGCGGCAGAGAAATCCGCCTGAATATCAAGGAATTCGGGCTGCTGCGCTGCCTCATGGAACATGAGGGGGAAGCCATGTCAAAAGAGGCACTCTTTGATGCGGTCTGGGGCAGCGACTGCTTCACTGAACCTGCAACGGTCAGCGTTCACATCCGCTGGCTGCGCGAAAAACTCGAACAGAATCCGACTGCCCCGAAACTCATTCATACGGTTTATAAAATGGGCTACCGCTTCGGAGGTGACGCATGAAGCGCCTGATGCTCTCACTGGCTGCTGTGACTGCACTCTTTCTGCTGATCGCGATTCTGTGGTTCACGGCTGTCCCGTACTATACCGCAAAACAGACAAATGCCCGCACCGTGACCGTCAACCGCCTCAATAACCGGCTGGAAACCGCTGCTGCACAGGGCATCCCGCCTGCAAAAGCCGCTGCGGAACTCCTGCAAAACAGCAGAGAAGAACTCATGCCGGACAGCATCACATTCATCCCCGCTGAAAACGGTGTCAGCAGCAATTTCGCCGCAAACGGAAGCGGCGGCACAATCATCTGCACGGTTTACAGCGGAACAGCCCTTGCAGGGGTTGCGGTTTATTCGTATGCAGACCCCTTCAGGCATCTCTCAGATATGCTGGTGCTGACCGTACTGATTGTCTGCTGGATTTCTGCCGTCACGCTGATCATTTTGATCTGGCTGCGGATTGTCATGCCGTTCCGGCGGCTGTCGGGCTATCCGGAACGCCTCGCGAAAATGCCCGATACCGATAAACTCCCCGAAACCAAAGACCGCAGGTTCGGAAAGTACATCTGGAGTATGAATATGCTGCGCGATGTGCTGATCAGTGAACGAAGCCGCGCCGAACGGCTGGAAGCACAGCGCCGCACACTGCTTGCCTCCGTGGCACACGGTGTCAAAACGCCCGTCACAAATATCCGGCTGTATGCAGAAGCCATCCGTACCGGACTCTACGAAAAAGGCGGCAGCAATCACATCGAACTCGCAGACAAAATAGACCGCAATGCAGAAAAAATACAGGCGCTCATCACAGAACTGATCGAAACCTCGGCATCTGCCGTCAGCAGCTATACACCGGAGATTTCCTCGTTTTATCTGGCGGAATTCGCAAAGCTGATCCGGCAGGAATTCTCAGAGCGTTTGCGCATCAGCCGGATTCCCTTCTCAGTTGACTGCAAAACTGACCGTCTCCTCAGCAGCGATTGCTTCGGTCTGCTGCGGATTGTCTCTCAACTGATTGAGAATGCCGTGAAATACGGCGACGGCGGCGGCATCCGCGTGTGCATAGAACCCGATCCGGACGGCGTATGCATTTCCGTGCGCAATCACGGGGCATTGCTGCCGGAATCGGAACTGCTGTTCATCTTTGACAGCTTTCACCGCGGCTCAAACGCACACGGAATTGAAGGCAGCGGACTGGGTTTGTTCACGGCAAAAAGCCTTGCAAATACACTTGGCGGAAGCATCTGCGCAAGAAGACTGGAAGATTCCGGCGAAATGGAATTTGCAGTTTATATTCCCGACTAAGCACCGGCATATACGACAGGGGACACAGTTTCCGCAACTGTGTCCCCTGCCGCTTTGTAAGGAAATGAGATGTAAGAAGTTGTCTTAATTGGTTTCCGGCAGTTCTTCGCTCTGGAGTGCATCATAATTCACAGAGCCGGTACGCACCTTGATGACCTTTTCCACCGGATAAATGAAGATCTTGCCGTCTCCGACCTGACCGGTATACAGCACCTCGCGTGCCGTTTTAATGACGGTTTCAACCGGCACTTTGCAGACCACAATTTCTGCCTTGATCTTCGGATGCAGCGTAGCACTCATCTTCGCGCCGCGGTAGTATGCATTCGATTTCTGAATTCCGCATCCCATGACATTTGTGACGGTTACACCCGTAATGCCGATGCGTTCCATTGCGTGAATGAAGTGGTGGAGTTTCTCCTGATTGAAAACGACTGCAATTTTCGTCATGCGCGGTTTCGATGCGTCCGCTTCCGTATTCACACTGACCGCCGGTACAGGCTGTGCCGCTGCGACAAGCTCACCGTGTTCGGGATAGCCAGCCATTGCAGCCTCACCCATTGCAGGTGCGAAATCCGCGTAGGAGCTGACCAGACCGTGTTCCGCAGCATCCATACCGAGGATTTCTTCCTGTTCGGTTGCACGCAGACCAATCGTGTGCTTGATCACCAGAAATACCACAGTCATCATAACTGCTGTCCAGGCCGCAACAGACACAAATCCGAGAAGCTGCTTGCCAAGCAGGGCAAATCCGCCGCCGTAGAACAGACCGTTCATCGTATCATTGCCGGGGGCGGTTGTCGTGGCAAAAAGTCCGACCGCGATTGTGCCCCAGATACCGTTCATCATGTGAACCGCAACTGCACCGACCGGATCGTCAATGTGCAGCACATAATCCAGCAGCCACACGCCAAAGCAGACCAGCAGTCCGGAGACAATGCCGACGATGCCTGCACCTGCTACATCCATGACATCGCAGCCTGCCGTAATGCCGACCAGACCCGCCAGCGACGCATTCAGGCACATCGAAACATCCGGCTTGCCGTACTTCACCCATGTAAAAATCATGCAGGTAACGGTTGCAATGGCAGGTGCAACCGTCGTTGTGACGAACACCGATGCAAGCTGTCCGGTGCTGGTGCAGGCGGCGCCGTTGAAACCGTACCAGCCGAACCAGAGGATGAAGCAGCCCAGCGCACCAAGCGTCAGGTTATGACCGGGAATTGCATTCGGCTGAATGCTGCCGTCTGATTTCTTTGTGAATTTGCCGATGCGCGGTCCGAGGATCTTTGCACCGATCAGCGCGGAGATACCGCCGACCATGTGGATTGCGCATGAACCGGCGAAATCATGGAAGCCAAGCTGCGAGAGCCAGCCGCCGCCCCAGATCCAGTGTGCTTCAATCGGGTAAACCAGCGCGCTGATGATGCCGGAGTAGATGCAGTAAGAAAGGAACTTACAGCGTTCTGCCATTGCACCGGAAACAATCGTTGCGGCGGTTGCGCAGAACACGAGGTTGAACACGAAATTCGACCAGTCGAAATTTTCATAGGCGGTGAAGACATCGAATCCCGGCTTGCCGATCAGACCGCACAGATCCTCACCCAGGAACAGTCCGAAACCGATCAGAACGAACATCGGTGTGCCGATGCAGAAATCCATGAGGTTTTTCATGATAATATTCGCGGCGTTTTTCGCACGGGTAAAGCCCGTTTCGACCATCGCGAAGCCCGCCTGCATGAAGAATACCAGCGCAGCACCAATCAGAAACCAGATCGCAAAGACCTCACTGTCAACTGCCTGCAAGATCTCGGTTTGCATAAGAATCTCTCCTTTTCGGGAAACGAAAAAGGGCGCATGAGCTGAAAATCCAGCATCATGCACCCCATTGTGCGTTTCGATAGATTATTACAAAGCGCTTCATATAAACTGCAAAAGGCTGCGGAATCTGAATGATCCGCAGCCCCTTTGCTGTTCTGATGCTAGTATAGCACATTGTGAAAGATTTGTCAAGTGTAATTTTTGATTTCGGCATCCATTATAAATTTTTGCGCATTTTATTCGGATATTTTGTCGATCAGCTATCCTCAAATTCACTGACAAGCTGCGAGACCGTCTGCTTGGCATCGCCGTAAATCATGACGGTGTTGTCATTCGTGAACAGCGGATTCTCAACGCCGGAGAAGCCCGCACCTTTTCCGCGCTTCAGCACAAAGACCGTCCGCGCCTCGTAGGCATTGATGATCGGCATACCGTAAAGCGGCGAAGATTCGTCGTTTTGTGCAGAAGGGTTCACAACGTCATTTGCGCCAATGACGATTGCAACATCGGTATTCGGCATCTGCGGATTCATCTCATCCGCAGTCTTGAGCTGCTCATAAGGGACATTTGCCTCGGCAAGCAGCACATTCATGTGACCGGGCATACGGCCTGCAACCGGATGAATCGCAAAGCTGACCTCTGCGCCGTTTTCTTCCAGCTTATCTGCAAGTTCCTTGACGCTGTGCTGCGCCTGCGCAACTGCCATGCCGTAACCCGGAATGAACACGACAGACGATGCCGCCTCCAGAATGAGATAGGCGTCTTCCACAGACATGGATTTCGGCTCTTTGCCGCTGCCTGCCGCAGATTTCGATTTCGATGCACCGAAACTGCCGAACAGCAGCGAATACAGTGTCCGGTTCATCGCCTTGCACATGATGAGCGTCAGAATCAGACCCGATGTGCCGACCAGACAGCCCGACACAACCAGCACGGAATTCGTAATCGCGAGGCCGGCAAATGCCGCTGCCAGACCCGAAAATGCGTTCAGCAGCGAGATAATGACCGGCATATCGCCGCCGCCGATCGTGACAACCATCGTGAAGCCGAGAATCAGATAGGCAGCCGTCACCAGCACCATGCCGATGAAGCCGAGCTGCACATTGCTGCCGCTGAATGCGTACAGACATACGCCAATGAGACCAGCAATCGCGAGGACGGCATTGACTGCATTCTTCGCGGGGATTGTCACGGACTTCTTGAACATCTTTCCGCTGAGTTTGCCCCATGCGACCACAGAACCCGTAAAGGCAATCGCACCGATTGCAACGGTCAGACCCAGCGTGATGCCCTCAAACGGTTCTGCGTCTGCACCGACAGTACGGGAATTTGCATACTGTGCCAGCGCGACCAGCAGCGAGGACAGACCGCCGAAGCCATTGAACAGTGCAACAAGCTGCGGCATACCGGTCATCTCGACCTTTTTCGCCCAGACTGCGCCGATGATCGAGCCGACAATCACAGCGGCAGCAATCATCAGGTAACTTGTCAGACCGGCATCCATAACCTGTTTCTCGAACAGCACCGTCACAACGGCAATCAGCATACCGACTGCCGAGAGTCCGTTGCCCTTTCGCGCGGTATCCGCCTTGCCAAGCAGCTTGATGCCGCGGATAAAGAGAACCGCAGAAACCATATACAAAACAGTAATGATAACGTCTCTCACTTCTTCTTATCCCCCTTCTTCTTGAACATACCGAGCATTCTGTCTGTGACCAGATAACCGCCGACCACATTGATTGCGGCAAGCACGATTGCGATGATGCCGAACACCATGCCGATGGTGCTGCTGGGTGCAAGCACCGCAACGGCAGTCGCGGACATCGCACCGACAACCGTAATACCGGAAATGGCGTTTGTGCCGGACATCAGCGGTGTATGAAGCTGCGAGGGGACTTTGGAAATCAGCTCCACGCCCAGAAAACCCGCAATGACAAATACGAAAATAAGCAGCATGATTTCGCCCATTTTATGCCTCCTTGAACCGTTCGTGAATGATCTTGCCGCCCTGCGTCAGCAGACAGCCGCGCATGATCTCATCCTGCATATTGACCTTGAATTCTTTGGCTTCCTTGTCATAGAAGTGCGTGAGGAATGCCGTAAAATTGCCCGAAAGCATTTTCGAGGCATCAAAGGGAACCTGACGCTCCAGATAATCGCCCGACATGATAATAACGCCGTTCTCCGTCACGACCTCCTCAAAGAGCTTCGAGCCTTCGACATTGCCGCCGGTCGAAACAGCCATATCCACGATGATTGAACCGGGCTGCATCCGTGCAATCACATCTTTACCGATGAGACGCGGCGCTTTTCTGCCAAAGACCTTTGCCGTCGTGATGACGATATTCGAGCGCTCACAGACCTTCGCCTGCGCCTCCTGCTGCTTTTTGATCTGTTCCGGCGTCAGCTCCTTCGCATAGCCCTGATCGGTCTGACCCATTTCACCGAGGTCAATCTTCACAAAGCTTGCGCCGAGCGACTTGACCTGCTCCTCCACAACAGGGCGCGTATCAAACGCATCCACACGCGCACCGAGACGCTTTGCGGTCGCGATTGCCTGCAAGCCTGCCACGCCGACACCGATGATAAATACGCGCGCCGGATTGATCGTGCCGGACGGCGTGACCATCATCGGCAGGATCTTCGGCAGACGCGCTGCCGCATTGACCACCGCCACATAACCCGCAAGCGAGGTCTGTGAAGACTGCACATCCATTTTCTGTGCAAGTGTGGTGCGCGGGATCATTTCCAGCGAGACCGCCTGCACACCGCTTTTTGCGAAATCGCGCAGCAGCTCCTTCTCATTAAAGGGGTCGAGGTAGCTCAGGTGGAGCGTATCCGGCTTCAGCCCCGCCGCACTCTGCGGCTTCAGGATGCGCAGGACAATCTCGCTGTCATAGCCCTCCTGCTCGCTGCCGATCATGACTGCACCGGCTTTTTCGTAAGCGGCATCCGAAAAACCGCTTTTTACACCTGCTCCGCGCACAACCTTGCACGAAAAGCCCAAGCCGATCAGCTTCTTTACATCGTCGGGGATCAGCGCGACTCTTGTTTCGCGCGGGTCAGTTTCCCGACAGACCAGAATTGATTTCATCTCATTCTCCTCTCAAAAATAAAGCTTTCATAAACAGCAAGAGATACGCCCTCTCCTCTTTGAAAGGGCGTATCCTTATTGTATTAGTTAATCCCATGTCTGCGTATCGCGGGAGTAATCCGATTCCTCCGCGACAGGCTGAAAGGGATTTGCTGCCGGCGTTTCAATCTGCATTTCCGGCTGTTTCATCGGGAATCCGGTGAACGGGATTCCGGTCATATCCAGTCTATCCATAGCAATTCTCCTGTGTACAGGGGGAACCGGTAAGCGGGTGCGCTTTCCGCTTACACGATGCCCTGTGCGTTCATTGCATCCAGAACCTTTTCAAAGCCCGCGATATTCGCGCCGGCAACATAGTTGCCCTCCATGCCGTATTTCTTCGCTGCTGCGCTGATATTGGCATACACATTCTCCATGATGCCCTTCAGCTTGGAATCAACTTCCTCAAAGCTCCAGCTCAGACGCTCGCTGTTCTGGGACATCTCCAGTGCAGAGGTCGCGACGCCGCCGCAGTTGGAAGCCTTGCCCGGAATAAACAGGATGCCGTTCTCCTGGAGGAACTTGGTTGCGTCCTCGGTGGTCGGCATATTTGCGCCCTCGCAGACCGCGATGCAGCCATTTTCCTTGAGCTGCTTTGCATCTTCCAGCGTCAGCTCATTCTGCGTTGCGCAGGGCAGTGCGATGTCGCACTTGATCTGCCACACGCCGCGTCCCTCGTGATATTCCGAGGTCAGACGTGCATTCTTGTAAGCGGTGAGACGCTCACGGCGTACTTCCTTGATCTCCTTGAGCAGCGCAACGTCAATGCCGTCCGGATCATAAATCCAGCCGGTCGAATCAGAACAGGTCACAACCTTTGCACCAAGCTGCTGTGCCTTCTCGATTGCGTAGATGGCAACATTGCCTGCGCCGGAAACAGCGACGGTCTTGCCCTTCATATCCATGCCGTGATCGCGGAGCAGTGCATCCGTGATATACAGCAGACCGTAACCGGTTGCCTCGGTTCTTGCAAGCGAACCGCCGTAGCTGATACCCTTGCCGGTGAGAACGCCCTCAAACAGGCCGCGCAGCTTCTTGTACTGACCGAACATATAGCCGATCTCGCGTGCGCCCGTACCGATGTCACCAGCTGGAACGTCCGTATCTGCGCCGATATACTTGCACAGCTCCGACATGAAGCTCTGGCAGAAGCTCATAATCTCACGGTCAGATTTGCCCTTCGGGTCAAAATCAGAACCGCCCTTGCCGCCGCCGATCGGCAGACCGGTCAGGGAATTCTTGAAAATCTGCTCAAAGCCGAGGAACTTGATAATGCCGATATTCACAGACGGATGCAGTCTGAGACCGCCCTTGTACGGGCCGATTGCAGAATTGAACTGTACACGGTAGCCGGTATTGACATGGGCATTGCCCTGATCGTCGATCCACGGCACACGGAATTTGATCTGACGCTCCGGATTGACCAGACGCTCCAGAAGTGCATCGCGGCGGAACTTCTCCTCATTTGCATCCACGATCACGCGGATGGAATCCAGCACCTCACGTACTGCCTGATGGAACTCCGGTTCATCCGGATTTTTCTCGATCACCTGCTGGATGATCTCATCAATATAAGACATAAAACTTCCTCCTGTTTATTATTTCACCGGCAATAGCCGATAAACTGACAAGAATAATCATACCGGATTTTCTGCGGAAAAGTCAACGAACATTTCCCTGCAAATATCCGACATCAGCCCGCATTTATCCGCGAACCCTCTGCAATCCTCTTGTGAGGCAGATCGAATTTCCGTATAATGGGAAACGAAAAATGCAAAAATGAGGGGAGAATCTCAGATGAAAAAGATCCGCATTTTATCGGAATCCGCGGCGCTCGGAAAACGGCTGCGCGACATTCTGTATCAGGCAGGATATACCGATATTGCCGTCTCTGATCTGTCCGCAAGCCGCGGAATTCAGCATGACGGAATCCTGATTATCTACGCAAAATCGAACATTCCGTGCATCATGCAGGCGGCGGTTTCCTGCGATGCAGCCGTCATTCTGCTGCTGAATCCCGATTGCTATGCGATGTACCTTGACCGCGCACGCTACGCCGGAATCAAGCTGCTGCTGATGCCGGTTGCGCCCTTTGCCCTGCTGGATGCCGTTCAGGAAGCTGCTGCTATCTCCTGAAGCCGGAGGGGGTATGTCCGGTGTGCTTCTTGAAAACGCGCGTGAAGTAATCCGGCGTGGAAAAACCAAGCAGCCGGCTGACTTCCAGCACTTTGAACTGTCCGGTTGCAAGCAGCCGTTTGGCAAAATCAATCTGGAAACTCTTGTAGAAATCCCCGAAAGTCGTACCGAAGCGGGTCTTGAAATATCTGCCGAAATAGTCGCGGTTAAAGCCGAAATGGTCTGCGGCAAGCTCGACGGTTGCCGTCTTGCGCTCCATTTTCAGCAGGAAAGCGCGCAGTTTTTCCTGAACCGGCTGCAATTCATCTGTAAGCGGCAATTCCGCGAGCGCATGGTTCACCGCCGCCCGGTATTCCGATTCAATGAGCTGTTCATGAATCATAGAGGCGGCTCTGGCAAGTGCTGACAGCAAATCATCCGGCGGAACCGGCTCTGAAAGAAAGTCGATTGCACCGAGCAAAAAACATTCGCGCATCCGCTGAGAATCGTCCTGTTCACTGATGATAATGACCGGCATTTTGCGTTCCGTACCGCCTGTCAGACGCAAAAGCTTTGAGGCGATATATTCCGGCGCACGGTTCATGCAGATGAGAATATCGCAGCAGCGGCTCAGCACAAGACTGACCGCCTCATTGAGGTCAGTCGTGCGCATTTTCACTGTATATTCGGTATCCTCCAGGATTGAAAAGAGACTGTTCAGATTTTTGGTGCTGCGTTCGCCGGAATCCGCAATCAATATTTGCAGTTTCATCCGAAGCCTCCTTTCTTTTTTTGCAAAATGACAGGGCTGTTCCGCTATATTATCAGCGGAACAGCCCCTTTGCTTTCCTTGCGTTCATTCTAACATAAACAGTTTGGAAAGTCAATAATTCACGGAAGGGTTGTCGTTTTTTTTATGGGAGAAGTCGTGATTTTATGCGCGGTACAAAACTGCACAGCGTATTCAGAATACCGGAAAGAAGCCTCTGCTTTCCGCTGCATTTTTTAATATTTAATTTTATCGTATCAGGCGGCAGCAGCGCCCTCCGTTTTCATACAAAGCGGGAAACTGTGCCTTTTTTTCTCCCCGCACCCATTGAATTTTCTGCTGTTATATGGTATAACCGCGCCGTGCGCGGCTCCGTTTTTATTCTCAGGAAGCGAAAGGTCAAAATTGTTTTTCCTTCTCCCATTGCACTTTTCGGTATAATATGGTATAATCATAGCAAATCATCATGCGGAGGCATTTATGCACGATACAGAACAAAAACAAGAACCCGCCGGCGTCATTCTGGTCGGACTCGATACCGGCGAATACGATGCCGAACAGTCCATTGCCGAACTTGCAGCCCTCGCGGAGACCGCAGGCTGTACGGTACTGCGATCCGTCATTCAGGCGCGGAAATCGCCGGAATCCGCAACCTGCATCGGCAGCGGCAAACTGGAGGAAATCACCGGCCTCGCAGAAGCACTCGATGCCGAAATGCTCATTTTTGATCTCGAACTGACCGGTATGCAGCTTCGCAATATCTCCGATCTCACCGGCTGCAAAGTCATTGACCGCACAATGCTGATTCTTGATATTTTCGCCGGACGCGCCCGTACTGCGGAAGGCAAAATTCAGGTTTCGCTTGCGCAGTATAAATACCGCCTGACCCGTCTGACGGGCGCAGGCACGGCACTCTCAAGACTGGGCGGCGGCATCGGTACACGCGGACCGGGTGAAACAAAACTCGAAACCGACCGCAGACACATCCGAACGCGCATTTCCACACTGGAAAATGCCCTGCGCGAAATGGAAAAACACCGCAAATTCATCGGCAGCCGCCGCAAAAAAGACGGCATTCTCACCGTTGCAATTGTCGGCTATACGAATGCGGGCAAGTCTACGCTGTTCAATATGCTGACAGATGCCGGCGTTCTGGCAGAGAATAAGCTGTTTGCCACACTGGATGTCACCGCGCGCGCCCTCGAACTGCCCGACGGCAGAAGCGTTCTGCTTTCCGATACGGTCGGGCTGATCCGGCGTCTGCCGCATCATCTGGTGGAGGCATTCCGTTCCACGCTGGAGGAGACGGCACAGGCGGATCTCATCCTGCACGTTCTCGATGCCTCTGAACCCGACATCCGCGAACGAATGCAGATCACACAGGATCTTCTGACAGATCTCGGCTGCGCAGAAATCCCGCAGATCCATGTGTTGAACAAAGCCGATCTGGTCAGCGTTCCGCAGAAGCAGGACAGCACAACGGTCTGGATCAGCGCGAAAAACGGTACCGGCACAGATGCCCTGCTCCGCGCAATCTGTCAGAATCTCCCGCAGACAGCAAAGCGGATGCGCCTTTGTATTCCATTTACAGAGGGAAGGCTGCTGGGTCTGCTGCGGGAAGAAGGCAAGGTTTTTTCTGAGGAATATACCGCTGAAGGCACAGTCCTCGATGTCATGGTGGATGTGAAGCGGCAGAAGGCAGCAGCACAGTTTGAACTGCATGAATAAATAAAAACAGCACGCTTTGCGAAATCCCCGTAAACCGATTGACAGAGACTGCCGCGCTCATTGCTGCGGTACTCTTTCTGCCGAATATGCGCCTCTCAGGCTTTGAGCAGACCGCACCGCTGTATATGCTGATTGTCATGATTCCCTTCATGCTGTTCGGCGGCGGTCTGGGTCATGCTCTGCAACCCCAAAAAAACAATCGCTGCATAACCACTGTGATTTCGCGCATACTGTCACTGAGGTGATGATATGAAGCGCAGACAAAACTGGCATTCCGAATCTGTCCGGCAGCCGCTTCCGGATACGGAGATTCAGCGCAATGCACGACACGGCAAGACCGTTTCTGATCTGCCGGAACCGGGCGATCTTCCGCTCACGGTGCTGAAAAAGGATATTCCGGAAACGGATCTGCATGATATGTAAACGCAGGCACAGTAGTTGTACGCACAACTGCTGTGCTTTTTTATCCTGAGCAGACAGATACAGATAGCACAAAAAGTAAGCACCTGCCGCATGATTCCTGTATCGAAATCACAGATTGCAGAGCGGATACTTGCAGCTTTTTAACAGAAATGCTATACTATTGTCAGTGCCTTCCCGCTGCAAGCAGCACAGGAAAGGCAATAGAAATCACACTCTGCCGGCTGCTCCTCCCTCTCTGACAGCCGGCTTTCATTTCAGGAAAGGACGTTGCGAAAAAATGTCAAAACACACCCCCTCTCTCGTTTTGACGGCAGCGGCTGTACTCTGCGCTTCGATCCAGCCGGTACAATCCGGCAGCGGCATACAAGCCGCAGCAGCAGTACAGACAGGTTCAGACCCCGTTCCCGTCATCATCACCACCACCGGCGATGCACTCCTTGCTGCGGATGCCGGCACACAGCACAGTTCCGATTACCTCTCCTCCCCTGCGGCAGCAGAACAGTCTGCCGCCCTCGCAGAAACCCGTCAGCGTGTGCAGGCGCGCATCCGTGAATTGTATCCTGCACTGGAAATCGGGTTTACTTACGACACGCTGCTTTCCGGATTCTCCTGCAAGCTGCCCGAAAACCTGATTGAACAGGTCGCGCTACTGCCTGAGATTGCTTCGGTCAGCAGAGCCGCGCAGCACACCGCTCCTGCAATGTCTTCTGCGGCTGCAAACGGCGGTCTCCCCGCTTATTATGATGCAACCGGCTGCACCGGAGAAGGACAGGTCATTGCAGTCATTGACAGCGAACTCGACATCACAAACCCGATGTTCAGCGCGATGGATGACCGGAAGAATGCCCTCTCTGCCGATGACATTGCAGCCATCGCAGACAGCATCGGATTCAGCCGCGCATTTGATCCCGCTGCCGCTTATGTCAGCAGCAAGCTGCCCTTCGTCGCCGATTACATTGAGGATGATCAAAGCGCTGTTTCTGACCTGCAAAACTATCACGGCACACACGTTGCGGGCATCGCGGCAGGCAATGCTGTCACGGATGTCAACGGCAAAACCGTCGCAGGTATCGCGCAGGATGCACAGCTTATTATTATGGCGGTCAGCGACCCCGCCAGCGGAAACATTGACGACTCTGCCGCAATCGCCGCGATTGAAGACGCCATCAAGCTGCACGCCGATGTCATCAATCTGAGTTTTTGCAGCCCCGGCGAGCCCTTCGGCTGCAATGTCTATGAGTCCGTCTTCCGGAATGCAGAACAGGCAGGCGCTGTGATTTGTATGTCCGCGGGCAACAGCGGCAGAATGCCCGGCAGCAGCGGATTTCCTTCGCCGCTCAATCCCGACGGCTGCACGCTGACCAGTCTGCCTACAGGCGCACCGGTTCTGACGGTCGCATCGGCAGATAACAGCTACACGGAACATTACCGTGCCTTCCGCTGCGGCGGTGAATTGTTCCCCTATACTGCCGTCTATACACCGGATACCGGTATGCAGGCACATTATCTTGCGGATCAGCTTTCTGCGCCCGAATACGAATATGTATACTGGGAAACCGGTATCCCCGATACGGAACAGGCAGCAGATGCCGCAGGAAAAATCGTGGTCTATCCGTGCGGCGCTGCACCGTTTGAGGTCATCATGCAGGCTGCGGAACAGGCAGGCGCTGCCGCTGCACTCGGCATTTACTTTGGCGGCATGACGCCCGCCGGCATGACCATCGCCTTTGACCTGCCGTCCGGGTTCATCAGCTATGCAGACGGCATGAAGCTGCTGCAAATGGATGCAGCCGGCGTACACACCCTGACCTTTACAGATGAGACCGTGGATGCGGAACTCCCTGCGGGCATCAGCGCCTTTTCAAGCTGGGGCGTGCATCAATCGCTGGAACTGCGCCCCGACATCATGGGAATCGGCGGAAATGTCGAATCTGCTTCGTATTTCGGCGGACACGCGCTGATGTCCGGCACGTCAATGTCAGCGCCGTATCTCGCGGGCTGCACTGCTGTCCTGACGCAATATCTGAAACAGCAGGGCATGGAACTGACCGGTGCGGAGAAAAGCTCCTACATCCGGAATCTGCTGATGAACGCCGCCGTCCCATACGAAACAGACGGTCTGCCTGCATCCCCCAGACAGCAGGGCGCGGGATTTGTCAGCGTAAACAATGCCATTGCAGACAAGATTCTCCTGACCGGCAGCACCGGCAGCGCAAAAATCGAACTCTATGACGGCATCGGAGACAATTTCACCTTTGATGTCACCCTCACCAACACTTCCGCTGAGGATGTCACATTCGATTCCGCAAAACTCCTGCTGACCACCGACAGCTGGCAGTATGCAGAGGCATTCGGACAGGCTGTCACAGACGGTCAGATTGCGCTGAATGCCGGCGCGGATTTGTCTGCGCTGCTGCACATCCCCGCAAACAGCAGCCGCACAGAAACGGTATCTGTCACGCTGGATTCTGCACAGACTGCACAGCTTCGCAGCGTCTTTGCAAACGGTTTCTTCGCAGAGGGCTATCTGATGCTGAAAGATGCCGGCAACTGCTGCGATATCTCCATTCCGATGCTGGGATTCTGCGGTGACTGGACTTCCATTCCGATTTTTGCACAGCCGCCCGTGCTGAATGTCAGCTTCGGAAGCGGTGCGCTGCTGGGCGGACGCAAAACCGTCACGGATGCAGCTATGATTGCACAGATTCTTTCCCGTGTCCCCGATGAAGAACGCAGCGCCGAACCGCAGGAACTGATCTTCCGCTATGCAAATCCCGATGAATGCGCACAGTTCATGCAGCCGGGCTTTGTTTCGGTCTCCCCGAATCAGGACGGTCTTGCGGACAATTTGCTGCTGACGTGCATCAATCAGCGCCTGTGTCAACTCAGCGGAATGCAGATTCTGGATGCAGACGGCAATCAGATTGATGCCGGGCTTTCGGTTTCGGAAGCCGCACCTGCGGTCAACATCCCGCTGACCCTTTATGCACAGAATTCCCTCTCAGCGCTGCCGGAAGGCAATTACACGGCGCGCTGCACCGCAAACATCGACTATCCCGCCTCGTATGCCGCACCGGAAATCTGCGACCTTCCGTTTACGGTTGACCGGACAGCACCGGTACTGACATCGCAAATTCGCACGGAAAACGGCAGACGCATTCTCACGCTGACCGCCTCCGATTCGCAGCTTGACGGCATCGTTGTCACAGGAAGCGGCAGCGGCGGCATCGCAGGCGAATATGATCCCGCTGCACCGGTTTCCGCAAACGGTCTTGCAGACCTCTCAGCTGCCCGCGGCATCCTCAGCGGAACAGCACTGACCGTTCCCGAACCGGTTGACACCGCAGATCTGCCGCTCGCAGCGCGTGTTCTGCTGGGCAGTGCAACCGCAGAGGAGCTGTCAGAAGCGCCGTTCAGTCAGCTGATTCCCGCGCAGCCGGATTCAGCCGGTACATTCACCGTGGAATATGACATCACCGATCTCTCCGCCTATTGCTTCGCGGTCTTTGATGCCGCCTGCAACTGCACTGTCTGCGAAGATACCGCGTCTGCCGCGGAAACCATAGCAGAAGGTATCTGGCAGGGCAGTCAGTATCTCTACAACTTCCGCAGCGACACTTTCACGGCGTACTGCTTTGAAGACGGCGCGCAGACGGATTACCGCTTTACACTCAGCGGCGGTATGCTGACCGCAGAGAATGCATCCGGCATCCGCACGGCAGAGGCAGTCTGTCAGAACAGCAAAAGTCTCCGCCTGACATGGGACGACGGCAGCACGGAAACCCTGCGCTATCAGGGAGAAGCAACACCCGCCGGGCTGCGTTTCTATCCCACACAGAAGATCGAAGAACTCGTGCTGCTGCACTACAGACAAAACTATCTCCCGATTTTCGGCGTGGACATTTCACACTGTGAGTCGATTCTCTCCGCCGCCGAAAACAAGGTCACCGTGAAGCTGTGGGTGCTGATCGAAGACGAAGAACAGTTCATCGGTGCATATACGGTCAACAACCGGACCGGCGAGGCCGCTGACCCGAATAATGTACAGTTCTCGCTGCGCGGCTTTACGGAAATCATGCGCGACCCCTTTACAGCAGGCATCTGGATGGGCTGCACACCGGCCAATACCGCACGGTACATCTGGTTTGACGGACATGGCGCAGGCAGCTTCCGCAATCTCGAAGACGGCACGGATACAGCTTTCACTTACAGCATGGGAATGTGCGGCGCAGACATCACAATTACAGGAGAAAACGCCGTATTTGTGCGGATTCAGCCGATTGACGAGACACATCTCTCGCTGACCTTTGCAGACGGCACAACCGAAATGCTGCTGTATCAAAGCGAAGGAGATTTCTCCGGTTTCACCTTCTATACCGGCGCGGAACTGCGTGAGATGGCTGTGAACGATTACGCGCAAACGCACGGTACATCTCCTGCGGATGCAGCACTCACCGTCACGGAAGACGGTACAGTTGCCGTGAAACTGCAAGATGCAGACGGCACGGTTCTGGACATCTACACCCTTGACCCGACGGACGGCACAGGCACAGACGGCAGCGGTGCGGCGGTCAATCTGCCGCAGACCGGAAACTGTTCCCGCCTGCCCGCAGCGGTCTGCACGGCGGCGGTGCTTCTGCTGCTGACCGGTGCGTTTGCCGTTTGCAGATCGGGCATTCAACTACGCAAAAAGGAGCGGATCTGAATGAGACAAAAGCTGCAAAAAAAGCAGTTGATTCTGTTCATCGCCGGCTTGCTGGCGATGCTGACAGGACTCGGTATTCTCTCGTTTTACGGCATCCGGAAGATCCGGCGCGAACTCCGCAAACAGGAGCTGATGCGTGAAAACACAGTGATCGAGATTCCGGATCTGCACATCAAAGCACCGGTTCTGGAAGGTGTCGGGCAGGATGTTCTGCGCATTGCAGCGGGGCATTTTCCGGAGAGCGGCAGCATCGGCGCGGGCAATTACTGCGTCGCCGGACACAGTTCCGCCATCTACAAGGAATACTTCAACAACCTCAAAAACGCCGCGGAAGGCATGGAAATCCGCCTCTCGGATTCGGAAGGACACAGCGAAGTGTACTACATCACCGAAACATTCATCGTCGAACCGAACGAGACATGGGTTCTGGATGATGCCGGTGACATCCGCATCACCATTGTCACCTGCACCGACGACGGTTCACAGCGGCGCATTGTGGTCGGCAAACCGCAGACTGCATCACCGGATCAGACCGGTGCGTGACAGTTTGGCGAAACTTCCGCTCCGCCCTTGACAAAAACCGGACGGTATGGTATCATATTACATGGAACGGACAGGCGTTCGCTCCCGCGTGCCGCAAAGTGCGCGAATCCGCAGACATGGAGGTGTTTTTATGGCACAGATCACGAAGGAAACGCTGATCGGAGAGCTGCTGAACATCAATGCTGATGCAGCCGCACCGATTCTGCTCGGCATTGGTATGCACTGCCTCGGCTGCCCCGCATCGCAGGGTGAAAGCATCGAGGAGGCTGCAATGGTTCACGGCATCGACGCTGATGAACTGGTTGCAAAGCTCAACGAGGCACTCGCATAATCTGCACAAAAGCGCCGTCCGGTTCACATTTCCGGACGGCGTTTCAGTTTTACGGGATGCAGCCGCTCTGCTATAGGATAAAAAACCAACCCCCGATGCGTTCATCCGCGCATCGGGGGCGTTTTTTTGGGGAAATTGGAGCATCAGATTTTTGCGCCAAGCTGCTTCCAGCTTGTCTGCTTGTTCAGCAGCGAGTGATCGCGGTAATACTGCAAAATAATCAGTGCATCATCCAGCGTGACGGACTTGTCCGCATCGAGATCTGCCACCGCAAACTGCGCCGCCGTCAGACCGTGCGTGCGGTTCAGCAGTGTTGCCGTATAAGCCTGAAGCGTCAGCAAGGCGTCATCCAGTGTGACGCTGCCGCTGTTATCCGGATCGCCGGTCAGCAGAGAACCGTCGCTGCTGCCTTCCAGATCAAAAAACCGCACCTGATAGCTGATTGGAGATGCAGCGCCGTTTTTCGTCGTACCGCTGATGTCCACGGTCAGCACATCATCCTGCGCAAACATCACCGCAGGATTGAAGATGATGCAGTTATCAATGCCGATATACTGCGTATCCACGTTGAAATACAGACCGCTCATATTCTGGACGCTGCGGTCAAAATGATAGGTCTTGCCGGTCTTTGCAGAGCGCAGATTCACCGAAATTGCATCGAGTTTCGGCGGATCGTATGACGGACCAAGTGTCACGGAGAAGGCATAGCCCGTCCGGTAATAATCGTAGCCGTCGTAAAGCTGGTAGGGCATATTCGGGGGCGGCCACGCGATATAATCGCCGTTGAATGTGCCGCTGCGCGTCATATCGACCGAATACACGGCGCTGTACCGCGAAATATGTCCGAAGCCGGTCTGCTGCATCGAGGGATTCAGCATCCAGCGGCGGTGTCCGAGTGCGGAAAGATTGGAACTGTCGGTATCCGACATATAGATCATCATGGTGTAGGGCAGATTCGGCAGCGGAGCAGTTGAACTGCACAAATTGCTGTGACTTGCACCCTCATATCCAAGCTGATAAAGCGCATCCGAAAGCCCGGCAGGATGCGTCGGGTAATGTGACTGCGAATTATTCAGCGTATTGACAAGCGAAGCCGCCTGAGCCTGTTCCGAGAATGTCGCATTGATGCGCAGATCTGCGGGCAGACCTGCTGCATAGCGGATGAAATTCATGCAGTTGAGCGCATTTTGCTGTGTGGCGTCGGAGAGTCTGCCGATGGCATAGGGCGACTGCACCGACGGCTGAACCGAATACGCAGAAGCATCTGTAAAATTCCACGGATGCGCACGGTAGAAACTGCGCATCTCTGCCGGTGAACGCTGCACCAGCGTATAGGTCTCCCTGATTTCCGCCGCCTGTGCCGCCGGCATGACCGGTGCTGCACCAAGCATCAGCGCTGCCGAACAAAGCATCGCTGCAAGCCGTTTTCCGCGCATCATTCCGCCTCCTCTCTGCGCCCGCATTCATAATCTATTCATATTATACAGCAAGATGCGGCTGAAATCAAGACACAACTGCATTTTCAGATACCTGCACAAACCTTTCGCGGCGTCTTTGTGCATCTTTTCCCGCAAATCAGCATAAGGTCTAGCAAACCGGACCTGCAAAAGGCGGTCCGCATGAGGAGTGACTACACCATGAGAAATCCGCAGCCGTTCAGCGCCCGCGCACAGGCGCTCGATGACCGTGCCGTGCGCCTCGGTGCTTACATCGCAGAACATGAGGCGACTGTCCGCAGTGCAGCCAAAGCATTCGGCATCTCCAAATCGACCGTCCACAAGGACATTTCCGTGCGGCTGCCCGCCCTGCATCACGGGCTGTATTTGCAGGTGCGCAGCATCATTGAGCGAAACAAGCAGGAACGTCATATTCGCGGCGGACTCGCCACCAAGCGCAAATATGAACGCTGCCGCAGCGCCGCCTCCGAAAAAACTTTTCTGAATCCGTAAAATGCGCAATTACCCTCTTGACAAACGGGTCGAAAGAGAGTAAAATATAGAGTAGCAAATCATGCAAAAAACGTATACATAAGGACTGTGCCGCTCCCTGCGGCAGATGCCTTTAGATGTGAGGAGGACTTTGAAATGAAACGAATCGGTGTTCTGACCAGCGGCGGCGACGCGCCGGGTATGAATGCAGCAATCCGTGCTGTTGTCCGCACGGCAATCTACAAAGGTATGACCGTGGTCGGCATCAACAGAGGCTATAACGGTCTGCTCAACCGCGATGTCTATGAGATGGACGCACGTTCGGTCTCGTCGATTATCCAGCGCGGCGGCACAAAGCTCTTTTCTGCACGCTGCAAGGAGTTTAAGGATGAAGCAGGCGTCCTGAAGGGCGTCGATGCCTGTCATGAGCTGGGCATTGAGGGCCTCGTTGTCATCGGCGGCGACGGCTCTTACCGCGGCGCAGGCGATCTCTCCCGCCACGGCATCCCGACCATCGGTCTGCCCGGCACAATCGACAACGACATCTCCAGCACCGATTTCACCATTGGTTACGATACCGCTATGAACACCGTCATGGAGCTGGTCGATAAGCTCCGCGATACCAGCCATTCCCACGACCGCTGCTCTGTGGTCGAGGTCATGGGCAGAGATGCCGGCTATATCGCTGTCAATACCGCTGTTGCCTGCGGCGCTGTCGAGGTGCTGTGTCCTGAAAAGGAATACAACATCGACGACATCATCGCAAAGATGCAGGCGGGCAGAAAACTCGGCAAGCAGAACTTCATCATCATCGTCGCAGAAGGCATCGGCGGCTCTCAGGAGCTGGCAAAGCGCATCGAGGAAGAGACGGGCATTGAGTCCCGCGCAACCATCCTCGGCCATGTGCAGCGCGGCGGCTCTCCGACCGTCCGTGACCGCGTGCTGGCAAGCCAGATGGGTAAATACGCTGTTGACCTGCTCGAAAAGGGCATCGGCAACCGTGTCGTCGGTATCCGTGGCACAAAACTCGTCGATTACGACATTCAGGAGGCGCTCCAGATGAAGAAGCCCTTCGATGACGACCTCTATGAGCTGACCAAGATCATCAGCATCTAATTCATTGTATGCCGCGCAGGCAAAACCTGCGTCAGAGTAGGAGATCTCGCGTAAAGTGCCGACCGAACGGGGAGTTGTCGGGCGGACGAAAAGCACATGGCAGCACAACACCATGCCGCTTGCGATGAGATCTTCGCATCCCGCTGAGGCATGAGGGAATCTGCAACACTCCTTTGTGCATTCAGTTATTGTGCAAAGGAGTGTTTTATTATGAAAATTTTTAAGGAATCCGTCCGCGAACTCACCGATCTGCGCGCCGTCCTCGTGACCGGCCTGCTGATCGCCGTCTCAATGGTCATTGAATCGTTCAGCATCAACCTCGGCTTCGCAAAGATCAATTTCGCCTTCCTCGCGATCGCTTCAATCGGTATGCTGTACGGCCCGTTCGTCGCGTTTTTCGCAGGCGGTATGTGCGATGTCCTCGGCTTTCTTGTCGCCCCGACCGGCGGTTTTCTGCCGCTGTATACGCTGCTCGGCGCTTTGCAGGGGCTGATCTACGGTCTGATCGCCTACCGCATCCTGCCCAAGCGCACCGGCCGTGCGTTTGACATCGAGATTCTCACGCGGCTGATCATCGCACGGATCATCGACATCGTGTTCATTAACCTCATCTGCAATACTGCTGCCAATTATCACTACGGCTTCCTCCGCACCGAAACGGGTCTTGCTGCGGCAATCATCGCCCGCATCTCGAAAAATCTGCTGGAGCTGCCGTTTGACATCATCCTGATTGCAGTCGTCCTGACTGCGGTTCTCAAGGCGTATACTATGGTCTTCGGTAAGCGCAAAACTGCCGCATGACCCTGAAAAGGAGATTATCTCAACATGAAACTGGGCTTTTTGGGTGCCGGCAATATGGGCACCGCCATGATGCGCGGCATCGCCGCCTCGGCGCTTTGCAAAAACGGCGGGATCGCACAGATCCTCAGCTTTGATACCGATGCAGACAAGCTTTCTGCCCTCGCAGATGCCGGCATCGCACCCGCAGAGAGCGCACAGGCACTCGCGGATGCATCCGATTACCTTGTGCTTGCGGTCAAGCCGCAGGTGCTGGGCGGCATCCTCGATACGCTCAAACTGCGCAGAGAGCAGGTCATTATTTCGATTTGTGCCGGCATTTCTGCTGAATTCATCCGCTCGCACACCATCCCCGATGCGCGTATCATCCTTGTCATGCCGAATACCCCGCTGATGCTGGGTCTCGGTGCAACGGCACTCGCCCGCTGCGAAGGCATCACCGATGACGAATTTGCACTCGCAAAGGAGATGTTTGCAACCTGCGGCATCGCAGAGGAAATCCCGGAGAACAAAATGCGTGAGATCATCGCCGTGAACAGCTCCAGCCCCGCCTTCCTCTATCTCTATGCAAAAGGCTTCCTCGATTACGCAAAATCCGAGGGACTCGATGAAGGCGCTGCGCTGCGTCTGTTTGCGCAGGCAATGATCGGCTCTGCGAAAATGATGACCGACTCCGGCTATTCCATTGACGAACTGATCAAAATGGTCTCCTCGCCCGGCGGCACGACCCTTGCCGGTCTTGACCGCCTCTATGCGCATGACCTGACCGGTACTGTCGCGGAATGCTGTGACCGCTGCACCGGCAGAGCTTACGAACTCGCAGGTGCTGAGCGCAAAAAATAATCGCTGCATATCTCTCCGCTGTGCCGCATAGGATGAAGCGGAGGGATGCTTATGAACCTGTATCACACGCTTTCTGCGCGGACAACCCGCATCATACCGGAGAATCCCCTGCCTGCTGACCCCTTTCGCACACTGTTTGCGTTTGTGATCTGCGGCATCGGGCTTGGTACAATTCTCTGCGGCAAAGCGAACCTTGCGCTCCCCGCATGGTCCGCACAGGGACTCATGCTCACTGGTGCTGCACGTTCCCTTTGGGATGCCTTCGGCACAGTGCTGCTCCCCTGTCTTGTGCTGCTGACCGGTATTCTGATCAGCGGTTTTTCCGCCTGCGGACAACCGCTCACCGCGCTGCTCCTGATTCTGCGGGGCGCTGCTGCGGGTGCTGCTGCCGCAAATGTCTTTCAGATCATGCCGCTGCATGACGCCTTCCCGCTGACCGCTGCACTCATACTCCCGTACAGCATTTTGTCGGCGGTGATTCTCGTTTCTGCGGCAAAACGCTCCGCCGCACTGTCCGGTAAGCTGACGGCATACTGCTTCCACGGGCAAAGCGATCCGGAGATCACTGCATATATGCGCAGATTTCTGGCAGGTTTCCTGCTGGATGCGTTTCTGCTGATGCTTGCCGCCGGTATGCAGATCTTCCTGCTCTGGCTGCTCAATGACAGATTGCTCCGCGCATTGTAAAGAAAGGATGTAGCCAGCATGGGGCTATTTGGTAACTACATGAACACCGGCGCGGGCATCAATCCGAATGCGCCGAAAAAGAAGCCGTTTTTCCGCTTCTGGGAAGTGCTGTGGCGCAATATCGGCAAGATCATCTCACTGAATCTGCTGTTCACCGTGCTGCACGCGCCGCTTCTGCTTGCACCGATTATCCTCATGGATACGAACAACAAATTCACGTATGCCATGACAATCTTTCTGGTACTGCTGCAAGTGGTGCTGGAAGGTCCGATCCTCACTGGCTGTGCAAGGGTCATGCGGCTGATTGTTCTCGATAAGGCATTCTTCTTCATGGAGGAATTCAAAAAGGGCTTTTCGCATAATTTTCTGGCGGGATTCATTTTCTGGCTCATCGACGCTGTGGTCATTGCCTCAGTAATCGCCGGATACTTTGTCTACCCGCAGCGTGCTGCCGAGGAAAACAATTCCGGATATTACATTCTGTTCGGTATTTCACTCGCAGTTGCGTTGATTTTGCTGTTCATGAATTACTACATCTTCACGCTTCAGGCAACGACGACCCTGCGTAAACGCAGTGTGCTCAAAAATGCGTTTCAGCTTGTCGGTCTCTCGCTGAAGCAATGCCTTCTCTCGACCGCCTGCATCGTGCTGATTCTCGGCCTGATGTGGTTTCTGTTCTCCCTCACAAGCTATGTACTGTTCCTGCTGCCTTTCATGCCGGCAGCATTCATCGGGTATCTGGTGACATTCCTGCACTATCCTGTCATCCAGAAATACGTCATCTTCCCGTATTACGAAACATCTGACGAACAAAATCCGGACATTGAGGAAACGGTTGCGGAGGAAGACCGCGTCTTTACAGACCGCGGCGGCACGGAAACGCCGGTCAAGGCAGAGAAGCCCAAAAAGGGCAAGATCATCTCATAAGACAAGCGGTATGCGCCGGTGTGTGCATACCGCTTGTGTCATTTCTGTGCGGGCTGCATAGGATAAACCAATCAGATTTCATGGAGGTTTATCATGCAGAGAGCATATTTTCTGGGCGGCGCATCCCCTTGCGGATTTGAAACCGCATTCTGGCGGGAACAGCAGGCTGCCTACGGCATTTATCTCAAAGGCGGACCCGGCACAGGCAAATCCACGCTGATGAAGAAGATCGCGGCGGCTTTTGAGGGTGAACCGGTTTCCCTGTATCACTGTGCGTCTGATCCGCATTCGCTGGATGCGGTTGTGCTGGAAGCACGCGGCGTATTCATCGCAGATGCAACCGCCCCGCACGAAAGCAGTACCCCTTTGCCGTATATTTCAGGGGAACTGCTGGATCTTGCACAGGGGCTTCACAGCGATGTTCTTACCGCTCAGATGACTGAGATTCAGCGTCTCTATGCGGAAAATCAGGCTATGCACGCACTGGTGCGCAAGGGGCTTGGCGGCATTGCTGCAATGGAAGATCTCATTGCGGATACAGGCGCGGATGCCCTGCTGACCGACAAGCTGCACCGTTTTGCGCAGCGGCTTGCAAAGCGCCTGTTTCCGCGTAAAACCGGCGCTACCGGATGCCTGATGCAGCGACAGTGCAGCGCGCTGACGCCCGCAGGAAAACTGACGCTGATTCCGAAAGATTTCACGCTGATGCTGTTGCAGGATGCGTGGTATGCTGCCTCTCAAATGCTGCTGAATGATCTTGCAGCCACAGCCGCAAATTGCGGTCTGACTGCCGAAATCACACGCGCACAAACGCAGTCGCAGCGCCCGATCACACATCTGCTGCTGCCGGAACTGCATCTTGCGCTGATTGCCGCGCCGCATCCCCCTGCTGAGTTGCCTGCCCCGACCGTCATCCGGATGCAGCGCTTTTACCGGCAGGATGCCCTGCACGCACACCGCACGTTAATGCGATTTTGCTCCAAAACCGCATCCGCAGTCACGGCACAGACCGTTTCTCTGCTTGCGGAGGCGCTGCGCATCCACGATGAACTGGAATCGTACTATATTACGGCACTTGATCCTGAGTGGCTCGATCAGAAAGCGACAGAACTTGCCGCGAAAATCAACGCATTTCCGTGCAAAGCAGCATATTGACCGCGAATGGATCCCCACGCGCCGCAAGCGAAGACGGCAGAGCTGAAAACGAATCCGGCAAAGAAGGACAGTGCATTGTGCGCTGTCCTTCTTCTATATTCAGTACCGATCATCTCAAATAGAATTGACAAGCCGTTCCGCGCATGGTATAATAAGGTAAACCCTATTTTGTCAAAAGAGGTATCTATGAATCTAGCATACGTAAGAGTGTCCACGCGGGAGCAGAATGAAAGCCGCCAGATGGTTTCGCTGCACCAATTCGGCATTGAAAAGTGGTTCATCGAGAAGGTCAGTGCCAGCACCGCTGACCGTCCCAAGCTGCAAGAGCTGCTGGAATTCGCCCGCAGCGGCGATGTGATTTATGTGCATGACTTTTCCCGTCTGGCGCGGAATACCGCCGATCTGCTGCGGATCATCGAGCTGCTCGGTGCAAAAGAGGTCACCCTGATCTCCGCGACGGAGCATTTCGATACCAGCTCCGCAACCGGCAAGCTCATGCTGA
>DGVV01000116.1 GCA_002395085.1 Ruminococcus sp. UBA4275 | reverse complement strand
AGCGCCCCATTATAATCATCGCGCAGCGATACCTTTATCGACAAGCTGTGAGGGAGCCGGAAGGCTCCCTCTTTTAATGCATAAAAATCAAACGGGTTCAAATGTGATGCCGTTCTGCTCAGCATAAACTTCTGCCGCAGAACCGGGTGTTCCCCGCAGAATGAACCCTTCTATCCGCTTCAGCTCATAGCGGTCTGTATAAAAACCGATTGCGTGCTTTACAATAGATTGCACACCGGCAGGAACAGTGAGGGATCGGAGCGATGTGCAGCCCATGAATGTGCGGTTGTAAATAAACTGCGCGCTCTCCGGAAGCCTGATCTCCCGCAGACTGCTGCATTTCCGGAATGCGTCGGAACTGATATGCTCAACGCCTTCGAGAATGTTGACTTTTTGTAACTGCGTGCAGTTTTCAAATAAACATCCCGGAATGTTTCTGAGGCTTTCAGGCAGTGTGATCTCAGTCAGGCTCCGGCAGCCATAGAATGTGCCCCATGCAAGCCATGTCAGATTTCTGCTGAGGCGCACTTTTTTCAGACTGATGCACATCCGGAAGACGGCATATTTCAGTTCCGTGATACTGTCAGGGATTGATACGGACCGCAGTTCAGAGCAAAGTTCAAACGCATCGTTTCCGATCTCCGTTAATCCTTCCGGCAGTATGATTTCCGTTAAGCTGCTGCATTTTTGAAAACATCTTTCTCCAAGAGTTTTTAATTCGCACGGAAATGTAACGGATTCGAGTGCGGTGCATCCGGAGAAGCAGGATTCATTGATCGCCTGCAAATGTTCCGGCAGCGAAACCTCTGTCAATCGGGTGCAGCCGAGAAAAGCTGCCTGACCGATCTCTTTCATGTGATTGGTAAATCGGACAAATTGCAGGTTTTCGCAGTTTCTGAAGGCTTCCTTGCCGATGACCGTGATGCTGTCGGGCATAGTGATTCCGGTCAGCGTTTTGCAGCTGGCAAAAGCGGAATCCGCTATGACACGGACACCGTCCGGCACGGTGACTGCTCCTTTTGCCGTCGGAGACTGCATCAGCACATCCCCGATGATGACCAGACCATCGGTTCTGCGCGGCTGCATACTCCACTGCGTACCGCGGAAGGTCGATTCGCTGGTATCAATGTTATGTGCCGGCAGCGCAATGTCAGTGAGCTTTGAGCAGTTTTCAAACGCCTTGAACCGGACGGCGGTGACGCTGTCGGGAATGGATACCGTTTCCAGCGCGGTGCAGTTCTGAAACGCCGCCGGCCCGATTTCCTGTAAGTGTTCCGGCAGATGCAGGTCTGTCAGACTTTCGCAGCCGCTGCACATTTTCTTCGGAATCACAGTCAGGTCATCCGGCAGATGCAGGGCTTTCAGACTGCTACACTGATAAAATGCATACATCCCGATGGAGATGACGCCATCCGGAAGAATCATCGTTTCGATCACAGTATTCCAGAATGCAGACGTGCCGATTTTTGTGATGCTTTCCGGAATACGGATCTCTGTCAGCGCCTCACAGCCCTTGAATGTGTAGTCCGGTATTTCGGTCAGATGCTGCGGCGGTGTGACGGATTTCAGATTCCGGCAATCTTCAAAAGCGCGTTCTCCGATGCTTGTGACGGTATCCGGTATGCGGATTTCCGTAAGTGCGCTGCAATTAGAAAAGGCGTACCGCATGATCTGCGTAACTTGCGGCGGAATCAGGATTTCGCGGATGTTTTCGCATCCTTTCAGCGGCAGGCATCTCACTCCGGTCAACATTTACAATACGTCAAGACAGGCTTCACGCTTCGGCATAGCGTTCGGGACAGCCTTCCATCAGTAAAGCGATTGTGCCAGAGATCCCTTGCATTTTTCATGTAGCCGTCATGAATATGAAAGCCTGTCTGGTCGCTGATATAATACTTGCAAATGTGAATACGGGTATTCTCATAGTCGAAGTTCTCCCGCGTCTGCGTACAGAGCGTTGAAAAACGCATTGATGTCATCTTTCGAGCGTACTTCGACTTCTTTCGGATCATGCATGGGCGCAGTTGCTGCACTTGCCTTCACCCCTGCGAATACACGCAGCTTTCCCGGCGTGACCAGTTCTGCATAGCTGTATTCGAGGAATTCCTGCTTTGCAGCTTTCTGATTTGTCTCTCAGCATTCGGTTCACCGCTGTATCTTTCATGAACATTGTTCACCAACCTGTATTAGTATACACCGTTCACTGTCAAGGAGAAGATGAAAATATCTTTCTGCTCCTCTTGACAGAAGACAGAAAATCTGATATAATGCATTTAGCGACTGCTATTTTTATTTTGGTCGCGTTTTGATGATGAACAGTCGCAAGGAGGTTGCAATGTCACCGAAGATATTTTCCATCGCAGAAAAAGAGCAGCTCAAGGAGCAGATGTTTTTCTCCGGACTGGAGCTTTTGAAAGCGCACGGCATGACGCATATGTCCGTAGAAAAAATCACATCCGCCGCCGGAATCGGTAAAAGCACATTCTATAATTTCTTTATGTCCAAAGAAGATTTCATCATTCAGCTGATCGAATACAACCGCAGCCGCTTCTGGAAAGCCGTCGCAGAAATGCTGGGGCAGCGGGAAAAGCTCACCGTTCCCGAAGGCAAAAAGGTTTTGCAGGCGATCATCAATAACAACGACAGTGTGTATCAGTATCTCACACCGGAGGACGAGCAAAAACTTGCGGATGCGATGCCGGACAAGAGTGCCGCAGATATTGATGAGGAGACGGAAACGCTCCGGCGGTTGTTTGCAATGTTTGAAAATGTGCGTGAAAACGTCGATTTTGCTGTGGTATCAAATCTGCTGAAGATTCTGGCACTGACCGCAGAGAACCGCACAATGCTGCACGAAAGCGGATATCAGCGCACACAGGAAAAGCTTTTTGCTCTGCTGTTTGACTGTATTTTTGAGGAGGGGCAGAATGGATAAGAAGCCGAAGAAAAAAGAAGGCATCGCAAGGCTCATGGAGCTTGCAGGCACAAAAAAATCCGGCATGACTGCCGCCTGTACGCTTTCTGTTTTGTCAAGTGTGTGCAAAATTGTGCCGTATTTCACGATCTATCAGATCCTGCAAAAGATGATTCAAAGCTATACAGCAAGCGGCGGGTTTTCGTTCGCAGAAGTCAAAACAATTGTGTTCCTGACCGCTGCCAGTGCCGTGCTGTACGGCGTTTTCGCCTATGCTTCGGCGATGCTGTCACATGAGGCTGCGTTCGATATTCTCTATGAACTGCGCATGAAGCTCATGGAAAAAATGGGCCGTATTTCCTCCGGCTACTACACATCCAACACGCAGGGCGCGATCAAAAAGCTGCTGATTGAGGACGTGGAGCAGATCGAAATTTTTATTGCACACAGTATGTGCGAGGTTGCCGCAGCAATCGCTGCGCCGCTGCTCACAATCATTGTGCTGTTCATCGTAGAGTGGCGGCTGACGCTTGTTTCACTGCTTCCGATCATCTGCTCCTTTGTGATCCTAGGCATGGCGCTCAAAAAGCCGGACGGTGCAAAGCATCAGGAGAATATGGCAGATGCAAAATCAAAAATGGAAGGAACGATCATTGAGTACATTCACGGAATGTCGGTCATCAAAATTTTCGGCGGTACGAAAAATGCGTTCAAACGCTATGAGAAGGATCTCAACAACTTTACAAAATCCGTGCATGATACAGCGTATTACAATGCAAACGGCATGGGCCTTTACTACGCATTTTTCGGCGCACAGATATTCTTCCTGCTCCCTGCTGTGATCATCATGCTGAATCACGCTGCAAGCTATGCTGAGGTGCTGCCAAAAATTCTGTTTTTCCTCGTGATCTGCGCCGGACTGAAAGAGCCGCTTGAAAACATGATGAATGTATCCATTGACAGTACAAAGATCAACGTGGGATTAAAACGCATTGACGAGCTGCTAAGTGAACCGGAAATTGCGCTTGTCGGAACCGGAAAACATCTGCCGGGTTATGATATATCGTTTGAAAATGTGTCGTTTGCCTATCCGGGTAGCGGCACAAAAGCTTGCAATGGGGTTAGCTTTCGCTTACCACAAGGGAGCTGCAATGCACTGGTTGGTCCCTCCGGCGGCGGTAAATCCACGATCGCACAGCTTCTGCTGCATTTCTATGAGGTGAACTCCGGTGAGATCCGAATCGGCGGGGTGAATATCAACGAGGTCACGCATTCAGAACTAGTGAAGCATATCGCCTATGTGTTTCAGGATTCGTTCGTATTCCATGACACGATCGAAAACAACATTCGTATGGGCAATGAAACGGCAACCTTTGAGGATGTCAAAAATGCCGCAAAAGCAGCGAATATTCACGAGACGATCATGGCATTGCCGAACGGCTATCAGACGGTTGTTGCCGACAATACCGGGCTTTCCGGCGGAGAAAAACAGCGTATTGCGATTGCAAGGGCGATGCTGAAAAATGCGCCGATCATTGTACTGGACGAAGCAACAGCCTACGCCGATGCTGAGAATGAAGCTGCCATTCAGGAAGCATTCTCACGGCTTTCGGAAGGCAAAACGGTTCTCATGATCGCACACCGACTCAGAACGATTCAGAATGCAGACAATATTCTTGTGATGAACGCCGGCAGGCTCGAAGCGGTCGGCAGACACGAAGAACTCATGCAGTCGTGTGCGCTTTACCGTGATATGGTGACGGCAAACGAACGCCGTGACAACTGGAGTCTGCGGAAAGGAGATATGGAATGATGCACGGAAAGGCGGCAAAATGGTGGGATATTATCACCTACGGCGACAGCGGCAAATATATAAAATTTATCGCATGGCTGTTTCTGGACAGCTTTATTGCGTCAATTCCGTCGAGCGTATTGATGGTCGCGGTCTATTATCTGTTAGCGCCCATTCTCGACAGCACAAAAGCCTATGAACAGAAACCGTTCTGGATTCTGGTCGGGATACTGCTTGTGCAGACAGTCGTCTATGCCGTTATCCGCAGAAAATCTTACCTAGATATTTGTGTCGGCCATGTTTCTGCACAACAGAGCGATAAACTGCGGCTCGGTGACAAGCTGAAAACGCTGCCGATGGGCTATTTTGCGACGCACGATGCAGGCGAGCTTTCCACACTTCTGATGCGAAATTATGAGGAAATCGAGAACCTCTCGTCAAGCGTTGCCGCAAACAGTGCAGTCATTCTGATCCGCCTGCTCATTGCACTGATCGTTCTGAGTATCTTCAATATCAAAATGACACTGGCGATGTTTATTGTGATTCCGCTGGCGATTCCCTTTGCGGTCATCAGCTACAGGCGTGTTGCGCACACAAGTGCGGATCTGATCGCCATTCAGCAGCAGACTGCGGCGAATGTTATCGAGTATGCTGCCGGCATCACGATGTTGCAAGCCTATGACCGAACGGGCAGCGAATTCTCCAGACTGCAAAACTGCTTTGCAAAGCTTCGTGACGATTCCAAACGGCAGGAAAAAGCCGGCAGTGCGGTCTCCATGTACGGCAGGGCAATCCTGTTTTCCGGCATTGCAATCGTCATGGGATTCGGTGCATATCTGCTCTCAATCGGCGAGATCAGTCCGTTCTTCTACATCATGTGTCTGCTGGCAGCCTTACAGGTCTACGAGCCGATCATGCAGCTTTTTGTGTTTGTTATCAGTATGGCACGGATCAATCAGTGCGTGGAAAAGCTGGCGGCACTCAAGGATGAACAGCCGCTTGCCGTGGCCGAACCCGCACAAACCACGGATCACAGTGACATTGCATTCAGGGATGTTCACTTTTCCTATGGCGGGAAAAATGAAGTCATTAAGGGAATCAGCTTTACGATTCCGGAACGGAAATTTGTTGCACTGGTGGGGGCTTCCGGTTCAGGCAAAACGACAGTTGCAAGACTGCTTGCCCGCTTCTGGGATATTTCATCGGGCGAAATTTGTATCGGCAGTGTACCGGTCACAGGCATGACACAGGAGCATTTGCTCTCAAAGATCAGCATGGTTTTTCAGGATGTATATTTATTCAAGGATACGATTGCAGAGAACATCCGGCTCGGAAAACCTGAAGCATCCGATGCGGAGATCATTGCCGCAGCAAAAGCCGCCGCCTGTCATGATTTTATTACAGCGCTGCCAGACGGGTATGAGACATTGGTCGGAGAAGGCGGCTCAACTCTTTCCGGCGGGGAAAAGCAGCGCATTTCCATTGCAAGGGCAATTCTATCCGATGCGCCGATTGTCTTTCTCGATGAAGCGACCGCAAGCCTTGACCCGGAAAATGAAGTGCTGATCCAGCGTGCCATTGACGAGCTTGTGAAGAATAAAACCGTGCTGGTCATCGCACACCGGCTGCAATCTGTTATGAATGCCGATGAAATAATCGTACTGGATGACGGCAGAATTGCGGAGCAGGGCACACACGCAGAATTACTCCGGAAACACGGCAGATATGCGGCACTTTGGGAGAATCAGCAGAGAGCCGGTCATTGGAAACTGGCGTAAAATAGAGCGTGCGGGTCGATACCTGCACGCTCTTACTGTCATATTATAACGCAAGGAAAAAAGCGGAATCTGCCAAGATGTATCGAAAGTCAAGACAAGGTGTATGCAGTCCTCGGTGTTTGATGGTTGTAACGGCTATTTTCTGCGATCAATCAGAATTTAGCACTTCAAAATGATTTCCATAATATCATTGATAATGACTTCAAGATCATTTGCACCGTCAATCACATAATCAGAATCCGGTAAAATCTCTGTCAGCATTTGAACATAACATATTCTTGTAGAATTCAAGTATGTATTCATTTCATTGCGAATATCATCCGCAGAAGCCTCTTTCATATCTCTAAGCACTCTCCGGGCCATTGCAATATCTAACGGCGTATCAATAAATATACAGCAGTCCAGATAGTCTTTCATCATTTTATTCTGATATGCAAACGGATAATCCAACAGCAGATAATCATACTTTTTGCTATTGATGATTCTTTCGACATCCGCTTTTAATGGAGATAAATCCCATACATTATAGAATTCCTCACTTTTCGATACCCATTGGGTAAAATCATCAACTTCTCCATCGAATGAGTAGTCATCAAAGTGAAGCGATGCTGTTCTTGTAAGTCTTGCTTTTATTGCGTTTACGACTGTTGTTTTCTCGCCTGCTGTAACAGCTCCGATTGCTATTATTTTCATTGTCTGCACCTTTGTTTTTCGATTTGTGCGTGCATTCTCACACTTTGCTTTTTCTGTTCATCATCCTCATGGCAGCAAATCGCCAAGCGCAGCATAAAGAGATGACTCCCCCCTTTCATGCTGCTGCAAAACCGCTCAAACCGCCGATTGCCGGCATTATTTATGCTGATTCCACTTTTTCTTGCACTGAACAATGAACATCCGGATTTCGCCGGTGATTTCATCTGCTGTTTTCTGTGCAGGGTCAATCGGCTTGCCGAAATGAATCTCCAGCGGCAGCCGTCCGCTGAGCTGCGGCAGTTTGCGCTCAGGCGGAAAAATCTCCCTTGCACCGTTGATGCAGACCGGAATAACCGGTGTATCGGTATCCATCGCCAATGCTGCCGCGCCGTTTTTGAATGTACCGAGTCTGCCGTCTCTTGTACGTGTCCCCTCCGGATGAATCATAAATACCGCATCACCGTGTTCGGAAATGTATTCCGCTGCCCGTTTCAATGCAGGCGCGGGATTACCGGTGCGGTCAACCGGAATGCCGCCCAAGGCACGGAATCCCTTTCCCAGAATTTTGCTGTTCATCACATATTCAGCGCCCATACAGCTGCAGCGCTCAATCACGTCGATTCCGTTCAGGTAAAGTGCAGAGACAATCCACATCGTATCCAGATGGCTCTCATGATTCGGGCAGAGGATAAAGCGCCCGCTGTCAGGAATATGCTCCAGACCGAAAATGCGCATCGACCATTTTCTGCTGCTGAACTCTGCAAACTGCTTCAGCATCCGGATATCCGCCGCCGATTTTTGCAGCGGATACTGGCGAATATCGTATGCGGCACTCGTATCAGTTCCGCCGCTGCCGATCAGATATTCCAGTCCGCAGACAGTCAGATCGTTTGTCATTTTTTCAGTAATATCTGTGCCGTATTGTGCCTGAACATCCGAACAGAGGGAGAACAGTGCGAGCGAATCCATATTCAGATCGTCAATCAGTTTATCGCTGCTGTGAATCTCAGCCGAATCCGGAACGTATTTGCGGAGAATCGCCAGCAGCTTATCGGAGACTGCTTCGTCCTGTTCCGGCTCATTTTTTGTCACGGCATTGCCAATCATATCTTTCAGGAGATAGCGCTTGACTTTGCCGATTGAAGTGGTCGGAAGCTTATCCACAACATGAATTCCGTTCAGGCGTCTGTAAACGCTTTCCCTATCAGAAATACTGCGAACCGCGTTGATCGCGTGCAGAATCTCCTGATCGGAATGACCTTCATGTTCCATGAACAGATGAATCTCATCCGTTCCGTCACTGTTCGGGATTCCGCAGGCCGCAATCCCAATCTCCCCGCATACCGGACGGTAGCGTTCATCCACATCAGCCGGCGAAACCTTCTTGCCGTTCTTCAGGACGATGCTTTCCTTCATCCGCCCGATAATGTGGAGATTGTTCTTCCGATCCACAAAACCGAGATCGCCTGTGCAGAAATACCCTTCCGGATCAAACGCTGCTTTGGTCAGTTCCGGATCATGAAAGTATCCCTTCATCATCATTTTCGATTTGATCCGCACCTCACCCACGCCGTCGTGGTCAGGATTGGCAATCCGGATTTTCACATAGGGAAGCTCGGTGATTTTACCGGAACCGTACAGCGGATACTTCTCAAACACATTCGTCGATGTGATCGGGACACCGCATTCCGTTGAACCGTACACATCCATGAAATTCATGCCGAGATCCAGATAAAACTCCACAATTACCTGCTTGCACGGAGCAGTTCCGCTGCCGACAATCAGCATATTTGTACCGAATGCCTTTTTCCAGATCGGCTTGGTGAGAGAACGCAGCTTATAACCTGTGGTTTTCCGCACGACAGAACAGGTCTTCATTGCAAAATTAGCATACGCTCTGACCGGTGCAGGCTGTTTTGCAAGTTCGCCCTTGATTTTCTCCATCATGACCTCATATACTTTCGGGATCATGATAAAGTTCCTGGGATTGAAACTTTGCAGGGCATAGAGAAGCGCAGAGGAACTGATCTCGCTGATAAATCCCATTTCTGACCCCAGCAGAATACAGGCTGTACCGGTTGAATAACCTGCGATATGATTCGCCGGAATCACATTCAGATGCCGCGTTTCACTGGTGACAATATCGTAATCCCGACACCACTTTGTCGTGTAGAGAATGGAGCGGTATGTCACCTCAACGCCCTTTGTTACGCCCGTTGTACCGGAGGAAAAAATAATCGCGATCACATCATCATCGGAACGCGGATAAATATGCTTTGCGGCCTGCAAAGAATCCGGCAGATGACTGTAGGAATAATCCGCCTCCATCTGAAAAACCGGAACATTTTTCATTTCTTCCTCAGAGAGGACAGTCTGCTTGCTTTTTGAAACAATGATGCCGGAAATTTCTGCATCTGCACATAGTTTTCTGATGTCCTCCGCAGGCAGTCCTGCATCAATCAGAACTGCCTTGACGCCGATATATGCAAGCACAAGATCCGTAAAAAGTGCATAGGGTGAATGCTCGGAAATCACAGCGACCCGACAGCCCGGCGTGATGCCCGTTTGATGCAGCAAATCCCGTGTCTGCTCAATTTTCTCTTTTACTTCACTGTAACGGAAAATGACATCTTTCTTCTGTTCTTCAATCTGGCGGAACAGCACACTGTTTCCTTTTTTCGCAATGATGCTGTCTGCTGCACGATTGTAGCTCAGATGATACTTATTCATTTTAGTTTTCCTCCGTTTTCAATATCCCGCATTCAAAGCAACAATGCACACTCCACAGGAAATCATATCCCGCGAAATGTGCTGTTTATTGACATAAAATTGTAAAAGGGCATCGAAGCACCGGCGTGTGAAAAGCACATCAGCATACGAATCAGCCCCTTTCAAACAAGATAAAAGCGAATTTGTTAACGAATCAGGACATACTCCCAACTGTAAATAGTTTACCACAATGAAATCAAATTGTCAAGACGGAATCTTACTTTCCGTCACAAGATGCCTGTATCCGCCCTTGCTGCTTAGCCGTTTCTCTGTTTTTTTGCAAATTCCGGTTGCATCTATATGGAATCTGTGGTATAATTTCAGTAGAAAAACGTTGCACACAGCAATCCAAACGAGATTCAGATGATAGAATGGCAGGTTCAGAGTATGAAAACACTCCATGTAGCGGCAGCGGTAATCTGCGATTCCATGCAGGAAAAAAACCGCATTTTTGCAACCGCCCGCGGATACGGTTCTTTCAAAGGATACTGGGAATTCCCCGGCGGCAAAATTGAACCGGGCGAAACGCCGGAAATCGCACTGAAACGTGAAATCTGTGAGGAACTGGATACCAGAATCAAAGTCGGTGACCGTATTACGACAGTGGAATACGATTATCCGGACTTTCATCTCTCGATGCAATGCTTCTGGTGCGAAGTCATTGAGGGGGAGCTGGTTTTACTGGAAGCGCTGGAATCCAGGTGGCTTGCGAAAAACGAACTGGAGACAGTCGCGTGGCTGCCCGCTGATCTCTCACTGATCAAGGAAATCGGCAGGCAGATGAGTGAAATCAGCAGCGGTTGAACTGGACATCATGCAGCTTCTTGGGCATACGGCGGAACAGTCTGCCTGCACAGAAATCCTTTCCGCACGGAATGTTTGAGCGAAAATCAGGAGGTAAAACATGAATATCAAAAAGATCATTGCGGAGATGACACTGGAGGAAAAAGCGTCCTTTGTATCCGGTGCAACCGCCTGGACTACGGACGACCTGACTGCGTCACACGGCGTACCGCCGGTCTTTATGTGTGACGGCCCGCACGGACTCCGGAAACAGGATTTGTCGCTGAACAGACAGGCTGACATTTATAAGTCGATTGATGCAGTCTGCTTTCCGACAGCCTGCGCAACCGCTGCCTCATTTGACCGGCAGCTTCTGGCGGATATGGGTACTGCACTCGGAAAGGAATGTCAGGCAGAAGATGTCGCTGTCATTCTCGGCCCTGCGGTCAATATCAAGCGCTCCCCTCTCTGCGGCAGAAATTTTGAATACATTTCGGAAGATCCCTATGTTGCGGGAGAACTCGCAGCAAGTCTCATCGGCGGAATTCAGTCGCAGAATGTCGGCACGTCTATCAAGCATTTCGCAGCGAATAATTACGAAACCGAACGGATGTATGCATCATCCGAAGCGGATGAACGGACGCTGCGCGAAATCTATTTTCCGGCGTTTGAAACAGCAGTCAAAAAGCAGCAGCCGTGGACTGTTATGTGTTCCTACAACCGCATCAACGGCGTGTATGTATCAGAAAATGAATGGCTGCTGAATCAGGTTCTGCGCGAGGAATGGGGCTTTCAAGGTCTTGTCATGTCTGACTGGGGGGCGGTGGCAGACCGTGTAAAGGGCATCATTGCCGGACTTGATCTGGAAATGCCGGAATCGAATCACACAAATGATGCGCTGATTGCGGATGCCGTCAGAAACGGCAGTCTCCCGATGCAGAAGCTGGATCTTGCAGTGAAACATATCCTTGAGATCATTGCGAAATATAATCAGCACCGGCAGACTGAAACATTTGACCGCGAAGCAGATCACGAAAAATCTGTCCGCACCGCAGAAAACTGCATTGTGCTGCTGAAAAACGACGACCGTGTACTCCCCCTGAAACATGAGGAGAAGATTCTGTTTGTCGGCGGATTTGCGGAAAATCCGAGATTTCAGGGCGGCGGCAGTTCGCATATCAATGCACATAAAATTGTATCTGCCATGGAAGCGTCCGCTGGTTACGGACAGATCACATACGCGGAGGGCTTCGCGTATGACAGTGACACATACGATGAAGCAAAGATGCAGGAAGCTGTCAAAAAAGCAGCATCTGCTGATAAAATCGTGGTGTTTGCCGGTCTTCCGGATTCGTATGAATCGGAGGGATTTGACCGCATCCACATGGATCTGCCGCAGGTGCAGAATGATCTCATCAGTCAGTTGACGGAAACCGGAAAGCCGGTGATTGTGATTCTGCATAACGGTTCTCCCGTCATGATGCCGTGGGTCAGCGCGGTGCAGGGCATCGTGGAGGCATATCTGTGCGGAGAAGGCGTCGGAGAAGCCGTTCTGAATGTCATCTACGGAACTGTGAACCCTTCCGGCAAACTTGCTGAAACATTCCCGCTTCATCTGGAAGATACCCCCTGCTATCTCAATCTGAATGTCAGGGAACATAAGCTGCATTACGCAGAAGGCGTTTTTGTCGGCTACCGCTACTACGATACGAAAAAAATGGATGTGCTGTTCCCATTCGGATACGGTCTCAGCTACACGACATTTGCATACGGAAATCCCAGAGTGAAAGTTCCGTCCGGCGAAGAATTTGCCGCAGGACAAACCGCAGAAATCAACGTCAAAGACGGCGCAGATGTCTATGTTGACATCACAAACACCGGCGATACAGCGGGCAAAGAAATCGTGCAGCTTTATGTTGCCGATCATACCGGTGAGACGCAGCGGCCGGTTCACGAACTGAAAGGATTTGAAAAGGTTGCATTGCAGCCCGGCGAAACGAAAACAGTGAAATTCCATCTGGACCAGAGATCGTTTGCATACTTCTGTGAGCGGATTCACGACTGGTATGCCCCGAACGGCAGTTATACCATCGAAATCGCGCAGTCCTCCCGAACGATCAATTGCAGAATTGATGTGCAGCTGACGGGTTCTGAACAGATTCCCCCGATTCTGGATGCGGATGTGCAGATCGGTGAACTGCTGCAAAATGATAAGCTGCGCGATGCCGCACAGGAAATGCTGCACGAGAAAATTCTTCAGTTTGCCGGCGTGGAAAAAGAGGCAGATATGAAGCCTCTTGACCGTGCGATGATTCAATATATGCCGCTTCGCACACTGAGAAGCTTTATCGGCTGCACCAACGAAGAAGTGCAGGAAATTGTTGAACGCTTAAAAGAAATCATCCAGTCGTAATAAATCTGAAGGAGGATTCCCATGAAAGTACTGATTCTGAACGGCAGCCCCCGCATGAACGGCAATACCAGCATTGCTGTCACGGAACTAATCAAAACATTTGCTGCGGAGGAAATTGCATCGGAAGTCTGCCAGATTGGCAGCAAGAACATCCGCGGCTGCATCGCCTGCAACAGATGTGAAACACTCGGACACTGTGTGTTCGATGATGAAGTCAATGCAATCGCTGCCAAATTCCAGGAAGCAGACGGTCTGATTGTCGCTTCGCCGGTCTATTATGCATCTGCAAATGCAACACTGATTGCCTGCCTTGACCGCCTCTTTTACAGCACACAGTTTGACAAGACCATGAAGGTCGGTGCGAGTGTGGTCATTGCAAGACGCGGCGGATGTTCTGCGACATTCGATGAACTGAACAAGTATTTCACAATCAGCGGGATGCCCGTCGCATCCAGCAGCTACTGGAATTCCGTTCACGGCACGGCAGCCGGTGAAGCAGCATGGGATGCAGAAGGTATGCTGACGATGCGCACACTTGCCCGCAATATGAGTTTCCTGATGAAATCCATTGCGCTGGGCAAAGAAAAATACGGTCTGCCTGAAACAGAACCGTGGCAGCCGACACATTTCATCCGCGCAGATCTGGCGGAACAGAACTAAGGAGGCAGTATCATGAGCAAAATTGTTGTGATCACAACCAGCCTGCGGGCAAAAAGCAATTCTGATCTTCTCGCGGAACGGCTGATTGCCGGTGCAAAAGATGCAGGACACACTGTGGAATTGATCTCCCTGAAAGGCAAAGAAATCAAATACTGCATCGGATGTCTTGCCTGCCAGAAAACGCAGCGATGTATCCAGAAGGACGATGCGATTGCGATTGCTGATCAGGTGCTGAATGCGGATGCGCTGGTTTTCGTCACACCGATCTATTACTATGAGATGTGCGGTCAGATGAAAACGCTGCTGGACCGCCTGAATCCGCTGTATTCCGCAGATTATCAGTTCCGGAAGGTTTATATGCTCTCTACCGCTGCTGAGGATGAAGCATTCGTACCGGAAAAGGCTGTCAGCGGATTGCAGGGCTGGGTTGACTGCTTTGAAAAAGCGGAACTGACAGATTCCCTGTTCTGCGGCGGTCTGACTGCCGGCGGAGAAGCGGCAGATGCCGCAGAAAAGCTGGAAGCTGCCTACGAATTCGGTCAGCGTTTGCTGTAACAGGAGAGAGAATTATAATAATAAAAAGGGTGGCTTGGGGACGCTCTCCGGACTCCTGCAAGCCTTTGAAAAGGCTTGCGCGATCCTTTTGATATGGGTTCAGTACAGGTTGTCTGATTTCACAGCAATTCATCAACCACCTAAAAGTCAGATACCCAAAACTACATTTCCAAAAAACTCCCGCCATTTCTTTCACTGCCGAATCCGGCAGCGGAAATCATAAAAAAGACGGCAGCCGGAATCTACGGAATCACTCCGTTCGGCTGCCGTTCTCGTTTCTTATATTGTAAACTGCAAAGGTAGATTATGCTTCAGGTCTGCTCTCCTGCAAGGTGATCTGCACATCCATGCTTTCCCCTTCACGGGTGATTTGCAGCGTGACGGTTTCGCCGGCAGTATGCAGATTCTTCTGCTCATTCAGTTCTTCCATCGTGGAGATTTCCACGCCGTCAATTGCAGTAATGACATCACCCTGCTGCAAATCTGCGGTGTTGTTTTCCGGCACACTGTAGACATACACGCCCTGCGGAATGTGATAGAATTCCGACTGTTCAGCGGAAACCGTCGTACCGGTGATGCCAAGCAGCGGTCTGCCGGTGACATAGCCGTCATTGATGAGCGAACGGATGATTTCGGCTGCATCAGAGATCGGGATTGCAAATCCCAGGCCCTCCACACTTGCTTCGCCGTAAGAAGAACCCATCTTCATCGAGTTGATGCCGACAACCTGTCCGTAGGAATTCAGCAGCATACCGCCGGAATTACCGGCATTGATCGCTGCATCCGTCTGAATCAGGGTCATGGTTCTGTCCTCAAGCTGCACTTCGCGGTTCTTAGCGGAAACAATGCCGCAGGTCGTTGTACCGTAGAGTTCAAATCCAAGCGGATTGCCGATTGCAACGACCAGTTCACCGACCTTCAGCTCATCGCTGTTTCCGAATTCAGCAGGCGTCAGACCGTCAGCATCAATCTTCAGGACAGCAAGGTCAGTCTGAATATCATAGCCTACGATTTCAGCATCGTATTCTTCATCGTGATTTGCACCCATAACTACCTTGACAGAGGTTGCCTTGCCCATATTGTATTCGCTTTCGGTATCGTAAATGACGTGTGCATTTGTGATGATGTAGCCATCGCTGCTCATGACAATTCCGCTGCCCGTTGCCGAGACTTCCTGCGTGACCTGCTGCGCATTGCCGCGCATTCCAAATCCTGCATAACCCGCAGCCTGTTCGGTATAAGTAAACGTTGAACTGATGCCGACTGCGGAAGGCATTGCTTTCTCCACAATCTCCGGAACAGTCAGCGAACCGGCAGGCGCAGCCATTTCAATCCAGCTCATTCCGGTTGCCTGTGCTGCGGTTTGTGCCGTGCTTTTCTGTGCAGAATCGCCGGCATCCGCAGATTCTTCGCTGAGATTCCACGCAGGAACTTCAGTTTTCAGCTCCGTTGTCAGCTTGTACATTCCGATGGAAGTACCCGAAACGATTGCCATTGCAGCCAGTGCTGCCGTAACCTTCATCATGCCGTAACCCTTTTGATTCTTCTGATTTTTCATCGTAAACCGTCCTTTCTATGTTAGCCGTTTGTCCGGCTGTGCTTCTTGCTTACAAGTATTATTATAAGCATTTTTATGACAGCTTTATGAGAATTATCCGGATGCAAAGTTAAAGAAACCCGAAAGATTTCTGCATAAAATGATCACACTGTGATATAAACGTGGTGATAATCTTCCCCGAATACACATCTTTGCAGCCAGAGCCCGGACATGAGGAAAGCCAGCGAAAATGACATATCAACGTCATTTTCGCTGGCTTTTCCATCCAGTATGCTTCTGTGTTTTGCTTTCAATGCTGCAAATGATACGCAGCGCTTCCGCTGTTGCGCAGTTTTCATAATCTGCTTTCAGCGGCAAAAGATCCCGCACAGGATCATCTGCATCCTCAAATACTCAACTGCCAAAATCCGTAACCGCAACTGTTTCTTTCAGGACAAAGCAGCCATTCCGGCATTGATCGTATCCTCGCTGGCAGCCATCGCACGCAGCGTCCGCTCCAGCAGTGTATCCAGTTCCCAGCCAAGCTGCTGCGCGCCGCGTTCAATCACTTCTCTCGAACAGCCTGCTGCAAATCCCTTGCTCTTATACTTCTTTTTCAGGGATTTCAATTCCATATCCTTTGTGCTTTTGGAGGGACGCATCAGCGCCGCAGCCCAGATCAGACCGGTTAATTCGTCCGCTGCAAACAGCACCTTCTCCATTTCATGAACCGGTTCTACATCAATCGTAGCGCCGCAGCCGACTGTAATCCCATATCCGTGCGAACAGACAGCATGAATGATGTCATCGCTGACGCCGCCTTCTCTCAGCAGTTCCGGAGCTTTCAGACAGTGTTCATCGGGATAAAGTTCAAAATCAATGTCATGCAGCAAACCTGCAATCCCCCAAAAATCCGCATTTTCCGCATAGCCAAGTTCATTTGCATACCATTTCATGACGGCTTCCACAGTCAGGGCGTGCTGAATATGGAACGGGTCTTTGTTGTACTTGCACAGCAAGTCAAACGCTTCATCTCTGGTAATCATAACATATTCCTCCGTTTCAGCCTGTGAAGCCGTGCGCTCCAGAACGCAGTATCTTCACAGCTTTCATCCCGATGCCCGCAGAATCAACCGGCATCCGCGCTGACATTATTATATCACAATCAGCTCCGAATTGCAAGATACGCCTGAAAAAAATCCGGAGCGCATCATGCAAAAGAGCCTGCCGGAAAACGGCAGGCTCACTGGGTTTGCAATAATCAGATATTAGAAGAAGTAGTTGATGAAGCCATAGACATAGCTGTTGTAGGGGGAAGAAGTGCTTCTGCCGGTAGAGAACGAGATGTAGTTCTTATTGACACCCTGGAAAGCCTTCTTGCTGCTGTTCGTGTAGTCAATGTCGTTATTATTCTTAATGCTGCGGATCGAAGTGCAGTTGCCGAAAGCGAACTGGTTCAGCTTGAGGTTGTATCTGCTGTTGTAGTTGAAGGTCAGGTTCTTGATGCCGCTGTTCATGAATGCATAAGAACCAACCTCTCTCACAGTGCTGGGGAGATTCAGCTCGGTGATACCGGAGCAGTTCTCAAATGCACTGTTGTCAATCCAGTAGAGATTGCCGCTCTTGAGGTCAACCGAGGTGAGCGCCGTGCAGTTCTTGAAAGCGTTCGGCTTGATCTCCTTGAGGTACGTAGCGTTAGAAAGAATCAGCTTGGTCAGACCTGCGCCGTGACCGTTCTGCGTACCGTTCTTATCGGTGAATGCGCCCTCTGCGATACCGCCGACCCAGTAAATCTGGCCGTTCAGCTTCACGCGGTTCGGAACGTTGACAATGGAAACTGCGAGATCAGAACCGCAGACCATGATGACAGACTCACCGGTTCTCAGCGTCTCGAATCTGTAATCGAGGTGGCAGCCGTTATAAATGGTTCTGCCCTGATCATCGGTGTGATCATAAGAAATCGTAGCGATGAAGTTGTGGTCGATGTCAGCATAAGCATTCGGGATATAGTAAGCAGATGCAGAGATGCTGTTGATCACAGGTGCGACGTTAGAAATTGCAGGTGCAGCGCACAGAAATGCTGCGCAGGTTGCTGCAACAATTGCCTTGACTGATCTTTTCATTGTTTTTTTCTCCTATAGTACAAATGTATGGTATGATATTGCGGAAAATGTAAGAGCGATGAATAGTACAATAATCAACTACAGTCTGCACAGTTGTTCCTGCTGTGTGGAATCCGGAGACTGACTTTCCGGACAGTCATGATGTCTTCGGTGTCTTCAGAGCGTTGTTGAAATGTTGGAGTATGTCTCGCTCTATGGCTCTTATTGTACCACATTTCAGTTTATAAGTCAATGCTTTTCCGCCAATTTTCACATTTGCTTCAGATTCAGCACACATTTCCGTCGCCGCCGAATTGATTGATATATTTTCCGAAATCTGAAAGGTCATGGGTTCTGAAGCCATTTTTCAAAGGTTAAATAAAACAATATTGCACTCCATTTGGTTTATATAATTACAACTATATTGCAAAGGGTCTGCCGCAGATCACGGCAGACCCTTCAGCTTGTCGAAAAAGTCTCGCGATGATATTTAGCCTTAGACAAGAGCAGAACAAAGATTATGTAATGAGAGGAAAAAACCGCTTTGGTTTTTTCCTCTCAAACTCTCCTTTTCCCCGCATGAACGCTCAGGAATTCCGCGCTCTGCGGAGCGCGGCGAGGGCTCTGCCCTCGACCCGCAAGCTTTTTGAAAAAAGCTTGACCAAAAACTTTATTTGTGGCAGCAATAGGTTTCTCGACAGACTAAAGGGTCTGCCGCAGATCACGGCAGACCCTTTATCGGGATATTCTGTTTCAGATCCGGCACCATTTTCATATAATGTTCCGGCTGTATCCTTCCTGAGAGCCGTCTTTTTCTGTGCTTACGCTTCCATCTGACGCATCAGATTGACCATTTCGATTGCGCCCGCCGCGCATTCGCTGCCCTTGTTGCCGGCTTTTGAACCGGCACGTTCGATTGCCTGCTCAATGTTTTCGGTGGTGATGACGCCAAACATGACCGGAATCCTGCTTTGCAGAGATACCTGCGCAATCCCCTTTGCTGCCTCGCTGCATACAAGATCATAATGCGAGGTGCTGCCGCGGATAATCGCGCCGAGACAAATCACAGCATCGTATTTGCCAGACTGCGCCATTTTCTGTGCAATCAGCGGAATTTCAAATGCGCCCGGAACCCACGCGACACTGATGTCATCCTCGCAGATGCCGTGGCGCTTCAGAGTATCAACCGCGCCGCCAAGCAGCTTTGCCGTGATAAACTCGTTGAACCGCGCAACTACAATGCCGATTTTAATGTCGTTCTCCGATGCCGGAATCAGTTTGCCTTCAAATGTTCTCATGATACAATTCTCCTTATTTTCAATTGATTTCATCAGCAAAATGAAGGATATGCCCCATTTTCGCCTGCTTCGTTTTCAGATAATACAGATCGTATGCTGTTGCATCCATCTGAATCGGGATTCGCTCCCGAATCTCCAGACCAAATCCACTGAGACCGTACACTTTATCGGGATTGTTGGTGAGCAGCCGCAGCGTTTTGCAGCCCAAATCCCGAAGAATCTGCGCGCCGATGTAGTATTCGCGCAGATCGCCGGGGAAACCAAGCGCCAGATTTGCCTCCAGCGTATCCAAGCCCTGATCCTGCAATTCATACGCACGAAGTTTGTTGATCAGACCGATGCCTCTCCCCTCTTGCTGCATATACAGCAGAACGCCCTTGCCTTCCCGTTCGATCATGTTCATTGCGGCGGCAAACTGCTGCCCGCAGTCGCATTTCAGCGAACCGAACGCATCGCCGGTCAGGCATTCCGAATGTACCCTGCAAAGAATATCCGTTCCGTCTCCGATGTCGCCCTTCACCAGTGCCACATGATGTTCGCCGGTCAGGTTATTGACGTAACCCAGCGCTCTGAATTCGCCGTATCGCGTGGGCAGTTTCGTGTTTGCGACACACGCCACCAGACGGTCATGCACCTTTCTGTAATCCTGAATCTGCTGAATGGTGATGAACTTCATCCCCCATTCTTTTGCCATCTGATGCAATTCCGCTGTGCGCATCATAGAACCGTCGTCCCGCATCACCTCGCAGCAAAGACCGCATTCTTTCAGACCGGCAAGCCGCATCAGATCAACCGTCGCTTCCGTATGTCCTTCGCGTTCCAGAACACCGTTTTTCCGAGCTGTCAGCGGAAACATATGACCGGGCTTTCGGAAATCCTCCGGTTTTGCATCCTCGCTGACAGCCATTCTCGCAGTGAATCCGCGTTCTGCGGCAGAAATACCTGTTGTCGTCTGAATGTGATCAATCGACACCGTAAACGCCGTGCTGTGGTTATCGGTATTGTAATCGACCATTTGCGGCAGATGCAGCTTTTCGCACATCGCAATACTCATCGGCATACAGATCAGACCTCTTGCGTGTGCCGCCATAAAGTTTACATTTTCCGTCGTTGCATATTCCGCAGCACATATCATGTCGCCCTCATTTTCTCTGTCTGCATCATCCGTCACCAAAATGATCTCTCCGTTTTGCAGCGCCTGTACAGCCTCCTCAACTGTGCTGTACCGGAATTCGTTTTCTGACATCACAATTCCTCCGTTTACAGAAATCCATTCGCAGCCAAAAAATCTGCCGAAATGCTGCTGCCTGTGTCTGCTGCCGGTTTCACCAGCTTTTCTACGTATTTTCCGATGATGTCATTTTCCAGATTGACCGGATCACCCGCTTTCTTGCAGCGCAGAACCGTATTCTGCACCGTATGCGGAATCATGGAAACACTGAAATCACGGTCTGTCACCGCCGTAACCGTCAGGCTGATGCCGTCGATTGCCACCGAACCTTTTTCCACGATATACCGCAGAATTTCCGGTGCGGCAGCAAGCGTCATCCGAATCGCAATGCCGTCCTGTTCCATGCCGGTGATTGTACCCGTTCCGTCGATATGACCGGATACGATATGCCCGCCGAATCTGCCGTTCGCCGCCATTGCACGTTCCAGATTCACCGGACTGCCGGTACGCAGCATCCCCAGCGACGAACGCTGCAGCGTCTCGTTCATGACATCCGCTTCAAACCAGTCTTTGCCAAGCCGTGTGACGGTCAGGCACACGCCGTTGACAGCGATGCTGTCACCGGTTTTTGTCGCCTCCAGAACCGCTGCTGCGTGAATCCGGATACTCGAACTGCTCCCTGTCCGGATCACCGAACTGACCGTCCCGACCTCCTCAACAATTCCTGTGAACATATTTCACCCTGCTTTCTATCACAAGATCCCCGCCGATCATCTCTGCTGCACTGTCTGTCAGCATGAATGCATGATCCGGTTCGACAACGCCAATCCCGCCGACGGGCGTTTTTGCCGCTGCGCCGCCGAAGATCTTCGGTGCAATATACGCACGGATTTTGTGAACAATTCCGCTTTGCAGCGCCGACCAATTCAGCGCCGCGCCGCCCTCCAGCAAAATGCTGTCGATCTGCAATTCGCCGCCCAGAATCTGCATCAGCGCGGGCAGATCAACTTTCCCGTCCGTACCGCTCGCTGTGACAATTCTGCATCCGGCTGCTTCCAGAATGCGCGCTTTCTCCGGATCAGGCTGCGCTGCCGCAATCATCGTCGGAACATCCTTTGCTGTCTGCACAATTTTGCTGTTAAGCGGAATACGCAGGCTGCTGTCACATAGAATCCGCACCGGATTTCTTCCGTTTGCAAGCCGGCAGGTCAGCATGGGATCATCTGCCAGCACGGTTCCGATTCCCGCCATAACCGCGCTGTGCTTCAGCCTTTGCACCTGCACATCCGCCCGTGCGGATTCTCCCGTAATCCACTTGGATTTCCCCGTAAAACAAGCGATTTTCCCATCTGCTGTCATCGCATATTTCATTGTGACAAACGGCGTTTTGCAGGTGATATAGTGGAAGAAAATCTCGTTGATGCGGTCACACTCAGCGCGCAGCACATCCTCTGTCACCGCAATGCCGTGTTCCCGCAGAAACTGCACGCCCTTGCCGGCAACCAGCGGATTCGGATCTCTTGAACCGATGATCACACGCCGGATCCCGTGCGCGAGAATTGCCTCGGTACAGGGCGGCTGTTTACCGTGATGGCAGCACGGTTCAAGCGTAACATACAGCGATGCACCGGTGCAGTCGATGCCGCGGCGGTCACAGTCCGCAAAGGCATTCCGCTCTGCGTGAAGCCCGCCGTATTGTGCATGATACCCCTCGCCAATGACCGTTCCATCCCGCACAATCACCGCACCGACCATCGGATTCGGGCTGACAAATCCCAGCCCCTTTTGCGCAAGCGTAAGTGCCTGCCGCATAAATTGCATATCTGCTTCTATTTCTGACACCTCCTCAAAAAACAAAGCGCCCCGAAGCACAAACACTTCGGGGCGCGCAAATAGACAGATCTATCCTGACTGCAACATCACGATATTCCAATATTGCTCTTCTCCCATCCGGACTTTCGCTGTCTGAAACAGCGCACCCAGCCGGCAAATACCGGTTTCGGGTAACCGTCGGTCACGGAATTGCACCGTGTCAGCCTTTCGGCTCGCAGACTTTTACTGCCGGTCAGGAATTTCACCTTGCCCTGAAGATGATTCCATTATAACACATTCCGGCGAGGTTGTCAATAGCTAACCGCAACTTTCTGAATCTGCATACAAAAAGGCACTCCGCTCCGAGCAGAGTGCCTTTTGAGTTGTTTCAGAATGTTTGCAGTGAAAACCGCCGTTATCTCAGTCTTCCAGATAGAGTTCTCTCAGCTTTGCAAAGTCATCATCCGTCAGACCGACCTTCTCGCGGAGGAAGTTTTTGACAGAACCGTACTGTTCAGTCAGGTCGTCAATGTTTGTCCCCATGACTTCCTCATAAACACAGACTGTGAACATCATGTTATAAATCAGATCCGGATCATCCGTCTTTTCCTCAACAGCCTTACGGGTCTCCTCGATCTTCTCCGCATTTGCAACATTCGTCATCATGTAATCTTGCATCATGATGTCCTTGTCGAAATCAAGCGCCGCAAGGATCAGCATGGAGATCATGCCGGTTCTGTCCTTGCCGCCTGCGCAGTGGAACAGGATTGCTGCATCCTCCGGCTTGCTGAGGAGAATGTCAAACACATCGCGGTAATAGCCGACTGCCTCGTCAGACTCAAAGTATTCGATGTGCTTCTGCGCATTGATGATACCGAGCTCTGCCTGGAAAAGCGAGAGTGCAATGCTGCCGCCGGGTTTGCCGGCATTGCGCTGAAGCTCCTGCATCTTTGCATAGAGTTCCGGATTCTGCGAGAAGACCTGTTCCGCAACTTCCCTGGTTGCAGACATCGGCACATTGTGATATTCGATACCCTCAATCTCTTTGTCCATCGTATTCGGATTCAGCTCACGGTCATAGCGCAGATCAATGATGTCAGACACCTTGTACTTGTCCTTGAGTGCTGCCATACCGTTTTCAGTGATGTGGGCAAGGTTGCCGGAACGAATCAGAACATTCTGCTTGATCTTTTTGCCTTCGGAGTTGATATAGCCGCCAAGCTGACGAACATTGGAAACACCCGTGACATCGCGCAGCGCCTGCTTGTTGTAATCCAGAACCTGTGCATCTGCGGAATCATCCAGCTCATAGACTGCGGTAACGGTGATGGTTTCAGCTGCACCGTCATACCGGAATTCGCAGGTCGCAGCAACCTCCTGCGGCTTTGCGGCAGCATCGGTTCTGATGGTGAGGCACTGCATAGTGATTGTACCAAGCATCACAGTCGAAATCATAACAGAGAAAACTTTTCTGCTCTTTCTGGATTTCAGCGCGACAACTGCTGCTGCGCCGAGAATTGCCATAAAAATGTAGGGCGGCATATCACCTGTCTTCGGTGCGCCGGAAGAATTGCCGGAAGTGGTAGTTGCTGCCTTGGTGGTCGCTTTGGTCGTCGCCTTCGTGGTTGCCTTCGTGGTGGAAGCGGTCGTGACTGCCGTTGTTTCCGCAGAAGCCGTGGTCTCTGCGGCTGCGAGTTCCGCAAGGATTGTATAAGTTTTGGTCTCATTCGCAGCAAGCTGAACCGTATAGGTCTCATTCTCGGAGATCACGAATTTTTCCGGAAGCGCAGCCTTGAGATCAATCTTCTCAATCTCAGATTCGCCGGAATTCGACACTGAAACGTTGAATTTCAAGCTGTCGCCCTGCCCATACTCTGCCTTGTCAGCCTCGATGCTGACAGCAACCGGACTTGCATCCTCTGCGTAAGCAGCCATACTGCACGCAGACGGAACACAAAGCGCACCAGCCATGAGAACCGTCATGATTTTTGCGATTGTCTTCATAACACCCTCCTGATTGATAAAATGCTCCGGCTTAAAATGATAAACCGGTTTACATACTATAATAACATTTACGCTTTGAAAAGTCAATGGATATTGCAGAAAAAACCGGAAAATATGTAGAATATTTTACGGTTTACCGTTTCTTCTGTCACAGATTCCCTCCCCCTGAAAAGGAATCCTGCCTCAGAAAACCGGAACTGTTCCGGTTTGTTCTCACGAAGGATCAGCCGTTTCGCCGCGCGCAATGCGTTCCGCGAGATCATTGAGATAAACCCAGCGTTCCATTTTTTCATCCAGCGATGCTTCCAGTTCTGTGCGCTGCGCGGTCAGTTCCTGAAGCCTGACGTAATCAGAACCGGCAGACTGAATCGCCTGATCTGTCTCGCTGATCTTTGCTTCCAGCTCCGCAATGTCCGCATCAATATGCTCATATTCGCGCTGTTCCCTGAAGGAGAATTTCAGCTTCACCGGACCGGATCGCACACGTTCTTTTTTGGGTTTCGCAGCCTTGGAAGCAGCCTCTGTTTCAGCCTTCAGATTCTCAAGATTGTCGGAGTAGTTTCCGTTGCAGCGCGTACAGTTTCCGTCCCGAAATACAAATAACTCTGCGGCAAATTTATCCAGAAAATAACGGTCATGTGAGACCGCCAGCACAGCGCCTTCAAAGCTTTGCAGATAATCCTCCAGAATGGTCAGCGTGAGAATATCCAGATCATTTGTCGGCTCATCCAACAGGAGAATATTCGGTGCTGACATGAGAATTTTCAGCAGATACAGACGTTTTCTTTCTCCGCCGGAGAGTTTTTCGATGCGGTTCCATTGCAGTTCACCGTTAAACAAAAAACGCTCCAGCATCTGCGCAGCCGTAACAGTGCCGTCCGGAGTCTGTACGATTTCAGCTGTTTCACGGATGTAGTCAATGACACGCATTGTCTCATCCATGCTTTCACATTCCTGCGAAAAATAGCCGATTCTGACAGTATCTCCCACTGTAATGCTGCCTTCATCCGGCGTGATTTCACCGGTCAGCATCCGCAGAAATGTACTTTTTCCCGCGCCGTTATTTCCGATGATGCCGACACGCGCATTCCGCGGGATAATGTAAGAGAAATCCGCAATGAGCTGTCTGCCGTCAACTGCTTTGGAAAGATTTGCAATCTCTATGGTTTTTCTGCCGAGGCGGGAGGAAACAGACTGCATTTGCAGCCGTTCTGCTTCCACCGGAATCTCACGGTTTTGCAGCGCTTCAAAGCGTTCAATGCGGTCTTTTGACTTTGTACCGCGCGCTCTTGCACCGCGGCTGATCCATGCAAGTTCCTGCCGGTACAGCGATTTCGCCTTGCGTTCCGCAGCCTGTGCATCCGCCTCCCGCTGTGCTTTCTGCGCGAGATAATCGCTGTAGCTGCCGTCGCACGAATAAAGCTGTCCGCGTTCAACCTCTACGATGCGGTTGCAGATTTTATCGAGGAAATACCGGTCATGCGTCACCATGACGATTGCACCGCGGTATCTGATCAGCATTTCCTCCAGCATCTGTGCGGTTTCATGGTCAATATGGTTCGTCGGCTCATCCAGCAAAAGCACATCACTCGGTGCAATCAATGCTGCCGCAATGCCCGCGCGGCGGCGTTCTCCGCCGGAAAGCGACGAAATCTCACGGTCATAATCCAGAATACCGAAGCGCGCAAGTGTCGCCTTCGCCTCATATTCCTTTGAATCTGCCAGATCCTTCGGAATATGCGCCAGCACCTGCTGCAAAACTGTTCCGCTGTCTTCAAATGCAGGAATCTGCGGCAGATACGAAACACGGATGCCGTTTGTGCGGATCATCTGCCCGCCGTCCGGTTCAGAAACGCCTGCTAAAATACGGAGCAGCGTCGATTTTCCTCCGCCGTTCACACCGACAATTCCGACCTTGTCCCCATTGCCGAGAAAAAACGAAACATGATCCAGCACACGCCGTTCCATATAGGTTTTTGAGATATTCTGTGCAGTCAGTAAAATCAAGAATCATCATTCACTTTCTATCAAAAAAGCAGAACCGGACTTCCTGAAAGTCTGGTTCTTTCCATTGTATTATAGCATGACAGCCTGCGAAAGTCAAGTGTACACTCCGCACAGGACTTAGACATTGTCACCCGTTATAATCATAGAACAGTTCATCGTATAAATGATCCAGTTCGCTGCGATTGCCTGCCGCTGCTTTCAAAAACGCACCCGCATTTTTCAGCATCAGCCGAAAATACAGCCAGTCACCAAGATCATCATATTTCCGGGTCGAGTTGATCATAAAATTTTTCCGGAGAACGGTATAGCGTTTCCCCGTTTTTCTGCCGTATGCCCGAAGCGCCTTTGCGGTTGCAATATCCTCCATTGCCTTCTTCTCCGCAAATCCGCCGATGGCCTGAAACGTCGCTTTTTCAGCCCAGAAAATCCCGCAGTACAGCCCTGTTGCCGCAAATCCGATCCGGCACATCCAGTCATTCAGAAAAAGCGGCAGCGAATACCGTTCAAAGCGCATCGGCGCACCGCCCCCGATGTATCGCCCTGTTTCTATGAGATCCGCAATCTCCTTCAGCGTACCTTTCGTCATGCGGTTATCGCAGTCAATTGTCACAATGATCTCGCCGGATGCAGCAGAAATGCCCGCATTCCGCACCTTTGCAATGCAGCGGTCTTCATTCAGAATTACCTTTGCGCCAAGCTTTTCTGCGATTTCCGCAGTACGGTCTGTGCAGCGGTTGCAGACAACAATCACCTCTGCCCTGCCGCCGGAATCCTTTTCTGCTTTCCGGATGGAACGGATACATCTGCGTACATATTGTTCCTCGTTGTGTGCCGGTATTATTACTGAAATTGTCTTCACATTTTCACCCTTTCGCAGTGAAATCCGGTATTCTGCTACCTGATTTCCCTCCACCATCTCGTTTGATGCTTCCCTGCGTCGTCCAAAGAAACCGTTTCCCCGATTTTCGGCGTCAGAACCGGCAGATGCGCCTGTTCCGCAGCCCGCACAAAGCGTTCCGGCGGATCATCCCATGCATGATCAGACAGCACAAAAGCACCCCAATGCACCGGCATCGCACATTTTGCACCCAGAATGCCTGCCGCAGCAGCGGATTCTTCCGGATACAAATGCCCCCAGTGCCAGCGGCGGTTATACTGTCCGCATTCCATCAGTGCCAGATCCATATCACCGAAGCGTCTGTGAATCTCCGCAAAATGGCCGCCGAAACCGCCGTCTCCGCTGACAAAAACCGTCCTGCCGTCTGCACGCAGCACATAGGAACACCACTGTGTCCGGTTCTGATCAATCAGCCGTCTGCCGGAAAAATGTCTGGTCGGCGTACAAATCCATTCCGCGCCGTACAGGGAGAGTTGTTCCCACCACCCCAGCCGATGGATTTTCTCCGCGGAAACGCCCCACCGCAGCAGATGCTTTTCCACGCCAAGCGGCACAATGTAATGCTGCACCTGATGATCCAGCGCGCGGATTGTCTGCGGATCAAGGTGATCGTGATGATCATGCGTCAGCAGCAAAACATGAATCTCCGGCAGATCACCGGTCTGCACACCGGAATGCGAAAACCGTTTCGGGCCAAGCCATTGCAGCGGGAAACAGCGTTCACTGAAAATCGGGTCAATCAGGATATTTGTCCCGTTGATCTGAAGCAGCACACTTGAATGCCCCATCCATGTTATATGCAGACCGTTCCGCTGCTGAAAATCAGGATTTCCTGCCGGCAAAGCAGTCTGCGGAACAGTCCGCTTGTCCGAAATGCGGTCATCGTGCAAACCGGAATCCGCCGCCCACGTTTCCGGATACTGAAACTGTTTTCCGTCAAACTGCGGATTCCGCCCGCGATACGCCCTGCGGTCTGCCTGAGAAGGCATTCCGCCGAATGCGGGATAATAACGCAGAAATGCACGAAACGCAATGATCACTGCCGCCAGCGAAATCCATGCAGCTTTTCCCGACATAAGTACTCCCCTTTGCATATTCCTCCCGCACTAAGCTGCGCGGTGATCAATCCCTTACCAGCATATTTCCGGTGATGTAGTCCCGCAGATTTACAGGGAATGCATCGCCCGCTTCAGACAGTGCATCCAGAATCGCATCCTTTGCCTTCTGTGAAACAATCACAGCATGATGACCTGCTGCACGGTACTGCGTCATCTGTTCGATCATGCGCAGACATTGAAACCGAATCTGAACAGCATCGCGTACCAGCCGGATGAGTACCGGAAGCAAATCAGAACTGAGATTGCCTTTCAGCAGCCGGATCAGCCGCCAGCAGCGCTTCGGGTCAGATTCCTTTTGTATCACAGGAATCAGATCCGCGCGCTGATAATGAAGATATGTTCCCGCAAGCCGGTATGCGGTTTTCTCCAGTGCAGGAATGCCGCTGTTCAGGGCTTTCCAGACAAGTTCCATGCTGTCTTCCGCCCCAAGCCGTACCATTGCTGCAAGCGCCTCACACGGATGCGATTCCAGATACGGACGAATCAGCGGAAGATCCTCCCTGCTGCCGATGTCACCCAGTGCAGAAAGCGTCTCCGGCAGGTGCTTCCGGCAGTATCCAATCGTGTCATAACCATTTTTTGCTAGATAGTACGCTGCAAATTCCCGAAGTCTCTCATGCGGAGAACACAGCAGCGTTTCCATCCCGTCCCAGAAACCTTCGTGTTTGATCCGGTATTCACAGGCATCCAGCCGCACGCGCCAGAAGGGATCTTGCAGAAAGACATCCAGCGCATCGGAAGGAAACGCATTTTCTGCGCTTTTCAGACAGCACCGCACCAGCGCGCTCCGCTGTGTACCGTCGCGTTCATTCCGGATGAAATGCAGCAGCAAATCCTGATATGCAGAATCGGGATGCAGCAGAAACACCTTGTAACAGAGTCGGCGCAGCGGAAGCGGGCTTTTCAAAACTGCATCGGGATGATCCGCAAAAATCCGCATCAGCGAATCATCAAAGGCATCCATGGAAAAGGATGCATTCCGCCTTGCACGGTTTCCGCGGCGGACGTACTCCACAAAAGGCATCGCTGCGATGAGTTCATCGCAGGATATGATGCAGCGAAGACGTTCCTGCATCATCTTCCATGCGGTCACACGGATTGCCGGAACCCAGTCATTCATACGCAGCATAATAAATTGCAGACCAATTGTATCCGCAAGGCACTTCAGGCAGTGTTCCCGGAAAAAGCCGTTCGGATGCGTCGTGCCGCAGGTCAGAAGCGCTTGGTATCCTTCCGGTGAACAATGCTGTTTCCACAGATCTGTTTCAGCCGGAAACGAAACATTCCACACACGGGACATCAGGCTTGCAGCATAGAATGCATCCCTGCCCTGAATCAGCCGGTGTGCTTCTGTACTGATCCATTGCATCTGCTGCGGAGACGGATCGCAAAACAGCGCCCCGTACAATCCCGAAAAACAATACCGCGCCCTGTTGGGATCAGATGCCGTTTGCTGCATATAATAACGGATCTCACGCTGCACGCGCATGGAAGGAACACGGTTTTTATGCTGATTGAACCAAAACATAGCGCATCTCCCTGTTCATCTGATTCGCTGTCTTTCAAATTATCCGCGATTCTGCTTTCATCCTAGTATATCATATTCCATTTCGGATGTCAAATCAATCGTTGACAAACGGGCGCAATTCTGCTATAATCGTTTATAAGATAAGCAAAACGCGGCCGCAGATTCCGGTCATGTAAGGAGGTATCGCAATGAAGCAAATCCTTGCTGTCCTAATATCCGTTTCCATCATGTTCACCGGTCAGCCGTATGCCGTTTGCGGTTCAGCAGAAGATGTCTTTTTCGAGGATTTCAACGGCACAAATCTCAATCCCGATCTCTGGCTGACTGCGGAGAAAAACTGGGGCGGCACTGTCACGGAGAACGGAAAAACCGTTGACTACAACGGCGGTGTGACCGCAGACCATGTTTCTCTGCGGGACGGCAATCTGGTTCTGACCGGCATGGGCAATCAGTATACGGGCGAACAGTATGGCATCAACCGCGACGGCACAAGACGTTCAGACGGCAAACGCAGCGGCGGTGCAATCGCGACAAAGGCATATTATGCATCCGGCAGTTACGAAATCCGCGCAAAAATCGCACCGGAACTCGGCTGCTGTTCCGCTATGTGGACATTTGAATACGAAGAACATGAAACCGGTGATGCACTCCGGATCATCAATCATGAAATTGACATTGAATTCCCCGGACGCGATCAGAATGATGATTTCAGTCTGGACCATGCGCTGTGTACAACATGGATCACGGAAGAAGATTACCGGACAAAATCCGCTGCCTGCGGCAATCAGGCGGACGGTGCATTTCATACCTACCGGTTTGACTGGCACACAGGCAGCGATACCGAAACGCCCCGCGTCGAATACTATTTTGATGATGAACTGACCTATACCGCATACGATTTCATCCCGACCAATGAAAGCCGTTTCTGGCTGGGATTGTGGTTTCCGAAAAACTGGGCAGGCACGCCCGATTTTAATACAACAGAATTCGTGGTAGATTACGTGAAAATAACGCCGTTTCACGAAAGCGGCGATACGCCGCAGCATGAATCCTATCCCGAACACGGCTGGGCTGAACCCGCTGCGGATTTGCCGCGCGGATGGATGCTGTGGCACAGCTACAGTCAATATGCGGCACTGGACAGCAAATTGCATCTGCGCGCACCGGACGGAACTGTCACCGAAATCACCGGCGATTTTATCCACGCAATGAACGGCAGCTTCGGCGTATCGCCTGCGCAGTTCACGTTTATGGCAATCGACCCGAACGCCGATGAATGGGATATTTTCCTCTGTGACAACGGGGTCATTACGAATCTGACCGCAAACAGCGGGGAGCGGAATGAAGACCCGAAATTCTCACCGGACGGCACACAGATTGTCTGGAAACGCGGCCGCTGGGATCAGGCAGCCGGAGATTTCCGGTACGATCTTGCACTGATGAATCCGGAAACCAAAGCCGTAACAATGCTGACGGATACACCCGCGGAAGAAGCTATGCCCTGCTTCTCCGGAGACGGTCAGACAATCTGGTTTACAAACTGCACTGACCGCACCGGTACAATTTGCAGCCTCGATCCGGATACACACAAAGTCCGGACAATCTTTCAGGAAAATGGCGTAAATGCGTACTATCCCGTTGCAAAGGGTGATCTGCTCTACTTTACAAAATGGTACAGCAGCGACAATCATTGCGATCAGATTCTTTGCTATGACGGCGCAGATTTTACCGCAATGCCGTTCCTTTCAGCCGATTATGATTGTTCGGATGCCTGTCCCCTGAACAGTCAGGCGATGATCTACAGCAGCACGGCAAACGGCGATTACGATTTGTACTATTTTGACGGCAGACATTCTGCGCGTCTCACGGATCTTTGCAGCGAACAGAACGATCTGGGGGCTGCGTTCTTTGCAGAGGTGCAGGGCGATGTAAACTGCGACGGCATCTGCAATTACACGGACGCAAATCTGCTGCAAGCATGGCTGCTCACTGTTCCGGATCCGGAACTGAAAAACTGGCACGCCGCAGATTACGACGGCAACAACCGGCTGAATGCGCTGGATTTATGCTGCATGAAACAGGACTTACTGCAACAGAAATGAAAAAGAAAACAGGATGAATCAAACGAATTCTCTGGTGAAAAAGCCGCTTTCCGCATTGTCCGCAGAACTATATCAGGCAACAGAAAACTGTGAAAGCTGTTGAGAAATCAAAGAACTTATCGCGGAATGCAGTTTCTGAACCGGTATATATTCCATACAAGCATACAAGATACGCAGACCGCATGACTGATTGTTGTGCGGTCTGTTTTCATGAACCGCGCCGGCAGATATGAGATGTCTCCCACAAAATGAGAAGTGAAACAGATAAAAATTTATGCAAAACCCAGATTTCTCAGAAATTTCAAATAAAGACTAGTATTCCGATGTGTTTTGTGTTATAATATGAAAACAGCAGAAAATCAACTGCAATTCTCAACTGAAAAAGGAGCGTTTATTATGACTAACAAGGTGATTTCCATTGCCGGCGCAGTCATTGCAGCCGCATCCGCAATAGCTGTCAATACGGTTCTGCACCCCTGCCGCGGGGAGATGGCAATGCAATGCGTCCGCACCACACAGATCGGAACGGTTGTACTGGCGGCAACGGTTTTGCTGTACATCGCATCGCTGCTGGCAAAGCACGCAAATCTGAAGAAAATACTCACCGGTTTGACCGTTCTGGCGGCAGCGGCAGTATTCTTTGTTCCGGTTCTGGGTCACTGCGGCGGCGCTATGATGCACTGCAACACGCATACAATGCCTGCATTCCGCATTGCAGGGGCTGTGCTGTTTGTGGATGCACTGGCAGTATTTGCTGCACAGTTCCTGCACAAAAAAACGGTAAACGCTGCATGAACAACAATCAATATGCGCTGCAAGTAATCCGGCACAGCAAATTTCGCAGCGCAACAGTATTTCTGCTTGTTTTTGTTACAACGGTCTGCATTTTCGGTACTGCACTGTTCACGCAGAATCTCCGGAGCGGCGCAGACCGGATATACGGCAATACCGGAACGGATCTATACATCGTACCGCAGGAATATCTCGAAAATACAAAAGATTTACTGTTCAAAGGCAAAGCCTGCACGATCCCCTTCAAGACAGATGTGTATGATACAATTGCCGGAGTGGAAGGCGTAGAGACCGTCAGCAGACAGCTTTATCTGGAAACGCTGAACCTGGGGTGCTGCGATGCCGGCGGTCTGCAAATTGTCGCATACGATCCGCAGACGGATTTTGCCATCCGGAAATGGACGGACAAAGCGCAAAATCTGAAGGCAACCGAAATCCTTGCCGGATCTGCTGCGTGCTTTTCGGTCGGAGAAAGCGTAGATCTGTTCGGTCGCAGTTTCACTGTTTCGGGTATTCTCGATGAAACCGGCATGGGATACGATCAAAGCCTGTTTCTCACGTATGAAGCCGCAGATGACATTACATCAGCAGCGGAATACAGCTATATGTTCGGGGAGAAAACAGGGCTTGTCTCCATGCTGCTGATTCAGCAGAAAGAGGGTTCTGAGATTGCTGACGTAACAGATGCAGTTCACCGTGCGCTGAACGGTTCAGGGCTTTCCGTTTATGCAATCAGTGATCTCACTGCGGGAATGAAAAGCAACATCCGGATGCTGACGGCAACCGTCCGGATTATGAATGTATTCGCGTTAACAATCGCAGCCGTTTCCCTGTTTGCAATGGTCACGCTGACGTTTCATCAGCGCAGAAAAACTGCCGGCAGCCTGCTTTCAGTCGGATGTACAAAAGCACGGATTCTCGCGCTTTTTGCATCAGAGTATCTCTGGATTTTCGCTTCCGCAGCAGTCTCCGGGATCCTGCTGGTCTGTATCGTTCTTCTGCCGCTGCACAATGTCATCAAAACAGCACTGGAACTGCCGTATAAGCTGATTTCGGCAGGCGACGCGGCGGCAATTACCGCTAAAACACTGCTGACGGATCTTGCAATGCTGGCAGCAGCGCTGTCGTTCACATTCATCAAGATCATGCAGATCGAACCTGCCATGCTGACGGAGGAGAACCTATGATTACCGTATCCAATCTCTCAAAACACTTCGGCAATAACGGCTTCGGCGCGGTCAGCTTTACGGTTGCGCGCGGACAGTTTGCCGGTCTGACCGGTGCTTCCGGCTGCGGCAAAACAACTCTGCTGAATATCCTGACGGGTATGCTTTCGCCGGACAGCGGCACTGTCACTGTGGACGGCATATCGGTGCAGGAACTCCGCGGGAAACAGCGTGCAGCATTGCGGGCAAAAAAAATCGGGTATATGATGCAGGGAAATGTGCTGCTGCCGGATCTCAATGTCATGCAGAATCTGCTGTTTCCGGCGCAGCTTGCCGGTAAGAAGCCGGAAGGCAAGCAGATCAGAGAACTGGCGCTGAAGCTGAAAATTTCGGGTATTCTGGATTCCTATCCCGCTGAGATTTCCGGCGGAGAATACCGCAGGGTGATGCTGGCACGCATCCTGCTGCTGGATACACCGATCATTGCGGCTGACGAACCGACCTCGAATCTCGACAGCCGCAGCGCAGAAATTGTGCGGGAAATCCTGCATGAACGCAGAGAAAAGGGCGTCACGCTGCTGATTGCAACGCATGATGCCGAACTGCTTCAAACAGCAGATACCGTCATCAATCTGGAAACGGCTGAGACTGGCGAAAACCTGTCTGATATAAAAATCTGTCAAAAATAGGAAAAGATTTGTAAATAAGGTAAAACTTATCGGAATTGTCGGAAAAGAGTGGAAACCCTCTTGACAATTCATATTTTTAATGCTATAATCATATCATTCCTATAGGCTTTATAAATATTTAATAAGGAGTGATTACAATGGCAAATGATAACATTTGCAGAAGCTGTGCCGATTGCGGCGTCATGAACTGTCTGAGCAGAAAGGGCAGCTATCCGGAATTCTGTCCGACTGCGGAGCTGACCGACGAGGAGATCAACGAGGTCGTTTCGCTGTATATGAACAGCCGCATCAACAAAAAGGTTGCGATTGCATCCGCAGAAATCGAGGGCGAATTCTACGGCAAATACACCCGCGTCGAGGAGATCATTGAGTTTGCACGGCGCATCGGGGCGAAGAAAATCGGCATCGCAACCTGTGTCGGTCTGATCGAGGAAAGCCGCATTTTTGCGCGCATTCTGCGTCTCAACGGCTTCGAGGTCTACGGCATCAGCTGCAAGGTCGGCTCTGTCAACAAGACCACAATCGGCGTGGCGGAGGAATACACCTGCGTCACCGGTCCGGTCATGTGCAATCCGATCATGCAGGCAAAACTGCTTGCCAAAGCAAACGTCGATCTGAATGTTGTTGTCGGACTATGTGTCGGACATGACAGCCTGTTCTATAAGTATGCGAAGGGTCTGACCACGACGCTCATTACCAAGGACAGAATGCTCGCACACAATCCCGCAGGCGCGCTCTATCAGGCACGCGCATATTACAAAAAACTGCTGCACGCTCCCGTCGGTGCAGAGCTTGACAGATCAAAGCTCTCCCCCGGAGCAGATACCGCAGAATCTTTGAAGGAGTGACCATTCCATGAAATTCGTCAGACCGCTGCTGCCGCTGATTTCCCTTGCGGCTGCGGAGATCATCGCGCTGGCGATACCGGATTCCCCGCTGCATCAGAAGGCGGCACATCCCTACTTTGCTGTGCTGCTTCTCATCGTAACTGTCGTTTACTACATCGGCGCATTCCTGAGTGACCGCATCAGCAGACGGCAGAAAACCCCGCGCGAACATCCGATTTTTTACCGCGCACCGTTTCTTGCAGGCGCAATCCTGTTCGGGAATCTGCTCAATCTCTTTACCGTCAAGACTGCGCTGTTCCCTGTGCTGTATTTCCCGTCCCTTGACCGCGTATTCGGTACACTGGTTGAGGACAGAGTGCTGATCGGCAAGTGCATCGGCTTCTCGCTGGGCATTCTTGCAAAGGGCGTTTTCGGCGGACTGCTCATCGGCTTCTTTACCGGTCTTGCAATCGGTTTCAGCAAGGCTGCTGAATACTGGATTAACCCCATTGTCCGCATTCTCGGCCCGATTCCCTCCACCGCATGGATTCCGATTCTGCTGATCGTTTTCTCTGAGGCACGGAATGCGAGTGCGTTCATCATCGGCATATCGGTCTGGTTCCCGATCACCGTGCTGACCTCCAGCGGTATTGCCAATGTCAAGAATTCGTATTTTGAAGTTTCCTCGACGCTCGGCGCAAGTACCTTTTATAAGATCTTCCGCATCGGCGTACCGGCTGCCATGCCGCATATTTTTCTCGGTCTGTTCAACGGCATCTGCGGCTCATTTGTGGCGCTGATGACCGCAGAGATGATCGGTGCAAAATACGGCATCGGATGGTACGTGAATTTCCAGAAGGAAATGATGGCTTATGCAAATGTGTACGCGGGTCTGATCGTCATTGCAGTGATGTTCTATCTCATCATCACGCTGCTTTTCAAGGTGCGAAACCGTGTACTGGGCTGGCAGAAGGGTGTGATCAAATGGTAAATTCGATTCGGTTTGAACACGTTAAAAAGACTTTTACAACGATTGACGGCGAAAAGGTCACCGCGCTCAGCGGTGTCGATCTCGAAATTGAACAGGGCAAATTCATCTGCCTGATCGGCCCCTCCGGCTGCGGCAAATCGACCATGCTGCGCCTGCTTGCAGGTCTCGATACGCCCAGTGAAGGCGCAGTTTATCTCAATGACAAGCAGGTCACAAAACCCGGCAGCGACCGCGGTCTGGTGTTTCAGGATCCGAACCTGTTTCCGTGGCTGACAATCTACGACAACATTGCGTTCGGACTGAAAGCCCGCGGAATGTACAAGCAGCGCAAAAATGACGTTTCCAGCTTCATGGAACTGGTCGGGCTGAAGGGCTTTGAACGGTCATTCCCGCATCAGCTTTCCGGCGGAATGTGCCAGCGTGCCTCTCTTGCACGCGCACTGATCGGTAATCCGCAGGCGCTGCTGCTGGATGAACCCCTCGGCGCACTGGATGCCTTCACCCGCATGAATATGCAGGATGAACTGCTGCGCATCAAAAAAGAACAGAGCATGACCATGATCATGGTGACACATGATGTGGATGAGGCGGTCTATCTCGCAGACCAGATTGTTGTGATGACGCCGCGCCCCGCCAAGATCGAAAAGGTGCTGGATGTCAGACTCTCCCAGCCCCGTGACCGCAACAATCCGGAGTTCATCCGCCTGCGCAGCGAGATCCTGAAAATCCTTGATTTCGCAGGAAAGGAATCTACCCCCGAATACAATATCTGATAGGAGTTATTTGTTATGAAAATCTCGAAGATCCTTGCTTTTACAGCAGCTGCCGCGCTGCTTCTCCCGACCGTCGGATGCGGCGCGGACAATCAGGCGCAGAATGATGCCGCACCTGCCGGCAATACCGCCGCCGACAGCGAATATGTCCTGAAAGTCGGTGAGGCGCAGGGCGCACTCTGCCATGCCCCGCTGCAAATCGCAATGGAAAACGGCTATCTCGATGCAGAGGGCATCAAATGGGAGCGCGTCGATTTCGGTAAAGCAGACATTCAGGCAGCACTTGGCGCAGGAACGATTGACTGCGGATTCGGTCTGGTCGGAAAATTCGTGCAGCCGATTGAAAACGGTCTGAACATGGTCATGACCGCCGGTATGCACACCGGATGCACCAAGCTGCTCGTCAAAAAAGATTCCGGAATCTCCAAACTCGAAGACCTCAGGGGCAGAAAGCTTGCAGTTTCCTCGCTTGCCGGCTCTGAGACCGTCACCGCAAAGCGTGCGCTGCACAGTGCAGGTGTGGACATCAGCACCGCAAGCTCCGAGGTAGAATTCCTCGTTTACAGCATGACCGATATGCCGGTTGCTCTGCAAAACGGTGCCGTGGATGCAATCATCCTGAATGACCCCATCGCGACAACCGCAGAAAAGGAATATGACCTCTCTGTGCTGCTGGATACTGCATCTACCGAACCATACGGTTCGGAATACTGCTGTGTAACGTTTGTTTCGCAGGAACTTGCCGAAAAGCATCCGGACATTGCCGCGAAATTCACGAATGCCTGCCTGAAAGCCTCTGCATGGGTGGCAGCACATCCCGATGAAGCTGCAAAGATTCAGGTAGAGAAAGAGTGGGTCAGCGGCAATGCAGAGGACAACGCTGCAATCCTGAAAACCTACGAATTCAAGCCGAGTGTGCAGGGCGGTTATGATGCACTTGTCAATGTCGTGAATGACCTGAAAACCATCGGGCTGCTGAAAGATACAACCGATACCGATGCACTCATTGAACGCTCGTTCAAATTCTTCGACGGAGTGCCGGATACTTATACAGTGGACGGCGACAATTTCACTCCGGTCCAGAAAAACTGATTTTCCAAGCAACGGGTGTACCGCACAGGACGGTACACCCGTTAGGCTGTCGAAAAAGGTATCGCTGCGCGATGATTATAATGGGGCGCT
>DGVV01000153.1 GCA_002395085.1 Ruminococcus sp. UBA4275 | reverse complement strand
AGCGCCCCATTATAATCATCGCGCAGCGATACCTTTATCTACAAGCTGGGCAGCGGTTTGTATCCGCTGCTCCTTTTTTTGCTCATGCGGCAAAACGAAGAAGAAATGTCCCGCTGTCCATTGAAATTTTCGGCAGAATGTGCTATACTGAGGACAAACCGGCACGTCAGATGCCGGAGAAACGGGGGATTCATTCATGAAACATTTCTACAGCCGGTGCGCCGCCATTTTCTGTGCGGGCATCGCAGCAAGTGCCGGAATGCCCTTCGCAGCGTTCGCGGCAGACGGCACACAGCGTGCCGCGGAAACAGTCTCCGCAGAAATCGGTCTGGTGGGCAATCTCTACTGCACATCCGCAGACGGTGACGCGGATCATGCTGCCCTGCAATGGGCAACGACCCTCTCCGCAGAGCAGTACACGCTCTACCGTTCCACGGATGCGCAGACCGGATATGTGCCGGTCTACACCGGAACAGGGACATCGTGGTCAGATAACAGCATGACGGTCGGGCAGGTCTATTACTATCAGCTTGCCGTGGAGACCGAAAAGGGGACGCAGTATTCATCTGTGCGGTCACTTGCGCCCTGCGCCGTCGAGGGCGGACTCAGCACCTATGACAATCTCAAGGGCAGCAGTCTGGTGTATGAAACCGGCGGCTACAAGGTCGGGGATATCTACTACAGCTATTCCCTGCGGCAGCATCCCGGACAGCAGGACATCTATCTGGAGGAGACCACATCCACAGACGGCAAACGATTCGGCGCTGCACGCAATGTCGCGGATTCTTCGCAGAATGCAGCACTCGCAAGCTGCAAGATTGAATCGGTGCATATTGAATATCTGCCCTTCGCAAATAAGGTTGTGGTGTGGGCGCACTGGGAGAAGCCTTCCGGCTATGCAGACGGCAAGGCGCTGGTCATCACCGGAACGCCCGGCGGCATTTTTACAGTGCATCATGTGTATAATCCGCTGGATATTCAGGTGCGCGATATGGCAATCTTCTTCGATGATGACGCTGACCACACCGGCTATCTGATTGCTGCGGCGAACAAGGAGGGGCAGGGCGCAAATGCCACGCTCTATATTTTCCGCATGAATGCCGATTACAGCGGTGTCACAGAGGTTGTCAAGACGCTGCATGAGAATCAGTACCGTGAATTCCCGAATATGATCAAGCAGAACGGCTATTATTTCCTGTTCACCTCGCAGGCGGCGGGATGGTATCCCAGCAGCGGCGCATATACCGTGACGCGGGATATTGCAGGGGAGTGGAGCGGGCTGCGCAGCATCGGCAACAGCTCCACTTTTTCCTCGCAGTCCGGCTGGATCGTCAATTTGCAGGACAAAAATTATCTGATGCACGCTTACCGCTGGCTGCGGGCATCCTCCACAAGCGGCACAACGCTTTGTCCGCTGTATTTCGACAACAGTTTTGCATTTTACGATTATTGCCCGTATTTCCGCTACAGCACGAAAACCGGCGAACTCTATCCGGTGCAGACGGGCGAATTGCTTTCGCAGAACCGTCCGGCATCGGCATCGCTGGGCGCAGAGGCGAAGTACGACGCATCACACGCGGTGGACGGCTCATATCAGACGTCCTTCACGGCGATTGAAAAGCACAAAAAATGGCCGTTTTACGTGCAGATTGATCTGGAGCGCGTGTGCGACCTCGCCAACATTCAGACCTCGTGGTACATCTGCAAAGGCTCGGAAGGCTATTATGCGTATACGGTGGAGGGCAGCACGGACGGCGTCCACTGGACAAAATTGCTCGACCATACCAACAAGGACAGCGATGTCGTCAACAGCACCTACGGTTTCAACAGCGATCTGCTGAGCGGCCGCGCACGGTATGTCCGTCTGAATGTGCAGAGTGCCACGCTGCAAAATAATCCCACGAATAACTGGTATAACCCCACAATCTATGAGATCAAGGTGTTTGGTACACCGGTCGGCGCGGCAGAGATGCCCGTTCCGGCAGTTGCATACGATTTTGAAACAGCAGCCGGTCAGAGTGTCGCGGACATCACCGGAAACGGCGGCAGCCTGACACTTGCAGGGTCTGCGGCGCTGGTTACGGAAGGTGAAAAAGGGCGTGTTCTTTCGCTTTCCGGAAATACGGCAGATTTTGCTGTGCTGCCAAAGGGCCTGCTGGACGGCGTGCGTGAATACACCGTCGTCATGGATGCGCGTTCCGATTCTGAGGGCGATTTCTTCACGTTTGCGCTGGGTCAGGATCAGGACAAATACGCCTTTTTCAAAATCGCGCGGGATCATTTCCGCTTCCAGACAACGACGGATACATGGCGCGGGGAGAGCGGATTCCGCTATGACCTCGATGCTTCCGGCTGGCACAATTACATTCTCTCGGTGAGCGGCGGCAGTGCGCGGCTCTACGTGGACGGCGTTCTCACGGCGCAGACAACCGATCTCACGACCGGCCCTGCGGATATGGGCAGCAATCTGCTGGGCTATCTGGGCAAATCCTTCTACGCGGAGGATGTCGGTTTCCGCGGTGAACTGGATAATGTGGCAATCTACCGGCAGGCACTGACGCCCGCTGAGGCTGCTGCGCTGGCTGGCAAGGCAGATTCTTCGCCTGAGGGTGATGTCAATGCGGACGGCAAAGTCACTTCTGCGGATGCAGTTGCGCTGCTCAGATTCCTGCTGACGGACGGCACGCTTGCAGACTGGCAGGCGGGTGACCTGAATGCGGACGGCACAATCACGGCAGTTGATCTTTCGCTGCTCAAGCAGATTCTGCTTTCCTGAATCGCTGCCGATCAAAAGAGCCTCCCTGTAAAAAGGGAGGCTCAGCTTGTAGATAAAGTGTCTCCGACGGATTTATATTGAGGGCGCCGCTCGCTTCGCATGAATTTGCAGGCAAATTCACCTCAAACTCCCGTTTAAGGGCTACTAGCCCTTAAGAATCCCTTATTTTGTGAATTGAGAATTTCAACGCATTTACATTACGTTTCTTATAATGGGATTCCAAAGGGATAGCATCCCTTTGGC
>DGVV01000157.1 GCA_002395085.1 Ruminococcus sp. UBA4275 | reverse complement strand
GACTATGCTAATATTGTACCAAAGGGGTTTTATCATGAGCGATAAAATTGTACAGACAGCAGGCAGAGATCAGCTTGGCGAATTCGCACCCGTGTTTGCGCATCTCAATGATGATGTGCTGTTCGGTGAGGTCTGGAACGATCAGGCAATCAGCGTCAAGACAAAATGTCTGATTACCGTCGTCTCGCTGATGGCATCCGGTATTACAGACAGTTCTCTTGCATATCATTTGCAGAATGCGAAAAAGAACGGCGTCACCAAAGAGGAGATTGCTGCTGTTATCACACACGCCACCATGTATGTTGGCTGGCCGAAGGGCTGGGCGGTTTTCCGGCTTGCCAAAGAGGTGTGGAACGAAACCGGTGCGGAAGAATCCGATCTGGAGCGCTATCAGAATACGATATTCTTCCCTGTCGGTGAACCGAATCCCTACGGCGAATTCTTTGTCGGACAGAGTTATCTCGCGCCGGTTTCCAGAGATCAGGTTCCGGTTTATAATGTGACGTTTGAGCCTGCCTGCCGCAATAACTGGCATATTCATCATGCGAAAAGCGGAGGCGGTCAGATGCTGATTTGTGTCGGCGGCAGAGGTTACTATCAGGAGTGGGGCAAAGAGGCGGTGGAGATGACGCCGGGTACGGTGATCAATATTCCCGCGAATGTCAAACATTGGCACGGTGCTGCGCCGGATAGCTGGTTCTCACACCTCGCGCTGGAGATTGCAGGTGAGGAAGCATCGACTGAGTGGTGCGAACCGGTCTCTGATGCCGATTACGGCAAACTCAATTAACAGAAAAAACGCTCCGCTGTACGCAAAAGTACACGGAGCGTTTTTTGAAATCTTGTTATTCCTCGCCCTCTGAATAGTTGAATGCAGCCTGATCCGGCAGCGAGGGCGCTTTGCTGAACTGCGTTTCGTACAGTTTGGCGTATACACCGCCTGCGCGGATCAGTTCCTGATGTGTTCCGCGTTCGGTGATTTCGCCGTCTTTTACAACGAGAATCTCGTCTGCTGCAAGAATCGTTGAAAGTCTGTGCGCGATGAGTATGCCTGTGCGGGAAGCAATCAGCGGTTCGATTGCGTCCTGAATTTTCTGTTCGGAGATGGAATCCAGTGCAGAAGTCGCTTCATCAAAAATCAGAAGGGCAGGGTCTTTCAGCAGAATGCGTGCAATGGAAATACGTTGTTTTTCGCCGCCGGAGAGTTTGAGTCCGCGGTTTCCGACAACGGTATCCAGACCGTCTTCCTGCTTCTCCACGAAGTCATAGATATTTGCCTGTTTGCAGGCTTCGATCAGTTCATCATCTGTAGCATCCGGTTTGGCATACAGCAGATTGTCACGGATTGTTCCGTTGAACAGGTACGTTTCCTGGCTGACAATACCGATATTTTCCCGCAGGAAACGCAGGTCAAGAGACCGGACATCTTTGCCGTCGAACAGGACGCTGCCGCCGGTGACATCATAGAGGCGGGGGATCAGGTTGATCAGCGTGCTTTTGCCGGAACCGGAAGGTCCGACAATTGCGATGCACTTGCCCTTTTCCAGTTTGAAGCTGATATTGCGCAGGATTTCACGTTCCGGATCGTATGAGAACCGTACATTTTTGAATTCGACTTCGCCGTTTGCAGCGGCAGGCTTGATGGCATCCGGAGCGTTTTCAATTTCCGGTTTCATATCGTAATACTCGAAAATGCGTGTAAACATTGCCATAGACCGAATCCAGTCTACCTGAATATTCAGCAGTTGATTGACCGGCATATACATCTTGCCAAGCAGCGCGACAAGCACACTGATCTGACCGACCGTGACGCTTTCATCATAGCGCATCATGATCAGACCGCCGACCAGATAAATCAGCATCGGGCCGATGCTTGTGAATGTCCCCAGTGCCATGCGAAACCATCTGCCAGCCATGCTTTCCTTGATATTCAGCCCGATCATTTTCCGGTTGACCGCTTCGTAGCGCTGATTCTCGGTTTCTTCCATGCCGAACAGTTTGACCAGAAGCTGTCCGCTGACGGACAGTGTTTCATTCAGAATGCCGTTGATTTCATCGCTGCACGCCTGCGATTCTTTCGTAATCGACCACCGGCGTTTGCCTGCGCTGCGCGTTGGGATGGCAAACAGCGGGACAACTGCCATGCCAACCAGTGCAAGAATCCAGTTTTCACGGAACATCAGTACCAGTGCAACGATCAGTGTAATTGCGTTTGAGAGGATGCTGGTCAGTATGTTGGTGATGATCTGCTGCACACCGGAAATATCGCTTGTCATGCGCGTAATGATGTCGCCCTGATTGTTGGTTGTGAAGAAGCGCTGCGACATGGTTTGCAGATGCCGGTACATCGTATTGCGCATATCGAATGTGATGTGCTGTGCAATCCATGTATTGAGATAGCTTTCGAGAATGCCGATCAGATTTGCAAGCAGCGTTACACCAAATGACAGCAGAATGAAGATGATCAGTGCCCGCAGATTGCGTGTGATCAGACCTTCATCAATAATTTTTCCGGTTAAAACAGACGGCATCAGTGTTAAAATTGCGGAACAGAGAATCGCCAGCAAAACGAGTGCCATTTGTTTCCGGTAAGGCTTGAGATAAGAATAAATGCGGATCAGCAGTTCTTTTGTGACTTTTGGTTTGTTTTTCTTTTCTTCATCGGTCAGATACCCAGGTCCAAATCTTCCGCCGGGCGGCATATTGAATCCCTCCTGTTATGTATATTTATAATTATTATACAATATCACCGATGAAAAATCAATAGGGAGAAACGAAAAAGAAACTGTACTTTATATCTTTTTCAGAACTTTCAGATATGCGAAGGAGATTGCAAACAGCACAGCAGCCCCGATATACAGCCAGATTTTATTGAGAGAAGCAGCGGAGGACATTCCGAACAGATAGAATTCACCGAGCTCTTCTTTCGCGGATAAATTGAGGATAAAATACATGATGGCAGTCATATATCCGATGACAGTATTATCACTGAATGCCGATGCGCAGAATCCGATGCTGCCCAGAAAGACTGCACTTGCAGTTCCGCCGTAAAAATGAGAAAGACTGATCTGACATGAACCGTGCTGCATGAGAAGCATCACAGCAGCGTACAACAGCAGCAAAATAATAATCATCGCAATTACCCGCAGCGCACAGATTTGCAGATAGGAAACCGGCCGTACCCGCACTACATCGCGGACGGTATCATCCTGTTCAGGCAGGAAAACAGGCGTCAGCAGCAGCATTCCAGTCAGTGCAAGATACATTTCAAGCGGCTGCGCAGATAATTGTGCATTGAGTGCAGTGAGGGAAAAGATCACCGGTGTCAGTGCGGTCAGCAGCAGCGCAGCACAAATATGGGGCATTGCATTACGCACGAGATTGATGCGCAAACAGCTTGTGAAGCACTCGAAATCCATGGAATTTTCCCTCCCTTTTCAGATGGTAGATCAGTATTGTCAGCAGCATACAGACAATGCCAAGTCCTGCGATGAAACAACGGTTCTGAATGAACAGATTCAGCTGGTTCATAAAGATTTCTCTGTTATGAAAAGTGTTGTGCCGCAGAATCAGATGGAATACGCTGAAATCTCCGCTTAGCTGTGTGGTGAGACATTCATAAAACCACCATACAAATTGCAGGAGAATGGCGGTAATGCCGGAGAATACTTCTGTAATCAGCATATCAATTCCGATCACGCCGATGAGTTCCGGAACAATCCAGATGAGCATATACTTGTACATCGCAAGGTGATCAAGCTGCATATCCGGATAGAATCGTGTAACGAGCAGATCACCCCAGACTGCTGTCAGCAGTACCGGAAGCATTACCATGAGGATCAGCGCGAGAAAGCGCACCAATATGATCCGGAATGAACCGGTTTTCCTAGAATGAATCACGGCATCCGCCTTGCTGCGGCGATCCAGTGTGCAGAAGGCTGCCACGAGAAAAACAGGCAGGATTCCGAGAATCAGCCCGTGATAATCGCACCACAGGCGCGCATAGCCGTTTGTGACATGATCCAGCCGGACGAAAGAATCATACTCCGCTGCTGCCTGTTCGTAGGTCATATCCACCATTCCGAAGGTGCGTTCGAGTGATGCAGGTGCGTAGAATGAACCGCCGCCGAGAATGGAGTCTGTTTCTTCCATTAACAGCAGAAATGTGTCGTAATCGACCTGAATGTCCAATTCGGGAAGCCTATAGTCGAAGTAGGTTTCAGAAATGCCGTTGTCATAGGTGGATTCTGGCTCGTTCGTAATGGCAGCTCTCAGTTCCTGATCCGTTTGACCGGTCAGTTCTTCCAGAATCATCATGATTTTGCGTGATTTTTCTGAATTCAGCTTCACACTGCGGTAGAAACCGAACGGATATGTCGTAAACTGATTGTTCAGATAATGGTTCAGGAGACTTTCTGTTGCGGCAGGCATGATCAGTTCCGGATGCGGATCACAGATTTCGCCGTAGTATCCAACGCCCTCGACCGGTTTGCAAAACGTGTTGTCGGGGAAGAGATCATTTTGAAACTGCGTCAGGAAATCCAGAATAACCAAAGCTGAAAAGATCAGATAAACAAATGTCCGCGCGATTTTTTTGCATTCTTTGAGGAGCAGCATTATTCTGCACCTCCTTCATCTGTGCAGTTGTTTTGGTGAAGGCAGTAAATATAGGCGTCTTCGAGATTCGGCTGTTCCGGCTGAACTCCGACAATATCGGGCATCTCATCAGAGACAATCCGCACCAGTGTATTGCCGCCCATCGCGACCATGCCGGTCACGGTATAGACACTTTTGATCTGCGGCAGAAAACGGCTGTCCGCAGAAGCGGTCCAGACCTTTCCTTCTGCTTCATGCAGCAATGCGCGGACATTTCCGTCCCAGAGGAGTTTTCCGTTTCCGAGAATCGCCAGTTTTTCGCAGGAGGCTTCAATATCTCCGACGATATGCGTGGACAGAATCACGATATGTGCTTCTGCTGCTTCGCCCAGCAGATTCCGGAAACGAATCCTTTCTTCCGGATCCAGTCCGGCGGTCGGTTCATCGACAATCAGCACTTTAGGATCATGCAGCAAAGCCTGCGCAATGCCAAGCCGTCGTTTCATACCGCCGGAGAGTTCCTTGATCTTCTTTTTCCGGTGCATTTGCAGATTAACTTTTTTGAGCAGCATCTCTGCACGTTCCCGCCGTACCGCACGCTTCATGCCGGAGAGAATGCCGAGATAATCCAGACAGTCTTCCACCGTCATGGTCGGATACATGGAGAAATCCTGCGGCAGATAGCCGATCATGCTGCGGATTTCCTTCGTGTGTTCAATCGGGATGCCGCATACCGTAATGCTGCCGCTGTTCTTCGGATGCAGGGCAGCAAGCGTTTTCATGAGTGTGGTTTTGCCTGCACCGTTTCGCCCCAGCAGACCGAACATTCCGTTTTCGATATGCAGGGAGATGTCGTCCAGCGCTTTCTTTTTTCCGTAGTATTTGCTTACATTTTTGATTTCGATGTATTCATCCATATCAAGCACCTCACAGTAGATTTGATTTGCAGTCTTTCCGTCTGCAAGGTGATCATACACCCGAATTTCCAACTTTTTATCAACTTTTGTTATTTTGGGGCTAATAACAATTAAGGTGGTTTTCAGCTGATCTTATTTGTAATATAAAATAAGGAATCGCTGCGCGATGCTATTTGGGAATGGGCGCCTATATCGCAGGCGCCCAAGCCCCCGAGCTCTTGATACGCTTAGAGAGTTTCGCGATCTGCGGATCGCGACAAGGGG
>DGVV01000003.1 GCA_002395085.1 Ruminococcus sp. UBA4275 | reverse complement strand
ATTCCAAGGATAAGAACCTGTGGCATATCTCCCATGAGGGTCTGGATCTCGAAGATCCCGCAAATGAGCCGCAGTACAATAAGCCCGGCTTCCTCGAACTCGGCGTCTCGCCGGAGCAGGCTCCCGATACCCCCACCTATGTCACCATTGACTTCGAGAAGGGCGTTCCTGTTGCAGTGGACGGCGTGAAGATGAAGGGCAGCGACATCGTGCGCAAGCTCAATGCACTCGGCGGCGCAAACGGCATCGGCATCACCGATATTGTCGAGAACCGTCTCGTCGGCATGAAGAGCCGCGGTGTCTATGAGACTCCCGGCGGTACGATCCTCTACTACGCACACGCTGCACTCGAAACCATCACCCTCGACAAGCAGACTGCAAGAGTCAAGGAGCAGCTCGCTCATCAGTATGCTGACCTCGTCTACAACGGCCAGTGGTTCACCCCGCTGCGTGAGGCGCTCGATGCATTTGTGGACAGCACCCAGCAGACTGTCAACGGTACGGTCAAGCTGAAGCTCTACAAGGGCAATATCATCACTGCCGGCATCACCTCGCCTGATACGCTCTACGACGAGGAGGTCGCGACCTTCGATGAGGACAATGTCTACGATCAGAAGGATTCCGCAGGCTTCATCAACCTGTTCGGTCTGCCGATCAAGGTGCGCGCAAAGCTCAACCAGAAGCGCGGCAAGTAAGATCGCATAATATACGGAAAGGGCGGCTTTCGCGGGTCGCCCTGTCTGTTTTTCCAGCAGGAGGTTACGGATATGAGCGAATTTGAATATAGCCGGCACGAAAAGCGCAATCCGAAACACGCTGACCTGATTGCGTTCTGGTCGCCGGGGCTGCAAATCTACGCAATATCCAGGCTGATGAATTACAGCTTTGCGTACTACTGCGATTATTACGAGATCAGCAAGGAAACCTACGACCGCTTTGAGGAGCCGGATTTTGACCCGCCGCTTGGCAGACTGCTCTTTTCGGAGGCACCGGTCGGCAGAAGGGAAACCGCAGAAAACGCCGCGCTCCGCAAGAAATTCTATGGGAAGGAATGACCATGGAATACAGGGATCTGATGAAATACAACGAAAACGGCTGCGGAAACAGTACGGGCTGGATTCCGCAGCAGAAGTACGACCGGTTCATTGGGAAAGGATACTGATTATATGGCAAAAATGTGGGCAGGCAGATTCTCCAAGGAAGTTGACGAAACGGTCAACGCCTTCAATTCCTCGATTGCATTCGACGGCAGAATGTATGCGCAGGATATCCGCGGCAGCATCGCACACGCGACCATGCTTGCAAAGTGCGGCATCATTTCGCAGGAGGACTGCGACAAAATCCTCAGCGGACTGAAGAACATCTGCGCAGACATCGAATCCGGCGCGCTCGAACTCGATCCGACTGCGGAAGACATCCATATGTTCGTGGAAGCAGAGCTGACCAAGCGCATCGGGGATGCCGGCAAGCGGCTCCACACCTCACGCTCCAGAAACGATCAGGTCGCTGTCGATGTCCGTCTGACACTCCGCGATGAAATCAAGGAGATCGAAACGCTGACGGTCAGCCTCGTGAAAACGCTGATCCGTCTCGCGGAAGACCATACCAGAACCATCATGCCCGGCTATACGCATTTGCAGCGCGCACAGCCCGTCACGCTGGCGCATCACCTTATGGCGTATGTCTGGATGCTTCTGCGCGACATTGACCGCCTGCGCGATACTGCAAAACGTATGAACTACTGCCCGCTCGGCGCCTGCGCCCTCGCCGGCACAACCTACCCGATTGACCGGAAAATGACTGCTTCGCTGCTCGATTTCGACGCACCTGTGCCGAATTCGCTCGATGCCGTCTCTGACCGCGATTTCTGCGTGGAACTCGCAAACACCATTTCGCTGATTATGGTACATCTCTCCCGCTTCTCCGAGGAAGTCATCCTCTGGTGTTCGTGGGAATTCAAATTCATCGAACTGGATGACGCCTACGCAACCGGTTCGTCCATCATGCCGCAGAAGAAAAATCCGGATGTCACGGAACTCATCCGCGGCAAGACCGGCAGAGTCATCGGTGATCTCACCACGCTGCTGACCATGCTGAAAGGCATCCCGCTTGCATATAATAAGGATATGCAGGAGGATAAGGAGGCAATCTTCGACGCAATCGACCAGGTCAAGCTTTGCCTCAGAACCTTCGATCCCATGATCGCGACCATGCGCGTCAACAAGGAAAATATGCGCGCTGCTGCCGCAAAAGGCTTCATCAATGCCACCGACTGCGCCGACTATCTCGTCAAGAAGGGTCTCCCCTTCCGCGATGCCTACAAGATTACCGGCACACTCGTTGCACGCTGCATCAGTGAGGGACAGACCCTTGAAACCCTCCCGCTGGATGCCTACCGCGAAGCCTGCGATGCCTTCGCAGAAGATGTCTATGAGGCAATTTCGCTCGAAACCTGCCTCAGCGGACGCATCTCGGAAGGCGGCCCTTCCCCTGATGCCGTCGCACAGCAGATTGCTCTTGCAAAAGATGCGCTCAAAGGATTTCTGGCATGAAAAAACGCATCTTAACGACTTTCCTGACGACGCTGGTCGCCTTTCTGATCTGGCTGATCGGTCAGATCATTCTGATGCTGAAATTCCCGGATTCCTCCATGCTGGTTTCGAGAATCTGGGTCATCACAGTCGTGGTGCTGGCTTGTGTCTGGAACATCGCCCGCCACTTCCGCAATGAGAAAAAACGACGCGAGGATGAAGAAAATGAAAACTACAAAGGTGTATATTGACGGACAGGCAGGTACAACCGGTCTCAAACTCTATGACCGCATCAAGGACCGTCCGGATGTGGAACTGCTGACCATTGACCCGGCACTCCACCGCGATAATGCGGAACGCGCCCGCCTCATCAATGCTTCCGACGTGACCTTCCTTTGTCTGCCGGATGCCGCTTCCATCGAGGCAGTTTCCTTCGTGGAGAACCCCGATGTGCGCATCATCGACGCTTCCACGGCACACCGTACCAATCCCGACTGGGCTTACGGTTTTCCGGAGCTTTCTGCTGCGCACCGCAGCCGCATTGAGACGGCAAAGCGCGTTGCCGTTCCCGGATGCTACGCTTCCGGCTTCGTCTCGCTCGTCTATCCGATGGTACAGAGCGGTCTGCTGCCCGCCGATTATCCTGTGACCTGTCACGCAGTTTCGGGTTACTCCGGTGCGGGCAAGGGTGCGATTGCGGTCTATGAATCCGATGACCGCCCCGCAGATTTCAGCAGCCCGCGTCAGTATGCACTCGCACAGCATCACAAGCATCTGCCTGAGATGCAGAAGATTGCCGGTCTCACCTATCCCCCGATGTTCAATCCGCTGGTCTGCGATTACTACGCCGGCATGGTCGTCTCCGTGCCGCTGCACCGCCGCCTGCTGAACGGTCAGCCTTCGCTGGAAGAAGTCCACGCGATGTTTGCCAAGCACTATTCGGGTCAGCAGTTTGTCAAGGTGCGCGCAATTCAGGGTGAGGATGTCCTCGAAAACGGCTTCCTCCCTGCCAATACCCTCGCAGGCACGAATCTGCTGGAGATCTTCGTCTGCGGCAATGACGATCAGATTCTGCTCGCCTCCCGCCTCGATAATCTCGGCAAAGGCGCATCCGGCGCAGCACTCCAGTGCTTCAATATCATGACCGGTGCAGCAGAAGAAACCGGTCTCATCTGAGCTGTGAATCAAGGAGAAAATCATGAAATTACAGAGCTTTTCGAGCTATCAGTTTGTGGACGGCGGCGTCTGTGCGGCACAGGGCTTCAAGGCAAACGGCGTTTGCTGCGGTCTGAAACATCAGGCACTCTCTACCGCAACGGAGCAGGCTGCTGCCGCCAATCAGCCGGCTGCACCCGCCACCAAGAAAAATGACCTCGCCATGATCCTCGCGGATGTTCCCTGCACCGCCGCTGCGGTCTATACGCAGAATAAGTTTAAGGGCGCGCCCATCCTCGTGACGAAAGCCCACCTCGCTGACGGTCACGCGCAGGCGGTCATTGTCAACTCCGTCAACGCCAATACCTGCAACGCCGACGGCGAACAGAAGGCAAATGCAATGTGCAAACTCGCTGCCGATGCCCTCGGTCTCGCAGAGAATGACATCATCGTCGCCTCAACCGGCGTTATCGGTCAGTCGCTCCCGATTGAGCCGATCGCAAACGGCATCCCCTCGCTTGTGGAGGGTCTCTCCTACACCGGCAACAGCGAAGCCGTTCACGCCATCATGACAACCGATACCCGCGAGAAGGAAGTCGCGGTGGAATTCAAGATCGGCAAGAAAACCTGCCGCCTCGGCGGTATGCTCAAGGGCAGCGGCATGATTCACCCGAATATGGCTACGACCCTGACCTTCATCACCACGGACGCTGCCGTCTCGCCGGAAATGCTCCAGCGTGCGCTCTCCGATGTCGTGCGCGTGACGCTCAACCGTGTCTCCGTGGACGGCGATCAGTCTACCAATGATATGGTCTGCATCCTCGCAAACGGCAAGGCGGGCAACAGCGAGATCACCGATGAGGGCGCGGATTACCTCAGCCTGCGCGGTGCGCTCTACACCGTCATGCTGAATCTCGCGAGAATGTGTGCGGCTGACGGCGAAGGCGCAACCAAGCTCATCGAGTGTATCGTTTCGGATGCGCCCAGCGAGGATGTCGCGGAAAAGCTCGCAAAGAGCGTCATCGAATCCAGCCTCTTTAAGGCTGCCATGTTCGGTGCGGACGCAAACTGGGGACGTATCGCCTGCGCAATGGGCTATGCAGACTGCGATTTTGAAATCTCCGGTGTGGATGTGGATCTCGCATCCGCTGAAGGCCGCATCGCAGTGGCACGCGGCGGATTCGGTGTGCCGTTCTCTGAGGATGATGCAAAGCGCATTCTGCTGGAGGATGAGATTCAGGTTCTGATCAGCCTGCACAGCGGCGAGGCATCTGCTGCTGCATGGGGCTGCGACCTCACATACGACTACGTGCAGATCAACGGCGATTACCGCAGCTAATGCAGGAAAAAGGAGTAATTGAATGATGCAGAAAATGGAAATTCCGGAGAGCATTTCCACACAGATCCGTTCGCAGGTTCTGATCGACGCGCTCCCCTACATCCAGCGCTATAACCAGAAGATCATCGTCGTGAAATACGGCGGCAACGCTATGACCAATGAGGCTCTCAAAGAAGCCGTTATGAGCGACATCGTGCTGCTTTCGCTGGTCGGCATCCGTGTGGTACTGGTTCACGGCGGCGGTCCGGAAATCAGCGATATGCTCAGCAGACTCAACATCGAAAGCAAGTTCATCGGCGGTCTGCGCTATACCGACGCTGAAACCGCGGATGTCGTCCGCATGGTGCTTGCCGGCAAGGTCAACAAGGAACTCGTGGCACACCTCACCCGCCATTCCGGACAGGCAATCGGTCTCTCCGGCATCGACGGCGCTCTGCTTCAGGCGCGCAAGAAGGATTCCAAGCCTGATCTCGGTCTCGTCGGTGAGATCACCGGCGTCAATACCCGCCCGATTCTCATGGCACTCGATAACGGCTATGTGCCCGTCATCGCAACTGTTGCCTGCGGTCCGGACGGTCAGGTCTACAATGTCAACGCCGATACAGCAGCGGCTTCCATTGCGGCGGCGCTCGGCGCGGAAAACCTCATCCTCATGACCGACATTGCCGGTCTGCTGCGCGATAAGGAAGATCCTTCCACGCTGATTCCTTCCGTCAACATCAGCGAAGTGCAGAACCTCAAGCGGCAGGGCATCATCTCCGGCGGTATGATCCCGAAGATCGACTGCTGCGTCGAGGCAATCCGCCGCGGCGTCAAGAAGGCTGTCATCATCGACGGCAGAGTGCCGCATTCCATCCTCGTCGAGATTTGCTCCAACGAGGGCGTCGGAACACAGTTCCTGAGCGTTTACTGATATGCTGCAAAGTCCGGCACGACTGATCCTCACGATCCTGACTGTGCTGCTCCTGCTGACGTCCTGTCTCGCAGGTCTGCTTGCCGCCCCGAATACAGTCGCTGCAAGTGATATTTGCCGCATCTGCTATGCTTACGGCGGCGGCGAAGCCCCCCGCATCACCCGCACATGGGATTTTGATGAGGAGTCTCTCACGATCATCACCTCGAATGCCGGTGATTCCGATGTATCCGCCGATGCTGATGTCACCGAAATCACAGAGGATCAGGCACAGGAAATTGTTGAGGCATTCAATAAATACGGCGTTTTTACGTGGCAATCGGTTTCCGGCCCGGATGATTCCGACGATTCCGGCATTGCCCTCACCGTAACATACCGCAGCGGCGATACCCGTACCATTCAGATCGGCTCGCAGCAGCCGCCGCATTTCGCGGATGTCATGGAAGTGCTGCTGAGAAACAGCACCGCCGCTGCAACATAATAAAGGAGTTCATCATGAATACAATTCAGGCTACCGATCAGCACACCATGAAAGCCTTCGGGCGGATTCCGCTGGTCGAGGTGCAGGGCAAAAATTGCACCTGTACCGACGAAAACGGCAAAACTTACATCGACTTCGGCAGCGGCATCGGCTGCAATGTGCTTGGCTGGTGCAATGATGCATGGGTCGATGCAGTCTGCAATCAGGTGCGCTCGCTGCAGCACGCCTGCAATTACTACTACACACAGCCGCAGGCAGAGCTTTGCGAGAAGCTTGCGAAAGTGACCGGTTTCCCGCGGATGTTCTTCGGCAATTCCGGTGCAGAGGCAAATGAATGTGCAATCAAGGTCGCACGGAAATACAGCTCTGACAAGTACGGCAAGGAGCGCGGTACGATTGTTTCTCTCGTCAACAGCTTCCACGGCAGAACCATCGCAACGCTCGCTGCAACCGGTCAGGATATCTTCCACCAGTATTTCTATCCGTTCCCCACGGGCCATGTGTTCGCAAAGGCAAATGACCTCGATGACCTGAAATCCAAGCTCGACGGCACGGTCTGCGGCATTATGCTGGAGGTCATTCAGGGTGAGGGCGGCGTCTGCGCACTCGACAAGGAATATGTACAGGCGGTCAGGAAGCTCTGCGATGAGAACGACATCATCCTCATCATCGACGAGGTGCAGACCGGCTGCGGCAGAACCGGTACGTTCCTCGCGCAGGAACATTTCGGCATCAAAGCGAATGTCACCACGATGGCAAAGGCAATCGGCGGCGGTCTCCCCATCGGCATCTGTCTGGTCGATGACAAGTGCGCGGATGTCATCACCCCCGGCACGCACGGCTCAACTTTCGGCGGCAATCCGGTCGTCTGCGCGGGTGCAGTCGCGGTTCTCGATACCGTCACCGCTGACGGCTTCCTCGACAGCGTGAAGAAAAAGGCAGCCTATCTGCGGGCGGAACTCTCGAAAATTCCGGAGATTGAATCGCTCTCCGGCATCGGCATGATGATCGGTATAACGCTGAAATCGAAAGATGCTCACGATGTCATGCTCGCAGCAAATGACGCAGGTCTGCTCGTGCTGACCGCCAAAGAAAAGCTGCGTCTCCTGCCGCCGCTCACGATCACAAAGGACGAAATCGACGCGGGACTTGCAATTCTGCGCAAGGTTCTCGCATAATCTTCTGCGAAAGGATTTGATATTATGAAGCATCTTCTGAAACTGCTCGACCTCTCCGCGGAGGAGATCATTGATCTGCTGAACCTCGCGGACCAGCTCAAGTATGAGCGCAAGCACAACATCCCGCACCCGCATCTTGCCGGCAAGACGCTCGGCATGATCTTCCAGAAGGCATCGACGCGCACCCGTGTCTCCTTTGAAACCGGTATGACGCAGCTCGGCGGCGCACCGCTGTTCCTTTCTGCCAATGATATGCAGATCGGCCGCGGCGAGCCGGTGCAGGATACCGCGCGTGTCCTCTCCCGCTATCTCGACGGCATCATGATCCGCACCTTCGCACAGCAGGAGGTCGAGGATCTCGCAAAGTTCGGCACGATCCCGATTATCAACGGTCTGACCGACTTCTGCCACCCCTGTCAGGTTCTTGCGGATCTCATGACGATTCGCGAGTACAAGGGCAGCTTCAGCGGTCTGAAGATGTGCTACATCGGTGACGGCAACAACATGGCAAATTCGCTGATCGTCGGCGGACTGAAGGTCGGTATGCAGGTTTCCGTTGCCTGCCCGAATGACTATCAGCCGGATCCGATTGTGCTTGATTTCGCGAAGAAGAACGGCGGATTCACAATGACTGACAAGCCGGTCGAGGCGGCAGTCGATGCGGATGTCATCTTCACGGATGTCTGGGCGTCGATGGGTCAGGAAGGCGAGGCCGAGAAGCGCAAGATCGCATTTGCCGGCTATCAGGTCAATGATGAGGTGCTGGGCGCTGCTCACGCTGAGTGCATAGTGCAGCACTGCCTGCCGGCACACCGCGGCGAGGAGATCACCGAGAAGGTCTTTGAGGCACACGCAAACGAGATCTTTGATGAGGCAGAAAACCGTCTGCACGCACAGAAGGCAGTCCTTGTCAAGGTCATGGGCAAGCAGGACTGATCGAATCATATACGTACAAGAGCGGAGAGCCGTACAAACGGTTCTCCGCTTCAGCTTGTCGATAAAGGTATCGCTGCGCGATGATTATAATGGGGCGCT
>DGVV01000064.1 GCA_002395085.1 Ruminococcus sp. UBA4275 | reverse complement strand
AGCGCCCCATTATAATCATCGCGCAGCGATACCTTTATCGACAAGCTGAGCACCGCTCCGGTTTCCTGCCGGAGCGGTGCTGTTTTGTTGTTATTTGCGCAGGATGATCTGTTTGAGCAGCGAAAGATCAACGCCTGTGAGCTTGCCGTCGCCGTTGATGTCTGCGCGCGCTGCCTCCTCTGCGGTCAGCTCCCTGACCGTCAGCAGATGCTTTTGCAGCGCTGCGGCATCCGCATGATCGGTCTTGCCGTCGCCGTTCACATCGCCCTCCACTATGCTCGTCTCAAACCGGAATTTGTCCACGTTCATCAGGAAGCCGTCATCGCCCGTGAACACCAGATACAGCGTATGCACGCCCGATACCGCCTCAACGCTCGCCTCAAAGCTGCCCCATTCCTGCCAGCCGTCGGTCGCGCTGACGGCACAGCTGCCGATCTCTTTGCCGGACGGGGAATCCAGCCGCAGCGAGATTGTGCCGCCTTCGGTTGCGCTGCCCGCGCGCACCGTGAACTGCTGTGCGCCGGCGCCGAAATCCAGATTCTTAAACGCAATGTAGTCGCCGTCCTGAATGTAGCCGACATCCTGTCCGCCGCCCTCCAGATCTTCGGTCTGGATGCCGCGCTGCCGGTCAAAGGTCTCCGCCTCAATCCATTCAAACGCGGAGCGGGTCGGTTCGGGTTCATCCGAGATGCCCCACAGCTCCACCTCATTGACGCGCGCGGTCTTGCCGCCGTCGTACTGTGCCGGCTCCAGAATCTCCAGCTTCACATAGTTCGCTTCGATGCCGTCCAGCATCCCGCTCACAATGTTCTGCTCATTGCCCGTCACCGTCACGGCGCTGCTGTAGGTCTTGCCGTAATCTGTGCTGAACGACAGCCGCAGAGCGCGGGCATCGTCCTTGTGGTCGCCGCTCACGCCTGCCAGCTTGATGTCATAGCGGCAGAGCGTATACACCGCATCCAGCGGGCGGACAACCGTATTGCCCTGATTGAGGTCAATCTCCAGATAGGAACTGCCGGTCTTGCTGTGCGGATCGTACCACGATGTACCGTCTGAACCGTCAACCGCAAGATACGCCGACAGCGCAGAGTTATCCGACAGTATATCTGTCGAGGCCTGGACAAACCGTCCGCGCGCCACATTGCGCAGAACATCTGCTCCTTCTACCGAGAGATCCCCGTAAACCGTATAGGTCTTGCCCTTTTCGGTCGGGAAGCTGATCTGCTCGCCCTGATACGAAACCGTGCAGACATTGCCCGATTTCGAGAAAACCTCCGCCTGCACCAGCGAACCGTTTTCCCATGTCTGATTCACCGTGAAGCCGCCGCGCGCGCAGAGACCGTTCGCATGACCGGTATTCCACTGCTCCGGCAGCGCCGGCAGCAGTTTGATGACGTCATCGTGGCTCTGAAGCAGCATCTCTGCCACGCCGGATGTGAAGCCGAAATTGCCGTCGATCTGGAACGGCGGGTGCGCATCCCAGAGATTGTCGTAGAGTCTGCCGTAATTATTCACCGGAGATACCAGCAGCTTCACCACATTGTAAGCGTGTGCGCCGTCTTCCAGCCGCGCCCAGCAGTTGAGCTTCCAGCCCTCCGACCAGCCTGTGCCTTCATCGCCGCGGGCATTCAGGCTCACCGCTGCCGCTTCCGCAAGCTGCGATGTGCTGCCCTTCGAGATGGTCTGTCCGGGGAACAGGTCGTACATATGGGAGATGTGGCGGTTCTTCTCGCCCTTGCTGTCCCAGTCAAATGCCCACTCCTGAATCTGTCCCCAGCTTCCGATGGTATCCGGCTTGATGCGGTTCATCTGCTGTGTCAGCACGGCGCTGAAATCGCTGTCTTTGCCCAGAATATCCGCTGCCTCTGCCACATCCTGAAACAGCGAGCGCGTAATTGCATTGTCCATTGCCGTGCCGTAGCTCGATGCCGCACCCTTGCCGCCGCTGCCTGCCGGTGTATCCACCTCCGGCGATGTACTCGGAAATACGACTGCATAGGTCTGCCCGTCAATCTCCGCATCGCGCAGGATCGCATTCAGGAATTCCGCGCTGCCTTTGATAACCGGATAAACCTCCGAAAGATAGCTCTCATCCTGATTGAAGCGGTAGGCATCGTAGAGCATATCGGAGATCCAGCCGGCGCCTGTCGGCCACATTCCCCATGCGCCGTCGATCGGGCCGGTACGGTTCCAGAGGTCGGTATTGTGATGCACAACCCAGCCCTCCGAGACGCCGTAGACGTCGCGGGCAGTCTGATTGCCCTGCTTTTGCAGCGATTTCGCCTTCTCCACGAACGGCCGGAAGCATTCCTCCAGATTCGTGGTCAAAGCGGGCCAGTAGTTCATTTCGTAGTTGATGTTTGTCGTGTACTTACAGCCCCATGCCGGATCGCGGAACTTATTCCAGATGCCCTGCAAATTCATCGGCTCGGAATCGCGCGATGCCGAGATCATCATATATCTGCCGTACTGGAACAGCATCTCCACAAGTTTCGGATCGTTGCTGCGCCCGAATTCCGCGATGCGCTGCGGAACGTTCTTGCCGTTGCTGCTGCCGTCGCCGCCAAGTTCGACATCGACGCGGTCAAACAGCTCCGTATAATCCGCTTCGTGCGCGGCATAGAGATCATCGTAGGATTTCTGCGCAGCACGTTCCAGATCTTCTGCTGCCATGCCTTTTTCGTCGCCGTTACAGGTTTCAAAGTCGATGAAATTCGTGCGAACGGTCGTCAGCACCAGCACGGAATCTGCACCGCTCACCGTAATTTTGCCGCCGCCTGCGGAAACCGTTCCGCCCTGCGGAATCAGCTTTGTACGGGTTGAGAACCACACCGCATAGGGCATCCCGTAGCCGGAATCGCCGTGTCCGTTCATGACAAGCGTATCATTGCCGTCCGTTGCGATATTGAACTGATCTTTCAGCGAACAGTCATACGATGCCGTCAGCGAGACACCGCCCGGCGTATCGCACGAAATGCGCGTGACCAGAACCTGATCCGGATGGCTGCAAAAGCTCTCGCGTGTATACTGTTTGCCGCCGCAGGAATACGAACAGCCGGCAACTGCCGTGTTCATATCCAGATGCCGCTCATAGCCGGTCACATCGCGGTGGCCCGTATCGAGATTCAGCGTACCGACGGACTGGTATTTCGCCATGCCGCCGCCGATCATTGCATTGTTGATCGTGCCGTCTGCGCCCTTGAAATCGCCGCTCAGCATCTGCTGCCAGCAGCGTTCCATATCGCCGGAGCTGACCTTTTTGTTGTTGGAACCCGGCCCGCCGCTCCAGAAGGTCGCTTCATTGAGGTCAAAGCGTTCGGTCGGGCAGTTGCCGTATACCATCGCGCCGATCCGCCCGTTGCCGAGCGGAAGCGCCTTGTAGAATGATTCGTCATTGTCCCACGCATTGCCGCTGAAATTCGTGCCGGCTGAACCGCTGTAATGCAGAATCAGATCGCTGTCTGCTGCTGCGGCGGCTGCGTGAATCCGTGCTGTAGGTTCATCGGCAGCGGGAAGGCCGCTGCACGCGGCGGCACTGAGTACCGCCGCACAAAGAATCGCGGTTGTTTTTCTGATTGTAAGGCTCATAGGAAGCTCCCCCTTATCTGCTGACGCTGCGCGTTCTGTCAGGTCTGCGCCGTCAGGAACTGCATCATGCTCTTTGCATCTGCCGCGTCAATCGTGCCGTCGCGGTTGAAATCTGCAATCGTGCCGAAATCAGCCGGTGCAGAATCCTTCAGCAGACCCAGCTTCAGCAGCGAAAGGTCACGTCCGTCAATCTGCTTGTTGCCGTCGAGATCGCCGTACAGCAGATCATCTGCCGGCAGTGCCAGCGCAATGCGGTCAATGGACGGTGCAGTACCGGAATTGTTGTAGAGTTTGATGGTGTTCCTGCCTGCATTCAGCGTCACCTTGACGCTTGCCGCACGGATGCCCTTCCAGTCATTGCGGTTGGCGTAGCAGCCGTCGATCTGCGCTGCAAATTTGCCGTTCGCGTCGATTTTGAGTGAACGCGGCTCACCGGAGAGATAATATACACGCAGCGTATATTCGCCTGCTGCCGGTGCTTCTACATTCTCGAAGGTCACGCTGCCGTTGTTATTGCCGCCGATATAGCCGACAAAGCCCGCATTCGAGCAGTATTTGGCATCCTTGCCGGTGGTGATGGTTGCTCTGTTTTCGATCTTGGCGTCTTCTGCTTCATAGCTCTTGTAGTTGGAATACGGCGTGGTGAGATCCATGCTGCCCTTTGTCAGCTTGATGACGAAGCCGCCGTTTTTCAGAAGCTTTTCCGTGATGGTATCGTCCTTTGTCAGACCGGTCTTGATGCGGAGATCGAGTGCAGAACCGTCCGCATTATCCGCGAAGATATATGCATTATACGTGCCGGGATCGTCTCCGACCAGCTCCGAGAGCTTGAAGGAAACAGTCCGTGCGGCAAGGGTGGAAGCGCCGATGAACCAGTCATTGCCGCTGCGGCGCGCTGTGACATTGAATGCCATCGGTCTGCCGTCGATGACGTGCATATCATCCCATGCAACCGGCACATCATTGAGCAGAATCAGTGCGGGCGAACCCTCATACGTATACACGGAATGTGCGAAATGCTGCACACCGGATTCAATTGTGACCACATCTGCAAGGGCAAAACCTGCCGTTGCAGCAATGCCGTAAATCGGAAGTCCGGTCGGGGTGAAATCTGCCGAGCCGGCAACATTGCGCGTAAAGGTATAGGAAACGCGGTTTGCAAGCGAGGGGGCTTCAAACCATTTGTAATACTCCGAACCGTTGACAGCCTCATAGGAGAGGATATTCGGATATGTGCGGCTCTCACCGCGCGGAAGCGTGCAGCCGTGGAACAGCACCATCAGGTGATTCTGTGCCGCGATGTCCATGCACCAGTACATCTGCTGCATGGTCTCCTGCGTGTCGCTTTCGTAGTAGTCAACCTTGACGCCCTTGACACCCAGTCCGGAGATGCGCTCAAATTCACGCTTGATCGTTGCCTGATCAAGCAGCGAATAATACGGATATGCCGGATGTCCCTGACTGTCTTTGTAGCCTTCGTGTCCCTTGTTGTTGACGCCGTACCAGAGCCAGATGCCGATGCCTTTTTCTGCGCCGTAATCGCAAAGCTCCTTGATCTTCGCGCCGCTGTCATCCCAGAGCGCCCAGCCGAAGTCCACACAGACATAATCCCAGCCGTTTTCGGCAGCAAAGTCAATGTATTCCTTCTGCATATGGTATTCAACCGGCGAATCGCCGCCGCTGCTCCACCATGACCATGCCACCTTGCCCGGCTTGACCCAGCTTGTATCTTCCAGCACGGAAGGCGGATTCAGATTCAGCACCAGATCACTCGATGCCATCTGATTGAGCGTATCTCCGATCACAACCACACGCCACGGCGTATGGAACGAACCGCTCATCGAGATGCCGCTGACCTTGACACCGCCCTTGAACCGCAGGCTGTGATAATTGCCGAGGAACTGAACTGCACCTGCGCAGTACGGATTCGGCTCATTGAAAACATTTGCTTCCGTAACCGTCACCCAGTAGTGATCACCGATCACGCCGGTATACGGACAGGAGTACGTCGAGGAGGTTTCATTGCCGCGATCCTTCGGCAGTTCTACCATATCCCATTCATAGGTTGCGTTGGGCCAGTTGCCCCAGAAGGTGCAGTTGCCGGGGAACATGACCTGCGTGGTCTCCTCTTTGATCGCCGCGCCGTGATTGAGGGCATAGCGCACGCCGATGCCGTCATCATACACGCGGAGGATCACCGTCAGGATGCTGTCGCCCTTCACCAGCGGGAAGGAAAGTTCATTGTAGTGGTCGCGAATCGTGACGTGCTTTCCGGCGGGCATGGAATAGGTCTCGTCATGCGAATCGCGGGTGGCATCCGGTGCATCCGTCGGGAAGCCGGCAGAGAGATTCTCTGTGGTCGTGACCAGACCCAGCTTCGAGGGCAGAATGACCGTATCGCCGTTCTTCTCGGTGGAATAGTAGAAGCTGCCGCCTGCACTTGTCCAGAATTTCGTCACCAGCGTGCCGTCCGGCGAAGCGGTTTGCAGCGCGGGTACACTCTGAATCGCCGTGCCGTCCGGTGCAGAACCGGTCTCCGGTTCATCGCTGACAATTGCTTCACCGATGGTATCCGCCTCAAATGTATAGAGATAGGCTGCATCCTCCGGCAGATTCTTCACCTGCGCGGCGGTCAGCACATAATCATAGAGTGCAATGTCATCGACGCTGCCCGCGATGTCCTGATCGCTGTAGAGCGAGTGTCCGATGCCGTTATAGATGTATTTGGACAGCAGCCCGTCACCGAAAAGATGTCCGCACGACGCTGCAAGCTGTGCCGCACCCTCACTGTTGTCAATGGCAAGCTTTGCGCCGTCAAGATAATAGACTGCGCCTGTCCCGGAGTACGAAACCGTGAGCCGGTGCCAGGACGTATCCGGCGCTGCATCCACCGTAAAGATGGCGCGATGCTCGTCGTCATTGGCGGTGGTGCTGCCCGTACCGGCAAACACACTTGTACGGAATGCGGTCTTGTCGTTCAGGTCCATTGAGAGGTCAGGGGAATTGTAGCCGTTGGAATTGCCCGTGCCGAGCGGCACTGTCGCAAACTGGAACAAACGGGAGTAGTTTGCGGAGCTTCCGTCGAGCTGAAAACGCATCGAGAACGTGAAGCCGTTCCCGCACTTCTCCGAGAACCATGCGGGAAGCTGAAGCCAGCCCGCACCGAATGATCCGCCGCGCAGACTCAGCACATCAGAATCCAGTGTACTGTCGTGTTTGATCTGTGCGCCGCTGCCGCGGATAATCGCATCCGCCTCTGCGCCGCTGCCCTGATTGAAAACGCGCGCGCCTGAGAGTGAAGCTGCCGCCGCAGAAATCGGGTTCTGCCTGGTCAGCGCCGGAAAGCTGCCTGTCTGCACAAGCAGGATCGCCGCTGTGGCTGCACAGATTGAACGCAGCCTGTTTATTTCTCTTTTTTTCATGTGATCCCTCCTAAAAAATGACATCAGAAATGTCTGTTTATCCGGAGCGGCGGTTCAGCCGCCATTTCCCCACAATCATTATAGCGCATAAAATCGCCCTGCACAATGTGAAATTTGTAGAAAATATGGACAAAGCGAAAGCAAATGCTTCTTTTAACGCCGACCATAGCAGAATCTGTCCGGATTTATCGTCTGCACGGCAGACAGCCTGTCTGCCGTGCCTGCTCTGATTGTAGCACAAACCTGCGGCGCAGTCCATAACAATCCGCGGCATATTTATGACATTTCAGACCATTTCCGGCAAAAAAGCGGCACTGTCCCGCAGGACAGCACCGCTTTTTGCGTGTGTAAAACGAGTCTCAGGGATTCTGCAATTCACGAAGCAGAATGCAGACATCCAGGATTGTCAGAATGCCGTCGCCGTCGAAATCTGCCGTCGAAAGCAGCGCAGAATCGGGCATTTCTTCCTCTGTGAAGCTGTCCTCTGTGATAAACCGCACAAACAGTACAGCATCTTTGACATTCACTTTCTTGTCACCGTTGATGTCACCGGGCAATGTTTTGTCTTCCGGCGTCGTGGTTGTCTGCTCAGTTGTCGATGTTTCCGTTGTAGTTGTCTGTGTTGTCGTCTGCGTGGTCGTTTCGGAAGTTGTTGTGGTTGTGGATGTTGTAGTCGTAAATGTCGTTGTTGTTGTGGTGGTAGTGGTTTCCGTTG
>DGVV01000172.1 GCA_002395085.1 Ruminococcus sp. UBA4275 | reverse complement strand
AGCGCCCCATTATAATCATCGCGCAGCGATACCTTTATCGACAAGCAGAAAAGAGTCTCCTTCACAATAAGGAGACTCTTTTCTGCACGATGAGAATGATTGCGCAGCGGAAACAGTTTCATCGGAAGAACAGCGTATATACCAGATCGGCTGCCAGCACGATGACAATGACAAGTGCTGTGATACAGACCGTTTTGTCCTTCATTTTCGCGGAAATCAGATCCAGAACCGGCTGGATGACATACAGGAACAGGACGCCGCCGAGTCCGAACCGGATACTCGGACTGAGGGCGATGCGCGCCTGAAAATTGATCGCATAATCGGCGTAAGTCTGCCACGGCCATGAACCGATGATCCATTCGCACAGATAACTCGTAATCAGTTCAATCAGTGTGGCGGTTGCCATAGTCAGCGCAAAGATGGCGGGCAGCATCAGCAGCCTGTGCTTCAGCGGTTTCCCTTTGATCAGCCTGTACCATAGCAGCAGGAAAACCGTTGCGCCGAAGCCGTAAACCGGCAGCCACGGCCCGAACAGCACCCCGCGGTTGCTGAATCCCCAGCGGTAAATGAATGTTTCCAGTACAACTTCATAGATCCAGCCGATGACTGCGTAGACCCAGAAGTACAGGACATATTCCGAGATGCGCCGCATTTTCATACGAATATGTACCACCTTTCTCAATGGTTGCTTTTACAGATTATACAACAAACAGACAAAAAAGTCAATATGCCATACAACTTTTCTGAAAATAAGATGATTTTGTCCAGTTTTACTTAGTTTTGTGCTTTGACTATTTGTATGCAGTGTGCTACAATAAAATTGGCTGGAAGCAGCCGAACATTTTTTTATTTTTTACCTTAGGGGGTAAACCAATATGATTCAGAAAAATAGAATCAAACGAGCGGCGGCGTTTCTCGCCGGCTCAGCCGTCCTGCTGTCAGGCAGTATGGCGGCATTTCCCGCAGCGGTCAGTGTCAGTGCGGCGGATTGCGTCATCGACACTGGCACGACCTACCAGACCATCCGCGGCTTCGGCGGTATCAACCATCCGGAGTGGGCCGGAGACCTCACCTCCTCGCAGCGTGAGACAGCCTTCGGCAACGGCCCCAATCAGCTCGGCTTTACCATGCTGCGTGTGTTCGTCAATCCGGACAAGAACCAGTGGAACAAGGCAGTCGCGACCGCGAAATATGCTTCCGAGCATAATGTTACGGTCTTCGCATCGCCGTGGGAGCCGCCCTCGAATCTCGCGGAAAGCGGCGGCAGCAATGGTAAACTGCATTTACCTTCCCGCAATTACGGCGCGTATGCAACCCACCTCAATGACTTCGGCAACTACATGAAGCAGAACGGCGTCAACCTGTATTCGATCTCTGTGCAGAATGAGCCGGACTACGCCCACGACTGGACCTACTGGTCTACCGATGAAGCGATGAATTTCATCGCGGATTACGGCGATAAGATCACCAGCACGAGACTGATGTCGCCGGAATCGTTCCAGTTCTCGCCGGACGGCGCTTCGTGGATCAACGGCGGCGACGGCGGCAAGCGCTTCTATAAGAAGATTATGGGCAATGCCAAGGCAATGGCAAACTGCGATGTCTTCGGTACACACTATTACGGTACAACCCGTGACTGGATGGACTATCCGGATCTCGAAAACTGCGGCAAGGAACTCTGGATGACAGAGGTTTATGTCCCGAACAGTGATGAAAAATCCTCTGACAGATTCCCGGAGGCACTCGCCGTTGCAGAGAACATCCACAACGGTATGTGCGTCAGCAATCTGAGCGCATACGTCTGGTGGTACATCAGAAGACAGTACGGCCCGATGAATGAGGACGGCTCTGTCTCCAAGCGCGGCGCGATGATGGCGCAGTATTCCAAGTGGATTCGTCCGGGTGCGGTCCGCATTGCTGCGACTGAATTTCCGGAAGGCAAAAAGTATGTTGCTATGGATACCAAGAACGGCAACTACGGTTCGCTCCAGACTATGGTTTCTGCGTATAAGCAGGATAATCAGGTCACAGTCGTTGCGATCAACCCGACCCCCAGCGCAAAGACCCAGAGCTTCACGCTAAGGAGCGGCGAGACGATCTCCGCAATGGAAGCCTATCACACCACCGGCAGCGAGAACTTCCGCTCCACCACCGCCCCCGGCTACAACGGCAGCAGCTTCTCCGCATCCCTGCCGGCACAGTCCGTGACAACCTTTGTCATCAGCACGGGCGAGATTGAGCCGGAGCAGCCCGATGCAGACGGCTACTTCTTCCACGATACCTTCGAGCAGGGTACCGATAACTGGGAGGGCAGAGGCGGCGCAGCCGTGGCATCTGCCGGCTCTCAGGCGTATGCAGGCAGCAAGGCACTGGCAGTTTCCGGCAGAGAGAAGGCATGGAACGGCGCACAGAAATCGCTCAATTCCAGAACCTTCGTTCCCGGTCAGGAATACAGCTTCAGCGTCTGCGCCAGCAGCGAAACCGAGCAGAATATGATGCTCTCGCTCCAGTATACCGGTTCTGACGGCGAGACCTATTACACTCACATCGCAGAGGGCGTTTCCGTCGGCGGGTATGTGCAGCTCGCAAACCAGAATTACAAGATTCCCGCAGGCGCTTCCTCTCTGGTACTCTATGTGGAGTCTGAGAGCGGCAGCGGCGATTTCAGCATCGACGAGGCAATCGGTGCGCCGGCAGGTACGGCAATCGACGGCCCGAAGGCAGTCGCGCTGATCCTCGGTGATGTCAACTGCGACGGCACGGTCAACGGCAGCGACCTCTCGCTCGCAAAGCAGTGCCTCCTCGCAAAGAAATTCCCCGACCGCATCTCTGAGCGTGCAGCAGACGTCGATCAGAGCGGTGTGGTCGATGCAGACGACATCGCCCTGCTCCGCGATTTCCTGCTGACAAAGATCACGGAGTTCCCCGTTGCGGAAAAGGCAGTTCCGGAGATCGACTTCGCAGCACTTTCCCAGAAATTCGGCAGCGTCAATCCCGCACCTTCCTACAAGAAATCCGATGAGCATAACCCGTTGATTTCGCAGTATTTCGGCGCAGACCCCGGTGTCATGGAGTATGACGGCAGAGTCTATGTCTATATGACCGACGACCACCTCCTCTATGACGGCGGCAACATCACGAATATCGCGTACAGCTCGATCAACTGCCTGCGCTGCATCTCCTCCGATGATCTGGTAAACTGGACCGATCACGGTCTCATCAATGCAGCCGGTCAGAACGGTCTCTGCAAATGGGGCGGCAATTCGTGGGCGCCGACCGCCTGCCACAAGACCATCAACGGCAAAGAGCAGTTCTTCATTTATTTCGCAAACAACGGCAACGGCATTGCGGTGCTGCAATCCGACAGCCCGACAGGTCCGTGGAGAGATCCGATCGGCAAGGCGCTGATCTCCCGTTCCACCCCGAACTGCGGCAACGTCGAGTGGCTGTTCGATCCGGCAGTTCTCGTCGATGACGACGGCAAAGCGTATCTCTATTTCGGCGGCGGCATCCCGAATAAGCAGTATGCCCACCCCGGCACGGCAAGAGCGGTGCAGCTCGGTGACGACATGACTTCAATCGTCGGCACGCCGGTCTCGATTGATCCGCCGTATCTCTTTGAGGACAGCGGCATCCACAAGTACAACGGCAAATACTATTACAGCTACTGCACGAACTTCGATACCAACGGCAACCAGTACGGTCTGACCTCCGGTGCAATCGACTATATGGTCAGTGACAATCCCCTCGGACCGTTCACCTACAAGGGTGAGGTTTTCAAGGGCATCGGCACGTTCTTCGGCACGGGCGGCAACAACCATCACACGATTTTCGAGTTCAAGAACCAGTATTACCTGTTCTATCACGCGCAGTATCTTCAGGACAGCATGGGCATCAAGGGCGGCTACAGAAGCACCCACATCGACAAGCTGACCGTCAATGCAGACGGTTCGATGCAGCAGGTCAAGGGTACAAAGGGCGGCGTCGATCAGATTCAGCTTCTGGATCCGTTCAAGCCTGTCCGCGCAGCGACCTTCTCGCATCAGGGCGGCATCCAGATCGCAGGCAGCGGCAATTCGACTGTCACCGCAGAGAAAGGTGACTGGTTCCGCGTTTCCGGTGTGGACTGCCAGTCTGCCAAGGCAATGACGGTCAAGGCATCCGCACAGAGCGGCGGCATCATCAAGGTCTGCACGGGCAGCGCGGCCGGCACGGCAGTCACGTATGTGGAGATTCCGGCGGGCAGCTCGATGCAGGAGATCACCGTTCCGGTGCAGAATCTCTCCGGCAAGAACGACCTCTATTTCGTCTTCAACAGCAACATTTCCATGGACAGCTGGCAGCTCAGCTGAGTTCGGCGCAGCAAATCTGAATCCCAAATGAAAACGCCTGCGGCATTCTTCCCCTTCAGAATGCCGCAGGCGTCAGTCTGTAGATAAAGTGTCT
>DGVV01000086.1 GCA_002395085.1 Ruminococcus sp. UBA4275 | reverse complement strand
CTGCTCTACCAACTGAGCTACAGAGGCGTATCCTCCCCGACCCAAAAGCAGCAAGGGAGAATGGCGATTCGGATGGGACTCGAACCCACGACCTCCGCCGTGACAGGGCGGCGTTCTAACCAACTGAACTACCAGGCCACCAGCCTTGTCACAATCGGGTTTTTCACGGTGTTTCGTTGTTTTCGTTTTCCGTTCCCCTCAGGCGACTATTGCATTATACACCATTTCGGCAGAAAAGTCAAGAGGAAATTCAAAAAAAATTTTGTTTCGGCGGTTTGCACAATACCTCTCCACGAATTGCGTCGTTTTGAATAGAAATATTGTGCAACCCCGCATTCCTTGACAGCACCGCACCAAAGTCCCGTTATCGCCGTCGGGCGCTGCCAGCTAGTTCAGACCGTTCTCGCCATTTTTTGCAAATAATTGCAGCACAGCCGTCCGCAGCGACTGATAAACAGGAGACCGCAATTCCGGATCTTCCTCCAGAATTTGCTTTGCCGCCATCTGCGTTTCCGAGACCAGCGGCATATTGCTGCAAAAAGCTGCCTGCATCAAAGGCGGCATACCGTGCTGTGCGCGCCCGAAGAAATCGCCGGGCCCGCGCAGCCGCAAATCTTCCTGTGCAATCACAAAACCATTGACCGTGCGGCTCATGATGCGCAGCCGCTCCCGTGCATCATCACGTTTACTGTCCGTCACCAGGATGCAGTAACTCTGCTTCGTGCCTCTGCCAACACGTCCGCGAAGCTGATGCAGCGTTGCAAGACCGAATCTGTCCGCATTCTCAATCAGAATAATCGTCGCATTCGGAACATCCACTCCGACTTCCACAACGGTGGTGCAGACCAGCAAGTCAATTTCATGTGCCTTCATTGCCGCCATGACCGCTTCCTTATCCTGCGGCTTCATCTTTCCGTGAAGCAATCCCACGCGGTAATTCGCAAACGGCCCCGTTTTCATGGATTCTGCGTAGGTTTCTGCGGCTTGCAGATTCTCCGCAAGTTCTGATTCCTCGATCATGGCGCACACCAGATATGCCTGCTCCCCCGCATCCAGATGCTCCCGGATGAAACCGTATGCACGTTCCCGCACCGGACCTGTCACCGCAAATGTCTGAATCGGGAGACGTCCTTTCGGCATCTCATCCAGAATCGTGATGTCAAGATCGCCGTAAACAATCAGTGCAAGTGTACGCGGAATCGGCGTTGCGGACATGACCAGTTTATGCGGTGTGCCGCCTTTTTCCGCGAGTGCTGCGCGCTGTGCAACGCCAAAACGGTGCTGCTCATCCGTGATCACCAGTCCAAGCGCGGGAAAATCAATATCCTTCTGAATCACCGCGTGCGTACCGACCACAACTTTTGTCCCGCCCGAAGCAATTTGCTTTTTGATTTCGCGCTTCTCCTTCGCCTTCGTCGAACCGGTCAGCAAAACCGGTTCAATGCCAATCGGTGAAAGAAAATCGGTCATTGTCTGCAAATGCTGCTGCGCCAGGATCTCCGTCGGCGCCATCAGAACAGTCTGATAGCCATTCTGCGCCGCAAATGCCGCCGCTGCTGCCGCAACGACTGTCTTGCCGCTGCCGACATCGCCTTGCAGCAAACGGTTCATCGGAGACTCCGCACAGAGATCACGGCAGATTGCCTTGATTGCCCGCTGCTGCGCCTCTGTCAGAGAGAAGGGCAAGCCCGCATAGAAATCATCCAGAGGAACATCCCGCATAGCCGCCGCAGACTGTGACATTGCCCGCGATTTCAGCATCAGCGTACCAAGCTGAAACTGGAGCAGCTCCTCAAAAGCGAGGCGGTGACGCGCCGCTTCCAGTTCTTTCGCATTCTCCGGACGGTGTACCGCACGCAGAGCATCCGTCAGACCCATTAGCTGATACCCCTGCAAAAGCTGCGCCGGAAGCGTCTCAACGGGCTGCTGCGCCAGATAGCTCAGCGCCTTCCTGATATTTGTACGCATCATGGCACTGGTCAGACCGGTTGTCTGCGGATAGACCGGCTGAAGCAGCAAAGCATCCTGTACCCGCTGCACCTGCGGAGACTGCATCTCCCGACGCAGCATACCGCCGCTGAGTTTGCCGTAGACAAAGTATTCATCACCGGATGACATCGCCTGCACGGTATACGGGGTATTGTAGAAGATCAGCAGCAAATCGGAAATGCCGTCGCTGACAAGTGCGCGGTAGATTGTAAATCCGCGCCGCACAAAAGACGGTGCAAGCCGCTGCCGTACCGTCACGCGGAATGCTGCCGGAATCCCGTTTTCCGTATCTGCAATCATAACCGGATTTGTATAGTCAATGTAACTCCGCGGGAAATGATGCAGCAGCTCATAAGGCGTCGTGATGCCCATTTTCCGGTAGAGCTTTGCGCGTGCCGCTCCGACGCCTGTCAGCGTCTCGATCAGCTCATATAATTCGTTCATAATGTTCCCTGTTCTCTGTAAAAAAATGCGCGGAAATCCATCCGCCTGCTGATGTAAGTATAGCACACACGACACATCATTGTCAACCCGTGAAGCCGTGCAGCCGCCTGCTGTATCTTGACTTTTCCGTTCGATTGTGATACACTGTAGCTGAGAAACAATCTTATGGAGGTAACTATGGAACAGCAAGAATTCAAAAACGCGCCTGAAACGGCAGCTCAGACTCCGCAGCCGGAAGAAGTCCCATTTGTCCCCTACGTAACAGAAGCCCGTCAGGCGAATTCCAGACGCAAAAAAATCGCACTGATCATCCTGGCACTTCTGAGTGCGGCAGCGCTGCTGCTCGGCGGATTTCTGTTTTTTGCCCGCCGCTATAATTTCTACAGCAAAACCATGAAGAACCTGCAATTTGACTACAGGAACGGCGAAAGCATGGATGAGGAAACAAAAACCGATCTCGCAGCAAGAGCAGAAGCACTCGCCGGAAAAATCGGCAGCAATGTCCGGCTGCACGCCAATGTATACGCCTTCAGTGTAAACCGCGAACTCTCATCAACTGTTTCGCAGTATGATTATACTCGAACCGCCGATGAAGAAAACCTGCATATCTGCACAGGCAAAGAAGGCTGGTTCTCCACTGCTTCCACGGATCTCAAACACAGTCTGAATCAGGAGGACAGCGAGGCCGCATTCCCGCACCTCTATGCATTCTTCTTTGCAGCAGAAAGCAGCGATGACTTCACGCTGCAATGTGTCGATTCCTACTACACCGGTGTCGGCAAAACCACATACGTCTGCGAAGTCTATGTAATGGACACCGCCGATACAAATTATACGCTCTACCGGTACTACTGCGGCGATACGCTGAAAGCAGTCCGCGTGCTTTCCACGCAGACAGAGCGAATGGATGTTTACGACATCACAGAGCTGACATTCTGAACCGCACAGATCAGAAAACGACCGTCCTGCACAGCGCAGAACGGTCGTTTTGTTTTTATGCAGCCGGCGCATCCGGTGCTTTGGGATTCTTCGTAAGCTGATACCACGAAACTTCCTTCCGCTGAAGCGTCCGGAGCGTGTAATATTGCAGAATCGAGACGGCATCCAGAATTGTGACATCATCGTCACCGTCCACATCAGCGGCATACACACCGCCAAGCGGCGTCGGGTCAGACTTCTTTTGCAGCACATTGGTATAGCTCTGAAGTGCGCTCATCGCGTCTTCCAGTGTAATGACGCCATTCATATCCACATCACCGAAAGTCGGATTCGGCATGACAGCGTGTGCAAGCAGCGTTGTACGGTTTTTCGCGTTCATCGTCGCGTAATCGCACACCGGCATCTCATAAAGCAGCTTGCCGATGCGTGCAAACTTCATCGACGACTTGCCGACCTGATCTGCAATCAGAATCGAAATCAGCGCATGACCCAGCCCATTCGGGTGGACATCATTCGCATCGCTGCGGGTATACATCCAACCGTTGCCCTTAAATGCCGTGTAGACATCTGCAACCTTGCAGGTACTCATCGACTTGATCGCATCGTTGATCTTGCTCTCCTGCCCGTTGACATACGACATAAAGTCGCTGTAATTGGACTGCGCCTCCTCCGTCTTGTCTGCGAGCGACTCTTTCGACATCTCAAACGGATTGTAAATCGTCTGCACAACGATTTTCGCATCGGAATTCAGCGCACGGAGTGCCGATTCAATCTTCGGCATATTCTCCTTCGCGTGTGCAATCGGTTCACGCAGCGTGCTGGTAAGCTGCCCGATATAAAATGTAATGCTGCTGGTCTGCGAAAGGCGTGTCAGCATATCCATTGTACGCTCGCCTTCTTTTCGCAGCGTTGCAAAATAATCCATTGTCGGTTTGAGCATATCATTGCCGCCGATGCTCAGACAAATAAGATCCGCCTCAGAAACAGCTTTCTGCACATTGCTTTGCTCCAGCTTCGTCAGCAGACCGTCAGTCGTCATGCCGGCAACTGCATAATTCAGCACAGTGCCTTCAAACATCTCGCTCAGATAGTGACCGTAATTCAGCTCATCTGCCGCAAGACCGTATCCGGACGAAATACTGTCTCCCAGCACAACGATCTTCGGATAAACCGGATCAGCCGCACTTGCCGGCATAACCGGAAGCGCACTGATCGCCATTACAACGGAAGCTGCAACAGCAAAAAACCGTTTCCGCCGCTGTGTATTAAACATAACATCTCTCCTTTTCTTTGCCGCAATCGTTTGCGTACCGATTACAGTTTATCAGATTTCAGGAGATTTGTCAATGCCCGACACAGATTTTTTGACGGAAACGGTTCTGCTATATTCTGGATTTACTGCACGACTGCAATGCCATACAGGACGAACGTGCCGCCGTCAGCGGAGGAGATGGAGACATCCAGCTTGCCGGACTCCGGCTGATAGTAGCCGACATCGCCATCCAGACCGCCCCATGTCCACTGGAGATTGGAGCTGACCTTGTTCGTCTTGCCGTTGACAGTCACATTCACAGCACCCATGCCGCTGGAATTGGATTTGAACAGCAGCAGGATACCCTTGCCCTCAACAGTGAAGGTCATAGGCGTATTACCGTTTTTGCTGTAGGTGTAGCCGCCGGAATATGCGCTGTTATCCGTACCCTTCGACCACGAACCTGCGTTGAAATTCTGGAGCGAAGAAATATCGGCAAGCTTATTGTTTGCATACTCCGCGCCAAACACTTCCTTCGAGGGGATTTCATAGCTGTCATTTGCGTTTTCGGAGCGCAGCGCCTGCCGGTAATAGTAGCCGATGCAGTCTGCGATAAGCTGATGGCCGCCGTCGCCGGGGTGAATCGTATCGCCGGAACCGTAGCTACTGTCCCAGTCGAGATTGCCGCCCTGAATTGCGCCCTTGCCGCTGATGACCGGCAGATCATAATTCTGACCGACTTTCAGCATCCAGTCCTCATTCGTGCCGAGCGATTTCTGGCAAAGCGTAATGAGGATCACCGCAGGCTCATTTTCCTGCATGAGACACTTCTTGACGAGTGACTCGTAGGATTTCTGGAAACGGTCGCCGCCCTGGTCGTTGACCGCAAACTCAATAAAGATGATGTCGCAGTTCTTCGAGAAGATGTCCTTATCCACACGCATATTGCCAACCACAGAGGATGTGCCTGCAACGCCTGCATTCACGAAGCCGACATTATTGCCCTGACCGAACGTCTCCTTGAAATACTGTGCAGAGAGGTTGACAAAGCGCTTTGCCTCAGAAGTGGAAGAACCGCCGCCCGTAATCGAGCCGCCGATGTAACCGATGTTGACGGTATCACCGCTTTGCGCCTTCGCAATCTTATCCCGGATGCGGGCGGTATTGCCGACACGCAGCAGGCTGCCCTGAAGCGCTTTCAGCATATTGCCGGTTGCAGTTTCCTGATAATTGTCCCAGTCACCGCTGACCTGCGTAACAGTCGGATTGAGGATCGAATCCTTCAGCAGCGAGAGGTCTACAGCATTGATCTTTTCGTCCTGATTGAAGTCTGCCCCCTCTTCAATGGTGACATCCTCCGCACAGAGATACTTCATCAGCAGAACGGCATCTGCCGCATTGACCTGAAGATCGCCGTTGACATCGCCCGCCTTGATGACAGAAGGCGCGCCCTCAACCTGCACCGTATCCAAATAGAAATCTGTCAGCGATTCCGTAGTCTCCATGTAAATCTGCATATCGGAAGCGTCTTCCGGAACCGTGTAGGCATCATTGGAAAGGACGGTCCATTTTCCGCTCGGAACGGTCAGCAGCGCGATTTCGGCGTAAGTTGTACCGGAAGCGTTCTTATATTGCAGCGAAAATTTCATCTCCACATCCTTGCCGCTCTCCTGATAGACCGCAGCAGACATCGAATAGGTCTTGCCGGCTGCCAGCAGCGAAGAAGCATCGCGCTGTGCGCCCTGCCAGACAGAAGTACGATCACTGACGAAAAGACTGCATTCACCGTCATACGCCTGATCGGATGTCCATGCTGCAGAAGCGCCGCCGCGACCTGTAAAACTGTCATTGGTCGTTTCAAACTCTGCAAGCAGCAGCCGCGCCGCCGATGCAGGTACAGCAGGCAGCGTTCCCGCCGCCGTGATGGTCAGCGCAGCACTGATGACTGCCGCCAGACTTCTTTTTTTCCCCAGTTTCATAAAGAGTCCTCCTGTTTCGTGCATTTTGCATGGTAATTGAAAGATCTCCCCAAAAACGTGTCCAAAAGCAAAACAAACAAATAAAAAGTATATCTGCGGTTCCGGATCAAATTGCACAAATAAGCAGTTTCTCCGGACCTTTTTATTTAGTATAACTGATTTCCTGCAAGGTGTCAAGTATAAAAAATGCTGTTTTACTGTACAATCTTCAACTTGTCAACCAAATCCACATTCCGGATCTCCCATGCAAAACTTTGTGAAATATGTGCATGAAAACCGATCACACATCGCATCTTTCTTATGCAAACCGCAGGAAATGCGTTCGGTTTACGGGTCGAAACGGGTCAAATCGGGCAAAAAACTGTCATGTATGCCAAAAAACGGTACCGTCTTTTCCAAAATGCACAAAAAACTAGACAAAATTTTCTTTTCTTTCTGTAAAGTGTTGATTTTTTCTCGGAAATGTAGTATAATGATACTTGTAGAAAAATCTGTGCCTTTCGGAGGTAAGTTTTCCATGCAAGTAGACCTGATTTCAACGACCAAATCCAGTGCCAAGTTGGTTCACGGAACCGAAAACGGCAAGCGTACTGCCTGCGGCATCAACCTGCTGAAGCCTGAAAACGTCGGGCTTTACACCAAAATCGGCATCATGAATGATGTCATCGAGTTGACCTGCGAGAAGTGCAAAACCGTGATCGCGAAAAAAATGATCCGTGAAAGCAACAAAGAGATGGCTGCTCAGCTCAAAGAGGAGCAGAAGGCAATGAAGCGTGAGCGTGCTGCCGCAAAGCACCATCACGGACGTACGCCTGAACCCGAACCTGAACGCCAGCAGCAGCCTGCCCCCGGCTCTATCCCGCCCTCTATGCGCAAGCAGATGAGCCAGCCGGAGCGTCCCATTGACGCGCCGCCGCCTGCGCGCGCAACTGCACCGACGCCGATGCCTGCACCCAATGTCGCACCGACGCCGCTCCAGAAGCCCGCTGCTCCCATGAATGATGTGCTGGCGCAGTTCGCGATTCCTGCTGTTCCGAATTCTGTTCCCGGTGAGATTCCGGCTGCCATTCCGCAGGCTGCACCTGCGCCTGCTCCCGCACCGGCACCTGCACCGATTCCTGCAAATGATGTCCTTGCACAGTTTGCACTGCCGACCGTTCCGACTGCTCCGACTGCTCCCGCAGCACCGGCTGCACCCGCAGTAAATGACGTGCTTGCACAGTTTGCAATTCCCGGCGCTCAGCCTGCCGCTGTTCCGCCTGCACAGCCCGCACCTGCACCTGCGCCCATTCCGCAGAATGATGTTCTTGCGCAGTTTGCACTTCCGACTGTGCCGACAGCACCTGCTGCACCGCAGCGTACATCGGCAAATGCTGATGATATTCTTGCACAGTTCAATACCGGCACGCCTGCGCCCGTTCAGCCGCAGACCGGTGATCTGCTTGCACAGTTCTCTCAGAACACACCCGGCGGCTCTCTCGACAGCCTCGCAAACAGCCTGTTTACACCGAACGAAGCACCTGCTCCTGCACCCATGCAGACTGTCCCGACTGTTCCCACTGTGCCGACCGTTCCGACTGTTCCCACAGTCCCGACGCTGGACGAGGTTGCGCCGCAGCTTCATAAATCCGCTGCCGCACCGGAACCCGTTGTCGATGTACAGCCCGTACCGGCTGCAAACGGCTTCAATCCCTATGCAAAACCGGCTGCACCTGCCGCTCCGATCCTTGAATCCATTGACGACATCCTCGTGATGCCTGGTCAGCCCGCGAAAGCACCCTCCGTGCCGACGCTTGATGTACCGGAAGTTCCGGCTGTTCCTGCATATCCGAATGCTCCGGCTGCTTCTGTGCAGCCTGCACCGACACTCAGTGTGCCGGAGATCCCGGCTGTCCCCACCGTTCCCGCCGCGCCTGCTGCTTCTGTGCAGCCCGCACCGGTACTCGGTGTGCCGGAAGTCCCGACTGTACCTACCGTTCCGACTGTTCCGACCACGCCGGTGCAGCCCGTTCCGACACTCAACGTGCCGGAAGCACCTGCCGTTCCGACTGCACCTGTGCAGATGCCGTATCCTGCGGCGGCTGTTCCGCAGGGCTATCCGGCAATGCCGCAGGGATTTGCTGTTCCGATTCCCGGCGCAGTATATCCGGGTGGTTTTGCGCAGCCGATGGTCGGCTATCCGTATATGAATCAGCCGGCTGCGAACCTCTATGCCGTCCCGAAAGCGCCCAAGAAGGAAGAATCGAATACGCCTACGCCGCTCTTTGTCGGCTACAGCGCAGACGGCAGACAGCTTTTCCAGACCTACGATGCACAGGGTAATCCGATTCCGATTAACGAGCCGGTTTACAGTGCGCCGCCTGAGCAGCCCAAATCGCCAGTACAGGCTGCCGCTGCTCCCGCTGCCGTTCCGCATACAGCAGCACCTGTCATGGATATGGACGAACTGATGGCTTCGATGGGTATTCAGGATCCCACGAAGAAGAAGGTTGATGAGGGCAAAGCCATCAACTATACAGAATACCACATTCCCGACAAGAAGAAGCCGAAACCTGCATCTGCTGTGCCTGCTTCCGCAAAACCGGAAGAGCCGACCGGCCCGATTTCTGCCGCTGAGGCAAAGCGCCGCAAGAAGGTCGATAAGATTAACCGTGAATTTGAGAAACAGCTCCGCGCCCGCGGAATTGATCCCAAAACGGGCGGCATTATGATGGATCCGAAAAAATAATTTTCAAAGCAGCGACAGGTTCTCTGCCGCTGCTTTCCGATATACGCAAAAACGGAGGTTAAATCATGGAACTAAATAAACAACCGGTCCTGGAGAATGAATCCTCAGCGGATCTCAAAAAAATACGCAAAAGCTACTCCCGCGCAGAGCTGAATCACGCAATCTATTCGCTGATTGCCCTCGTTCTGACCATCATCGCCTCGATTGTCATTCAGATGGTCAGGGGCGACGAACAGATGTCGATCGTCATGCAGGCAATGATCAGCTTTGTCATTATGTACGGCGTCAGTTTTCCGGTATTTCTGCTGCTCTCCAAGCGGCTGCCCGCAACGCCCCCTGAAAACCATTCGCTGTCATTTGGCAAGATCCTGCTGCTGTTCTTTGTCTCGATCGGCATGATGATCGTCGGCAACTTCATCGGCATTTTGCTGAATGCCGTAATGCTCAGCCTGTTTCACATTTCCACACAGGATACCACCCTTCAGGAACTGGTTTTCAGCTCGCAGGGCATTCTGATCTCACTGGTCGCCGTGCTGTGCGCCCCGATTATCGAGGAAATCCTCTACCGCAAAATCCTGATTGACCGTACCCGTCGCTTCGGCGAGAAGACCGCCATCATCCTTTCCGGCGTGATGTTCGGTCTGTTCCACGGCAATTTCACGCAGTTCTTCTATGCAATGTTCCTCGGAATGCTGTTCGCCTGCGTGTATATGCGCACCGGCAAGATCATCTACACGATTATCCTGCACATGATGGTCAATTTCTGGGGCAGCTTCATGCCGCTCCTGACGCTCCGCGGCATCGACAGCTCCCTGATGGATTCTCTGATGAACGGCGATACTGCACAGCTCATCCAGCTGATCCCGCAGCATATCAGTGAGCTGATCCCGTTCCTTTTCTGCAATGTGTTCCTCACCTATGCAATGGGCATTGTCGGCATCGTGCTGCTGTTTGCATATTTCCTCAAGCGCATGAGAATTGAGCCTGCCTCTGAGCCTGTTCCGAAGGGCAAGCGATTCAGTGTTGCCTATATCAATCTCGGTTTCCTCTGCTTCCTGATTGTTACAGGCGTTCAGTTCGTGTTGTCGATTTCCGGCGCAACGAATGCTGCATGACATCCTGCACAGTGCAGACCGCCTCCGGCTGTCGAAAAAGGTATCG
>DGVV01000171.1 GCA_002395085.1 Ruminococcus sp. UBA4275 | reverse complement strand
AAGCGCGACCAAAAACTTCAGTTTGGATAAACAGATCATTCATTTGACAAATCATGTGTAACCACATAAAAAGTTACATACCCAAATTTTCAAAAAACCCTTGACATTTTGGTCTATTCGTGATAGACTATAGGCAAGAGGTCGATTCGCGATAGACCAAACCGGAACAGGAGGGATCACATGAACAATTACAAACTCGGCACAGTCGAAGCACAGTTTGCGGACATCATCTGGACGCATGAACCGCTGACATCGGGAATGCTGGTGCAGCTTTGTGCAGATCAGCTTGGCTGGAAGAAATCAACGACCTACACGGTGCTGAAAAAGCTGTGTCAGCACGGCATTTTCCGCAATGACAGCGGTACGGTGACCGCGGCGGTCACGCGCGCAGATTACGAAGCGGCGCAGAGTACGCAGTTCGTGGAGGAGAATTTCAGCGGGTCGCTGCCTGCGTTTCTGGCAGCATTTACGAAGAAAAAGGCATTGTCGCAGCAGGAGATCGACGAGATCCGTGCGATGATCGACAGCTACGGGAGGTGAGCAGCATGACTGATTGGTTTGAGCTGGTTCTGAATCAGAGTGCGAAAGGAAGCCTTGTAATTCTGATCGTGATTCTTTTGCGGATCGTGATGCGCCGCGCACCGAAATCGCAGCGTGTGTGGCTCTGGGGGATCGCGGGTTTGTCTCTGATCCTGCCGATCTGGTTTCAAAATCCGCTTAGCTTGCAGCCGAGTTCTGTTCCGGTGTCGCATACGGTCAATGCTGTGCTGGACAGTGCGCGGGAGAATCCGCAGGCGCATCCGTTCGCGGCGGCGCTTGTGCCTGCGCATCAGATGAGCAGTATGTCCGTGATGGATTATGTGTGGCTGTATGCGGCGTTTGTGTGGATCATCGGCATATTTGCCATGCTGCTGTACCTGCTCGTCAGTGCCGTGCGGCTGCATTTCGTGGTGCGCGGCACTCTGCCCGTGCCAAATGAAAAGCGCGTGTATACAGGAAAATCCATCCGGATTCCGTTTATCTCCGGTGTTCTGATTCCGCGGATTTATCTGCCGGATGACCTCGCAGAACCGGCGCGGACGGCGGTGCTTCAGCATGAGCGTGCGCATCTGCGGCACGGCGATCACCTGTGGAAAATGCTTGGATTTCTGGTGCTGACGGTTCACTGGTTTAATCCGCTGGTGTGGCTGGCGTATGTGCTGCTGGCGCGGGATATTGAGCTTGCCTGCGATGAGCGCGTGATCCGGAAAATGGACTGTGACGCGAAGAAATCGTATTCCAATGCGCTTCTGGATTGCAGCCTGCCGAAGCGGATGATTCCTGCCTGCCCGCTGGCGTTCGGGGAGGTTGCCGTGAAAACGCGCATCGAATCGGTGCTGAATTACCGCAAGCCGGCGGTCTGGATGACGCTGCTTGGGATGTGTTCGATCGTCGGCACACCGTTTTTCTTCGCCTCTGACCCGTCCGCTTATCGGATGACAGACGATTCGTATATCAAAATGGCGGTTCTGGAGGAAACCCCGCCGGCTGCTTTTCAGAATCACAATATCCGCGTTTGTTCGTATCAGATTCTCAGGCACGAATACGGCGCGCCGCAGGATCGCCGCAATCTGAATTATTTTTACGTGGCGGCAATGGTGCGGGAATACGGGGATGTCAATGGCACATACGAGTGTGTCGGTGAGACGTTTGCGCCGATGTTTCTGTATTTCAAGGGCGACTGGTACTGCGGCGGTGCAGATCTGACCGGACAGGGGATCCGGCAGCAGGCGGCTCTGGATCGGATGCTTAGGGTCATGGCGGAGAATATGCCGGATACAGACCCGAACGGCGATGCGTGGAAGGCGTATCATGATGCACTTGCCGCAGACTGTGATGCGCAGGCGGCGAAATCAAGTGATTGATCATGAGGGCGCTTGCTGCCTCCGCACGTTTCGATGTGAGTTTGCAAGCAGAACTTCCGCTTGACGGATACTTTCCATTCAGAAAGCGAATATAGAAAAATGTGCGTATTTGCTGTGATTTATATTGCTATAAATCCACTGCATATACGCACATTTCTTTATAATAGGATCTTATGGTTCGCGATGCCGCACCGTGGCTCAGAGAAAGCTTATGCGGTCAGCGCTGTGCGAGCGGGGTGTAATCCTGCCACGGCTTGACGGCACGGTACGCCGGACGGATGATCTTGCTTGCACCGAGCAATTCTTCGAGACGGTGTGCAGACCATCCTGCGATGCGCGCGATTGCAAAAATCGGCGTGAACAGCTCATTCGGGAGATTGAGCATCCGGTAGACGAGACCGGAGTAGAAATCGACATTTGCGCAGACGCCCTTGTAGATCTTGCGCTCCTCCGCGATGATCTGCGGGGCAAGGCGCTCGACCATTGCATAGAGGGCATATTCCTCAGAGCGGCCCTTCTCCTCGGCAAGCTCCTCAACGAACCCGCGCAGCACCGTTGCACGCGGATCACTCTGCGAATAGACCGCATGACCCATACCGTAGATGAGACCGGCGCGGTCAAAGGCATCTTTATGAAGCAGCTTACGGAGATAATCACCGACTTCTTCCTCGTCCTTCCAGTCGTGAACGCGCTCCTTCATGTCATCGAACATCTGCACGACCTTGATATTCGCGCCGCCATGCTTTGGGCCTTTCAGCGAACCGAGCGCTGCTGCCATCGTCGAGTAGGTATCCGTGCCGGAGGAGGAGACAACATGAACCGTAAAGCTGGAATTGTTGCCGCCGCCGTGTTCTGCGTGCAGCACGAGTGCGAGGTCGAGAATTTTGGCTTCGAGATGCGTATACTTCTGGTCTGCACGGAGCAGGCTCAGCAGATTCTCCGCCGCAGAAAGGCTGGGGTCAGGCTGATGCAGGAACAGGCTGTCGTCGTTCTTGTAATAGCGGAACGCCTGATAGCCGTACACCGCAATCGAAGGAAACTGCGCGATGAGCTGGATGCACTGCCGCAGCACATTCGGGATGGAGGTGTCATTGGGGTTGGGGTCATAGGAATAGAGCGTGAGGACGGAGCGCGCAAGGGTATTCATCATGTCATCGCTGGGCGATTTCATGATGACATCGCGCGTAAAGGAGGTGGGGAGTGTGCGGCAGCTTCTCAGCAGCGCACTGAATTCCTCAAGCTCAGCGGCACTGGGGAGCTGACCGAACAGCAGCAGATAGACGGTCTCCTCATAGCCGAAGCGGTCCTCCGAAATGAATCCTTTGACGAGATCTTCGATATGATAGCCGCGGAACAGGAGCTGTCCGTTGCCGAATTTGGTTTCGCCGTCGGCATCGGCAGTACCTGGGATGATCTCGCTGATATTGGTCAGACCTGCGCAGACTCCCTTTCCGCTGATGTCGCGCAGACCGCGCTTGACATCATATTTGCCGTAAAGGGCGGGGTCGATCTGATAATTATCGCGGCAGAGCTGCGAAAGCTCCTCGATTTTCGACTGCGTTGTAAAGCGGTTCCATTCACCCATTGTGATCGGCTCCTTTCTGCATAAGATGATATTCCGGATTGTAATATAATCACGATGATATAATAATTAGTATACCATGTTTCTCGGAATCTGTCAAGTATCTTCCGGAATTGCATCCCGATAATTTGTGCAAAATTGCCGAAATGACTGGACGATCCGCGGATGGAATGTTTTTCCTGCGGGTCTTGTGTTGGTTTTGCTTGCATTTTTCCGTATAATATGGTATACTCAAAAGTACAGTGTGTGCAAAAACTGTACCGGAAATCCATCTGAACCTACGACCGGAAAGGAAATGAATATGAAAAAACAGAAAGCAATTCTGTCTGTGCTGCTGGGAACAGCGGCTGCGGCAGCGACGGCATTTGCGGGATGTATCACGGCTTCCGCCGGCAGCGTGGATGATGTGCTGAATGCGATGCGGGAAATCGGAATCCCGGAGTCCATTGTGCTGAATGCGCGTACACGGTATGAAACTGTTCCGCACGATGAGAACGGCATGACGCTGATCCACAACGGCAGAGAGACCTACGATACCTACGAAAACTGGGCAGATTATGTGACCATCTTCGGCAAGGACTATATCTACAAAGGCATTGCAGCCGAACTGGGCATTCCGGCTGAAGATGTCGAGACCTTCTTTGCAAGTTCCACCGCACCCGCGCAGACCGATCAGGAGGGGGGCGGCGGCAGCGTCACAACCGTGACAACGCCGGAATATGTTCCGTCGGTTGTGACGGATAAGCCGTTTCGTTCGATGACGCTGGAGGAAAAGAAAGCGTATGTTGCAAGCCTGCCGGCGGAGGAACGGATGCCCTTCCTCGCAAGTCTTTCGCCCTCAGAGCGCAACAGCATCATCAAGCAGCTCGATACCGACAGCAAATCTGATATTGTCAGCGGCTTTGCAGACCTCGCCTCGGATATGGGCATGAATGTTTCCGTTGATCACATTGAAGGCAATGACATCTCGCTTTCCATCCGCGATGATGAAGGCAAACTGATTGATACGGCGGCTGTGGGCGCATCAACGGTGGACGATACCGGCTGGGATCTGCGTTTGCCGGTGCTGGGTTCACTGGGCGCAATGGCGCTTGCCGTGACAGGCCTCGGCTGGATCGCGCTGCGGGAAAGCAGACAGGAGGCGGATGCAAATGGCTGAACAGTCTCAGAAGCGCAGCAGCAAGGCGGCGCTCATCATTACGCCGTTTCTTCTTCTGCTGCTGGCGGGCGGTATGACGGTGCTGGGATGGTCACTTGCGCCGACCCACACGCTCGAGAAGTATCTGAACATCGCCTTTATGGATAACCTCAAGACGCAGACCGAGACCGCAGGTCTCCAGATTCTGCAAAAGGAGATCGACACCGCGGATGCAGAGGATACCGGAAAAAAGACCTATCCGGAAGGAAAGATCACGTATCCGGTGTTCGGTGAGCAGTATGCGCAGCTTACGGCAGATGCCATCGGGCTGAATGTCGGCGTGTTCTTCGGTTCTAACAGTGAACTGCTCGCACTCGGTGCGTGTCAGACAACGCAGTCTGCGGTGCTGGGTACGGTTGGCAATGTCGTCATCGACGCCCATGTCAACACCTATTTTTCTGATCTGACGAAACTCAGCGTCGGGGATAAGGTGGTGCTGTACACCGATTACGGCAGATTTACCTACCGTGTCGCGGAGTCGATCAGCTTTGACAAAACTGACCGCAAATACCTCGGCGTGACCGAGGGCGAGGATCACCTCACGCTCTATACCTGCAAGCCGGAGCTTCTGGGCAATTCCGATGTGCGCGTCGGCGTGCGCTGCGACCTTGTCGCAAAGGAATTCTATGAGCCGCTGCAATGAGAAAGTGAGGGAAACAGTTTGAAACGTACTATCAAATATCTGGCAAGCGTGATTTTATCGCTGCTGCTGATTTTTTCGTTCATCGCACTGACCTGCTCCGTGCTGCTGCGCGGCAGGGCGCTCAATCCCGCCGCTTATCACCGGATCGTCGCGGAGCAGCATCTGACGGACAAGATCAGTGTGCGGCTGACGAATTACTTTACACAGCAGGAGAATACCACCGGCATTCCCGTATCGGTCTATGCCGAATCTCTGAAATCTGAGAATCTGGAGCCGGTCGTGGACATCACCCTGCGGAAGCTGTTTGATTATGTCTACGGTGTTGCGCCCGATACGGAGACGAAGCCGGATTTCACGGTGCTGGAGGGCGATCTGCGGAAGTTCTTTGAGCAGTATGCGGAGGAAAACGGCATTGCGCGCGATGCGGCATTTGAGGATGCACTGCGGAAGAACATGGACGCGGCGGAGAAGAAGATCACCACGGAGTGCGATGTTTTCAAGACGGGCAGTCTTGCGGAAGCGGGCCTTCTGGGGAAGGCGCGGAAGATCTATCCGCTGACGGTCTGGCTGATCCCTGTGACGGGAGCGTTCACGCTGCTCCTGCTGCTGATCCTGTTTTTGATGTACCGCCGCACGGTTGACCGCTGGTTCTATTGGGTGGCGAGTTCGGTTCTGGTCAGCTCGATTCTGATGCTTGTGCCGTCAGCATGGCTGAGCGCGACCAACTGGTTTGACCGTTTCGCGGTGAAATCCGAGCAGATCTTCGCAGCGGTCACAGGCTTCCTTTACGGCTTGACGCATACGGTGACTGTGTACGCAGTCTGCGGGATTGCAGCGGCTGTGCTGCTGTATGTGATCGCGGGCATCTGCGGAACGGTGCGCCACCGCAAGGAGGCCGTCCGCAACGCAAAGCACTGATAAGGTATCGCTTCGCGATGATCTATAATGGGCTCTGCCCAAACCCGCCAAAGGGATCTATCCCTTTGGAATCCCATCTTTTACCTCAATAAGGGATTCTTAATGTTCAGTGACCCTTAAGCGGGAGAATGGGGGCAGCGCCCCCATTCTCAATTCGTCGGAGACACCTTATACACAGAAAAAGCGGAGAACCTTTTGACAGGTTCTCCGCTCGTTTTCTGTATGATTGATCTGCCGGAAACGGTTCTTACTTGCCGAGTGCAGCTTTCAGTTCGTCAGCGCGGTCGGTGCGCTCCCACGCGGGCATGAGATCCTCTCTGCCCATGTGACCGTAAGCAGCGAGCTTGCGGTACTGCGGTTTGCGGAGTTCCAGCGTTTTGATGATACCGGCAGGGCGCAGATCAAACACCTTGCGGACTGCATTTGCAAGCTGTTCCTCATCCACAACGCCCGTACCGAATGTCTCCACGAACACCGAAACCGGCTCAGAAACGCCGATTGCATAAGCAAGCTGCACTTCGCAGCGCGTGGCAAGACCCGCAGCCACGATATTCTTTGCGATGTAGCGTGTCATATAAGCCGCAGAACGGTCCACCTTCGAGGGGTCTTTGCCGGAGAATGCGCCGCCGCCGTGACGGGAGTAGCCGCCGTAGGTATCGACGATGATCTTTCTGCCCGTGAGACCCGAATCACCCTGCGGGCCGCCGATGACGAATCTGCCGGTGGGGTTGACGAAGATTTTGGTTGCGGAATCCATCAGTTCAGCCGGCACAGTCGGCTTGATCACGAAGTCGATGAGGTCCTCGCGAATCTGCTCAAGCTCCACGGAAGCGGAGTGCTGTGTCGAGACAACAATCGTATCCACGCGAACGGGCTTGTCGTTCTCGTACTCAACCGTGACCTGTGTTTTGCCGTCCGGACGCAGATATTTGAGCGTGCCGTCCTTGCGCACGGCAGTGAGGCGGAGGGCAAGCTTGTGTGCAAGCGAGATCGGCAGCGGCATCATTTCAGCGGTCTCATTGCAGGCATAACCGAACATCATGCCCTGATCGCCTGCGCCCTGATCTTCTTCCTGCACGGAATCCACGCCCATTGCGATGTCAGCAGACTGCTTGTCGATCGTGGTCATGACTGCGCAGGTATGGCCGTCAAATCCATACTTTGCGCGGTCATAGCCGATGTCCACAATGACTTCCCGCGCAATGGCAGGAATGTCGATCTGTGCGCTGGTCGTGATTTCGCCCATCAGCAGCACCATACCGGTTGTGGTGCTGGTTTCGCAGGCGACTCTGCCTTCCGGATCCTGTTCCAGAATCGCATCCAGCACGGCATCGGAGATCTGATCGCAGATCTTATCGGGATGACCTTCCGTCACGGATTCAGATGTAAAAAAGCGTTTCATAGTGTGTAACCTCCATGGTTCAGATTTTGCCGCATCATGTGCGATTTGCAGAAAAAGACGGCATACACAGAACGTATGCCGTCTTATGATTTGTGCAAACGTTCCTCATCTTCCGGTGCGATGCACCGCAGGACTTGGCACCATTCGTCCGCAGGGGACGCGGTTGCCGCGGCTTCACAGGACCCGTTTCCTCCGCCGCTCATGATAAGGCTGACTATATTATAGCCGATGTTTGCGTGTTTGTCAATGGGTTATGCAAATTTTGTCTGAATGGGTCATATTTTTGCAGGATGCACGGCTTATTTGCCGGATTCGTCGGCAATCCACTGTTTCCAGACCGCTTCCGCCGCGCCGACAGTCGCTTTCTGACCGTTCCGGACGACGGGGGTACGGATTAGGGTGGGATCTTCCAGCAGCTTCTCAAACTGCGCATCCGGCAGCAGATACTGCACGAGTGCCGCATCGGGATGCTTGGTGTCGAGGAGCTGATCAATCCCGCCGACACCGCGGATAACGCTTTCGAGTTCGCGCTTGCTCATGCCTTTTGCGGGGAGATCAACCGACTGGAATTTAATATGCCGCTCCTTGAAGAAGCGCTCTGCTTTTTTGGTATCAAAGCATTTGGATTTGCCGAAAATCTGAATATTCATCACAAAGCCCCCCTTGCGGCGAATGCCTGTCCGATGCGCGACTGCGGATAATTCAGCGCATACTGATGCAGAATCTCCTTGACCATCCACTTCGCGTTCTTGCCGCCTTCCACCATTGCGCAGAAGGAGACTTCCGGATTCTGTGCAGGTGCATAGCCGATCACGAAGGTATCTGTGCCGCGCGGAGACTGCGGTGTACCGGTCTTGATGGCGACATCAAAGCCGAGGTTATTGAGGTCGTATTCGAGCGGCATGGCGGTCTGTGCCGCACCAATCATGCCGTCACGGATATAGCTGTAGACATTCGCGGCGTTATTCGGTGCAACGGTGTAGACCAGTTCCGGCTCTTTGGAGCTGAGCTGCTCGGTCATGGTACTGTTCCATGTGCCGCTGATGAGATGCGGGCGATAGCGTTTGCCCTCATTGGCGATGGTCGATGCGACGGTTGCCATTTGCAGCGGTGTGACCTGCACTTCCGACTGACCGATGGCAGCCTGTGTCAGCTCACCGATATACCACTGAAGTCCCAGATCCTCGAAGGTTTCGGGGCAGGCGAGATAGCCGCCGCTGTCGCCGGATTCCAGTCCCAGCGGGCTTCCCAGACCGTAAGCGCGCTCATAATCGAGCAGTGTATCCAGACCCAGCCGTGCGCTCAGCTCATAGAAGAAGATGTTGCAGGAGACGGTCAGGGCGCGGGAGACGGCGATGTCCTGATGATTGCCGGTGCAGTGGAAGGTGTGCCCGTAAAACAGGTAATCGTGGGCACAGTGGAAGACGGTATTGCCGCTGATCTTTCCGCTGTCAAGACCTGCGGTGGCGGTGATGGTCTTGAAGGTGGAGCCGGGGCGGTAGAGGCCGTCCGTGGCGCGGTTAATGAGGGGATGATTGTCCATTTTGGCAACATCCTCATAATTTTCGAGCAGCTCCCGCAGATTGTAAGTGGGGAGTGTCGCCATGCCCAGCACGGCATTATCGCGCGTATCCAGCAGCACGATGGCGCCGCAGTAGGCATTGCGGCATTCGGCATCGGTCTTGCGCAGGAGCTGACAGTGCTGATCGAGGATATTTTGCAGTCCCTCCTGCAAGAGAGAATTGACCGTAAGCTGTATGGTTTGTCCTGCGACCGGTTCCTGCGTCGTCTTTACGGATGTGACCTCGCCGTTTGTAACGGTGATTTCCTTTGTGCCGTTATAGCCGCGGAGTGTCGCCTCGCAGTTCATTTCCAGACCGCTTTTGCCGACCTGATCAGAGAGTGCGTAGTCGCTGTGACCGTTCAGGAGGAGTTTGCTGTACTCATCGCGCGAATAAATCGGGCCGACATAGCCGATTTCATGCGGCAGCACATTGCCGTTTTCGATGGTGCGGATGGCTTCTTCCACGATATTGACGCCGCCCATTGTGAGGCGCAGTTCCTTGATGCGCGTGACGGTTTTGAGGTCGATGTCATTGGAGAGGTAAAAGAGGTTGGACATCGAAAAATCACGCAGGAGCATCTCATACCGGATGCCCGCGATGATGCGTTTCTCGCGCGTGGAATAATCATCCCCGATTTCGTAATCAGCAATGAGTTTGTCGATGCAGTTTTCGGCAGTTGCGTACTGATTCAGCCGCAGTTTCTTCTTGATTTCGCTGACATCGTTTTCGCGGTCTGGCTCAAAGGTGTAGGGCGTAGTTTTGCTGATGGGCATGGTGTCATTCCAGGAGTAGTTCTCCTCCTCCAGCAGCTTGACGATCCGCATGATGACGGCATTGCCCGCCGCGTTGTCTGCGGGAAAATACGCCTTTTCGATGATGAGATTATAGCCGATTTTATTGCCGACAATCGTTCTGCCGGCGGTATCGACGATTTCGCCGCGTGAGGCGGGGATGACCTGTTTATAAACCGACTGGTTGATGATGGGCTGCTGCGCCTCCTCTGCGGTGACGATTTGCAGCATAGCGAGCCGGTAAACGCCCAGCACGGATGCTGCCAGCACCAGCAGAATCAGGAAGCTGCTGCGGAGAAATTCGGATATTTGGCGGAGAATTTCTTTCATTTGCGGTCTCCTTCACCGTTTTGCAGATCCGGAATTCTGTATTTCTGCGGATCTGCATGGAAAATCAAAGCTTGAGATCAAATCCGTCCGTAACGGAGATCTGCATGAAATCTTCCGAGAAGCTGGCAGCGGAATCGAGACGGACGGGCTTCTGTTCACCGGTTTCCATATTCTTGACCTGACCGCTGCCCTGCTCAAGTTCATTCGAGCCAAGCACAACCAGATAGCGTGCGCCGAGTTTGTTTGCGTACTTCATCTGCGCCTTGAAGCTGCGGTCAGCGAGGTCAAATTCTGCGCGCAGACCCATCTCGCGGACGGCATTTGCATAGCGCATCGCGGCGGGTTTCGCAGCGGCGTCCATCGGTGCGATATAGAGGTCGCAGGATTTTTTCGGCAGGAAATCGCAGCCCTGCTGTTCCATAGTAAGGATGAGACGTTCGAGTCCCATACCAAAGCCGAGTGCCGGCACAGACTGTCCGCCGAGCTGTTCAATCAGACCGTCGTATCTGCCGCCGGCACAGACTGTGCCCTGCGCGCCGATGCTGGTGGTGATGAACTCGAACACGGTCTTGGTGTAGTAATCCAGACCGCGGACGATCTTCGGGTTGATGACGTAATCCACGCCCATATCGGTGAGTGCGGATTTGACAGCCTCGAAGTGTTCCTTGCATTCATCGCAGAGGTAATCGAGGATGACGGGTGCATCTTTGGCGATTGCCTGATCTTCCGGCGATTTGCAGTCAAGCAGACGCATGGGATTGCGCACAAGGCGCTCCTGACAGGTCTCGCAGAGCTGTTCGCGGTGCGGGGTGAAAAACTCCCGCAGTGCCTTCTGATAATTGGCACGGCAGGTGGGGCAGCCGATGCTGTTGAGATTGAGGACAATATCCCGGATGCCGAGGCGGTCAAGGACGGTTTTCGCCAGCAGAATGACTTCTGCATCGGCATAGGGGGAGGCAGCACCTGCCATCTCCACGCCGAACTGGTGGAACTCACGGAGTCTGCCTGCCTGCGGACGTTCATGACGGAAGCAGGAGAGCTGATAGAAGACCTTCTGCGGCAGCGCCTCCGCCAGCAGACCGTTTTGCAGCATGGCACGGATTGTTCCGGCAGTACCCTCCGGACGGAGCGTGAACTGGGTTTCGCGCGCAATGACGGAGTACATCTCCTTCTGCACAACGTCGGTGGTCTCACCGACAGAGCGGTGGAACAGCTCCGTGACTTCAAAGGTCGGGATGCGGATTTCGGAGAAGCCGAAGCTCTCCGCGATCTCGCGTGTCACCTTCTCAACGGTGTGCCATTTGTGGATGCGCTCCGGGGTAACGTCCTCAGTGCCCTGCGGTCTTTTCAGATAATTCGCCATAAAACATTCCTTTCCGGTCATGCAGATTCGGCTTCCCTGCGTCCGAATCTGATCTTTTCGAGTTCCTTCTGCGTACGGTAGGTACGGCTGCGCAGACAGCGTTCACAGCCGCCGTGATTGCAGCACATGGGGTCATACGCCTTGACACCGCGGTAGGGTCTGCGGTGTTCTTTGCCGTAACGGATCGCCTTTTCAAGAGACATACACAGCACCTCCGCACATTGACATAGAAATTGCCCCTTTTGTACGCAGCAAAGGGGCAATCAGTGCTTGTTCGATTACATCACCGGCTTACCGATGACGCGCCAGTCGAGATCACCGCGCTCCAGCGCAAGAATCAGTGCTTCTGCGGTCGCGATATTGGTCGCGACGGGGACATTGTGAACATCGCAGAGACGCAGCAGATTCATGTCATTGGGCTCTGTCGCCTTAGGATTGATGGGGTCGCGGAAGAACAGCAGCACGTCAATCTCATCGCAGGAGATACGTGCAGAGATTTCCTGTCCGCCGCCCTGAGCGCCGCTCAGAAAGCGCTTAATCGGCAGTCCGGTCGCCTCAGCGACGACTTTTCCGGTTGTGCCGGTTGCACAAAGAACGTGTCTGCTCAGCACCGCATAGTAAGCAGTGCAGAATTGGATCATCAATTCCTTTTTCGCATCGTGGGCAATCAGAGCTATGGTCATGTAGGATCATCCTTTCCTGTAAGTATATTCTGTTTAGTCAATGGGGGCGCGTTTCAGCCCTGGATGCGGCGTTTTCGATCAGCCGATCTTGACAGTCAGCGGTGTATTCTCGCCGCGGAGACGCTTGGAAATCGCATCAAACGCCGCAAGGCTGGGTGCAGTCGAAGGAATCGGCTCACCCTTACCGGTTGCAATGACGAGCTGGTAATCTTCCGGAATGACACCGATGAGCTGCACACCGATGGTGTCGATGATTTCATCGAGGTCACGGACCAGTTCTGCGCCGATTGCGCGCTTGCTGACTTTATTGATGATGAGACGCTGACGGCGGTTGCCGCGTGCATAGAACTCATCAGACATCATCTGGGCATCACGCACGCAGATGGGGTCGGGGGTTGTCACGACGAGGATGAGGTTTGCCTGTTCCACGATGTCGAAAACATGGTTATTGATACCTGCACCGGTATCAATGATGATATAGTCATAGTATTTGCGGACGGAGCTGCAAATGGTGATAATCTGCTCAACCGTCACCTGAAGGAACGGGTTTTTCGGCGCGCAGAGGACGAACAGGTTGCTTGCCATCGGGACGCGGGCAACCGCATCGAGGGCAGAGACCTTACCGTCGAGGACATCGCTCAGATCATACTTAATCTGACCGGTCATACCGAAGATAATATCAATACAGCGCAGACCGAAATCCAGCTCAATGATCAGAGTACGGCTGCCCTGCTTCGCGAGCGTATAGCCAATGCCTGCACAGATGGAGGATTTTCCGGTACCGCCCTTTCCGGACGTAACCGCTATCGTTTTTGACATAAGAACGGCTCCTTTCATATCTGCCGGTCAGGAGAGGCTGCCGGCAGGCGCGGCGCTGCATAGAGTAAGGTGCAAAGCTGCGTCAACAAGATTTGGTCGTATGAGCATAGGAGGACATACGAATACCTCTTATATTATACCCACAAATCGTCGTTTTGTCAAATCCCTTTTTGGCAAAAAACAAAAGATTGTATGGTTTGTGCTATTTCACAAGCCGCATTTGTGCAATTTGACAGTACAGCGTCAGGAAGCGCTTGTAAGGGAAGCAGCGGTCTCAGCGGGGGAGGAGGCGGTTGTTGCGGAGAAGGGTGCTGCGGTGGTTGCAGCAGATGAATCGGAGGTGAGGACGGAGTAGATATTGACATCTGCGAGGTTGATGCTCTTGATGAACTCGCGGAAGATGTCGCGGTAGCCGGCGTAGGTTGCGTGTTTGCTCTTGCAGGTGATGATATAGGCATTTCTGCCCTTGACGGCAACGCCGGTCATGCAGGTCATATCCTGCCGCACATCATCACCGACGATGGCGTAGTTGAATTCGAGGATCGTCGTCTGAGCGCCGCTGACGGTGAGATTCTCCTCGCCGAGCAATTCGTAATCGGAAGCAGTTTTTTCGTATTGTGACTTGACATTCGTGACATATTCGCTGGTGCGGATGCCGTCGATGGCGAGTTTTTCGCCGGTAATGATGATCGAGGCATCGTCTTTGACGAAATATTTATCATAGTAGGGGGAGCTGGTCTCACTGAATCCGGCGGGCGGGGTGACTGCAATGGAACTGGGCATCGTGGAAGGCACGATGGCGGGTTCGGTTTCGGTTACAGAGCTTTCCGCAGTGGAATCACCGGCGGATTTGTGGTGTGTCGCCAGAGCGATGATTGCGCTCAGTGCGATGATGAGCAGTGCTGTGGCGGCGATTGCAGTGAGTTTTTTATCCATAGCTGAAAATGCCTGTCCTTTCGTATGCAGATAGACTGAAAAGCCGATGCGCAGAAAACGCATCGGCTCAGTGTGACCAGACCTGTAAGCCGGGTTCTGTCAGGTTTAACGAAGTTAAACCGTGTGCAGCCATTTATCTAGGCGTACCGTCGCCGGCACGCTCAAGCCGCCTTTGCAGATGATCCGCCGAGCAGACGTTATGACCACCTGCACCAATCAGCGTTGCATCGGGTAGGGTTTACATAGCAGCGTATTCTCATACGCTCTGGTGGGCTCTTACCCCGCCTTTCCACCATCACTGTCCGTTTCGGGACAGCAGTCTGTTTCTGTTGCACTTGCCCTAGAGTCGCCTCCGGCTGCTGTTAGCAGTTACCCTGCTCTGTGATGCCCGGACTTTCCTCGTCGGCATAAAGCGCCTTCCGCGGCTGCACAGTCTGCTCACGTACATATTTTAGCATATTCCATGTAATTTGTCAAGCGGCGGCGGCGGGCAGCGCCCGCTGGCATTTTGCTAAAGTTCTATCCAAAAGGACTGCGTATCTGAAAAGCACGATTCTATGGAAAGTTTCCTTAGAATCAAATGGTAAAGACCTGCATCAAGTCAATTTAGAACTTTAGCAAATCGCCCGCGCGGGCTCCGCGCCGCCGCAACAAAGACCGCCTTTCCTGAGCGACAGAAAGGCGGTCTTTGCTTTACGGGTATTCGAGAGGGCTTTATGAATGTCCTTTCAAATGACGGCAAGCGAGCTACGTTTGGTTCAGAGAGAGGGGCAGTCCAGCAAAATTCGGATTCTATTTGTGCAATCCGTTCTGCTTTTGCTCGCCGTAATTGTATTATAGCAAAATTTGCTTGATCAGTCAAGCTTTTTTATGCAATTTCGTCAAATAACAGCATAAACCAGATATTTAACCTGCATTGATTGTATAGAATGACTAGAATATTACATCTAGTATATCGTGTATCCGAAAAATTACCCTCCGGAACAGAGCTTTCCATGCGGATTCGTCCGTTTCCTGCTGCATATAGGGTATATCTGCACCTGCCAGCAGCGGCAGACGCCCGATTTCCGTGAAGCCCTTGCGATACACCAATTCCCCGATCTGCGTACCTTTTTCAATCGGTGCAGTAACAAAGGGCGGCAGCAGCACTGTCTCGGCGTATTCCGGCGGGATGCCGCGCCACGCAGTCACCGTGAGCTGCTCTTTCGCGTAGACCGGCAACGCCTGCATTGCACCGCCCTCACAGGGAACGGTCAGATCAGCAGGGAGGGGGAGATCATACCGCTGCCCGACTGCGAACCCGTAATCGTACAGTGCGAGATGATCTGCCCAGTCGTTGCGGTCGCAGAGCGTCACGCAGATCAGCCGTCTGCCGTCGCGCTCCGCCGCACTGACCAGACAGCGCCCGGCTGCATCTGTAAAGCCGGTCTTGACGCCGATTACGCTGTCATCCATGCCAAGCAGCTTGTTCGTATTATAAAGTGTCCGCGCAGAGGGGGGATTTCCGAAGACGACCTCTTTCGATTGGCAGCAGCAAATTGATGCAAATATGTCATTTTGCAATGCTTCCCGTGCGAGCAGCGCCATATCGCAGGCGGATGCGCCGTGCCCCTCCGCATCCAGACCGGAAGGGGAGGCAAACCAGCTCCGCGCCATGCCGATTTCCTTTGCGCGCGCATTCATCATCTCCAGAAACGCCGGAATGCTGCCAGCCACCGCCACCGCAGCGGCATTTGCGGCATCATTGCCGGAGGGGAGCAGCATCCCGATGCAGAGGGCGCGTTTCGTGACAACATCGCCCTCACGCAGCCCCATAGAGGAACCTTCCACACGGATTGCTTCGCTGTCCACAACAAATTCGTCATCAAGACCGCCGCTTTCGAGTGTCAGCAGCGTCGTCATGATTTTGGTGGTACTCGCCATCGGGCGCTTCTCGTTTTCGTTCTTGCCGAACAAGACCTGTCCGCTCTGCGCGTCAATGAGAACGCATCCCTCTGCTGAAACCGCAGGCGGTTCAGGGATTGCCGAGACGGGCATCCGCAGCGCTGCAAGGGGCAGCAGCACTGCACAGAATCCGCAGAAAAATCGCAGTAAACGCATAAAAAATCATCCTCCGTGCCGTTTGTTACATTCTACGGCGCAGAGGATGATTTTAGAACATCAGTCAGCCAGTTCTTCCGGCATCACAGACATATACGCGCTCATGCGGAGCAGCGCCTCCTGCTTCTTGCCGCAGGAGAAATCCTTGTGTTTGGAGAGCCAGTTTCTGACGAGTGCATCCAGCAGCTTGCTGTCATCGCCGCGGCTTTCCGGAATCACAAACCACTGTGTCAGCGTATCGGCAGCGGGTGCAACGGTATCCTGTGCGAGACAGGTTTCAGCGGCAAACTGCTTATACCGTTTCGTGAAATCGGCATCGCGGCGGAAGGGCGTCATCATACCAGCCTGTTCCGTGCCGTTTTCGGTCGCAAGAACGCGGTATTCAAGGATGTTATCGGTTTTCTGCGGCGGATCGTTGTAGCGGTAAACGATCATGCCGTCCAGACGCTTTGCAGCGGGGTCAGCCAGCAGGCAGATGACTGCTGCACCGCGCTTCAGACGGGTCAGCAGGGCAGCACCGGTTTCCGCATAAAGACCGCCGAGTTTTTTGCCTGCGTCCTGAAGCTCCAGTTTTTCCACGCCGCTGACGCCCGCAGCCGGCTTTGCGCTGATGCGGTAGAGGGCAGGGAACTCCGTGAGATCCTCTGCCGGGCCGCCGATGGGCGTATTTGCGAAGGCATCTTCCTCCACAGTGAGTTTCGGCAGCGGCTTGCGGTTTGCTTTCTTGACCTTTTTCTTGGGCTTGTCCTCCTGATCCGCAAGTGATCTGCGGTTTTCCAGCAGGCTCATCTCATCGGCAGTCAGGCGCAGATGCAGCGGCGCACAACCGTCTGCGAGACATTCGGCGGGAACTGCCACACGTTTGAGAGCCGGATTCGACGAAAATGCGTGGGTTTCAACCGTGCTGATCTGCGGCGGAAGCTGCACGGCAGTCAGCTTGTTGCGATAGAAGGCATACGCCCCGATGCGCTTGAGACTCTGCGGAAACTTCACGGAGCGCAGTCCGCTTTCCGCGAAGGCGAACGATGCAATCGCCGTGACGCCTTCCGGGATTTCTGCATCCGCGGATTCACCGAAATAATCAAAGACAGCGCCGTCGCGGATATAGAAATCACCGAACTGCTTGCGCGCCCACGGTGTTCCGCGGAATGCCTGCAAGCCGAGGATGACAGTATTGCTCATCCACGATTTGCCCTCATAGGCATGGACGAAGGACATCGTTTCGGGCAGTTCGAGGAAGCTGAGCTTCGGGCAGCCGGAGAAGCAGGCGTAGTTGATCTTGCGCAGCGATGCCGGCAGCGAAACTTCCTCCAGATTCGGGCAGTCTGCGAAGGCGCGGATGCCGAGATCCGTCACGCCGTCCTCCACGAAAATGCTCTTGATGTAAGGCTTGTAATTCTGCCACGGCGGACATGGATGCCGCTTGGTGTCGTAATCTGCCATTGCACTGGGAACAGCACATCCGACGATCATCACGCCGTCCTCATCCACGCTCCAGAAGATGCCCTCCTTCTTGCGGGGATCTGCGCCGCGCGCGAAATGCTCCTCTCCGTCGAGCAGAACTTCTGTGACCAGCTCCGGTTCTTCCGCGGGCTGAGCGGCGGTTTCCGGCAGGGTGTTCTCCTCCGGAATGTGATCGGTTTCCTGACTCATCATAGTGATCCTCCTTACGTTTTGATGTTCGTTCCTGTATGATTGGCAGCTTTCAGCAGATGATGCTGCCGCAGATATTCCTGAATGACGGGTTTTGCGTCCTGCATCCGCAGGGGCAGACCGTGACCGCAGGCGAGCCATTCCGGATCAATCTCCAGAATGCGCTGCAAAGATGCCTGCATCAGCGGGATGCTGTGCGCGTGCGGCGTGATGTCGGGCTTGCCCCAGAGCGCGGTGAAGGCGTCGCCGCAGTAAAGTACGCCGCCGCTGAGAATTCCGCATGAGCCGAGCGTATGACCGGCAAGCGGGATGATTTCAGCGTCATAGCCGTATGTGCGGAGCAGACCGGCATCTGCATCCGTGAAATAGACATCTGCTTCATAGCGGGGGCTGTTCCAGAATCCGCCTCCCAGAAGCTGAAGCGCATTGCGCAGGAGATAGCGCTTTGCTGTGGGATGCACCGGCTGCCGGAGATAGTGCTGCCGCAGATCGCGGTCGCGCTCGCTGAGCAGGATTTTTGCGCCTTGCTGCTGCATCCATGCGGCATTGGAATCGTGATCGACGTGCGCGTGCGTGAGGAAGACCTGCCGCACCTGCTGATTCTGTATCCACGCAGCGAGCCCCTTGCGGAGCATCGGGAGACCGGTGTCGATCAGCAGATCGCCCCTGCTGCCGTGCAGGAGATAGCAGGTGACATCCCATGCGGCGAAGTAGCGGATGCTGCCGCACGGCTGATCGCGGTCTGTGACGGGCATCTTTCCCATGAAACTGCTCCTTTTGCGGATTCACGAAAACTCAGCCGCCCCGCACCCCCATTTTGGGGTGCAGGGCTGGCATTTTTCGGATGTTACTCGTTTGTATCCTGTGCCGCAGCGGGTGCGGTGTTCTGCGGGAGATTGCCGACGGCATCGTTCAGATCAAGCAGCAGAGAGGAATCGCTGCCGTTGACCTTGGGCAATGCGCCGTCCCATTTTTCGAGCATTTTGTTCTCCAGCACCAGACCGGTGAGGGAGTCATTGAGGAGCTGGTTGGCATCCGCCTGTGCCTGCGCCTTGGCGAGGATCGCCTCCGCCTCAGCATTGGCGGCGATGACCTTTTTCTGTGCCTCGGCATTTGCGATGACGATTGCCTGCTCCTGTTCGGTTTTCGTTTTCAGGAGATTCTGTTCCGCAACCTGCTTCTGTTCAATCGCGGCATTGAACTCCGAGGAGAAGTCGAAGTTGACGATATTGAATTTTTCAATCTGCACGCCGTATTCCCCGACCTTGTCGCTGAGCTGATCCTTGATCTGCTCTCCGACGGCGGAGCGCTCTGTGATGAGCTGTTCGGCGGTATATTTCGCGGTGACGGACTTGACGCTCTCCTGCACGGCAGGCGTGAGGATGACGGCTTCGTAGTCACCGCCGATATTGCGGTAGATGTTGGCGGATTCCGCCGACTGGATGCGGTAATTGACCGCGATCACGCTGCTGACAGTCTGCAAGTCGCGCGAGACTGCGGGTGCGTCGATCTCATAGACCTGAATCTGATTGCTGACGTCCACGACACTCTGTACAAAGGGAATCTTGAGATGGAAGCCTTCTGCAAGTGTATTCTCGCTGACTTTGCCGAGGGTGAGAACCACGCCGGTATGACCCGCAGGCACGATGGCTGCGGCGGAGGCGAAGAGGATGACTGCACCGATGCCGGCAAATACGCCGCCGACGATCTTTCCGGCATTGTGCTTGTGCTTGACAGGATAGGTCTGATTGTTTTCCATAATGTATTGTTCCTTTCGTGAGGGGACGCGCTGACACGGGATACAGCTTGGCAGCGCTTGACATACGTGCTGTGATTCCCGACATCCTTATCATACCACATTCCGGCGAATTTCGCAAACCCTGAGAGAACCGGAGAAAAAATGAATTTTGAAGTTTCGTGACAATTTCTCGCGTTTTCTCCCGTTTTCTCTGATTTCTGCGCAAATGCTGTTTTTCGGCTTTTAGCGGGAGAATAATACCGGAAATGACGTATCTGCGAGAATATTATGCACGCAGCCAGCCGGAGCTGATTCTGTCCTGTCACAGTGCCAAAAAAATTTTTTTCAAAAACCCCTTGACAAAACCGTCCTAACTGTGTATACTGTAAATATACAGACAACTGTGCATACTGTGAATGCACAGTTGGCATGGAGGTGAATCACTTGCATATCCTGATCGACAACAAGAGCGGTGTTCCGATCTACGATCAGATCTACACACAGATCAAGGGTCTCATCATCAGCGGTACGCTTGCGGAAAACGATCCGCTGCCTTCCATCCGCGGGCTGGCAAAGGATCTGCGCATCAGCGTCATGACGACCAAGCGTGCTTACGATGAGCTGGAACGGGAAGGCTTCATCTTTACCGTACCGGCAAAGGGGTGCTTTGTTGCACCGAAAAATACTGAGCTGCTGCGGGAGGAACATCTGCGGCAGATTGAAGAACACTTGCAGGAGATCCGGCGGCTTTCCGCTGCCTGCGGTCTCACGCGGGAGGATGTCATCGGGCTGTTTTCGCTGCTGGATGACTGAACGAATCACAACGAACACAACGAAGGAGTGTACATTATGAACGCAATCGAAATTAAGAATCTGAAAAAGAATTTCAAAGACTTTTCTCTGCAAGATCTCAACCTGACGCTTCCGCAGGGCTGCATCATGGGTCTCATCGGTGAGAACGGTGCGGGCAAAAGCACGACCATCCGCATGATGCTGGGGCTTGCCCGTCCGGACGGCGGCAGCATCAGACTGCTTGGCAAGGAAAATCCGCAGGAAGACATGGCCGTAAAGAATGACATCGGCGTCGTGCTGGATGAGGTCGGTCTGCCGCACAGTGCCACCGTCCGCGATGTGGAGCGCATCATGCGCTGTTCCTTCAAAAACTGGGACAGCGATGTCTACTGGGGCTACATCAAGCAGTTTGGCCTGCCGGAGAAAAAGGGCTTCATCAAATTCTCCAAGGGCATGAAGATGAAACTCGGCATTGCAGTCGCGCTTTCGCATCATGCAAAGCTGCTGATTCTGGATGAGCCGACCAGCGGTCTGGATCCGCTGGTGCGCGATGAGATCATCGAAATCCTCAATGACTTCACCCGCGATGAATCGCACTCGATCCTCATTTCCTCGCACATTGTCAGCGACCTTGAGAAAATCTGCGATTACATTGCCTTCCTGCATAAGGGCAAGCTGATGCTCTGTGAGGAGAAGGACATTCTGCTGGAGCAGTACGGCTTCCTCCAGACCACCGCAGAGAATCTCGATTCGCTCGATCCCGCCGCGATCAAGGGCAGAAAGAAGCTTCCTTACGGCGCAGAGGCAATCGTGGACAGAAACCTCGTGCCGCAGAGCTTTGACATCCGTCCGGTCACAATCGAGGAACTGTTCGTTTACATGGCAAAAGATAACTGATCTCGAAATAACGTAACAACGACCTGAAAGGAGTTTTTGAAATGAAAGGCTTACTGATGAAAGAATGGTGTGTCCTCCGCGGACAGAATGTGGTTTTCCCGCTGGTGCTGGTTGTGCTGATGTTGTTTGCAATCGTCTCGAATTCCACAGTTATGCTGTGCTATATTCCGATGATCGTCGGAATGCTGCCGATGACGATGATGTCCTACGATGAGGTGAGCAACTGGGATAAGTATTCGCTGACACTGCCCTTCAGCCGCAGGATGATCGTCAGCGCGAAATATCTGACCTGTGTGCTGGCTGCATTTGCAGCGGTGGCGCTGATCTCTGTTCCGATGTGGTTCGGTTTCCGCAATGAGATGCCCGGTGTGACCGGCTCGATGTATGCCATTGTGCTGGTTCTGCTTGTATGTTTGGCGCTGGTGCTGCCTTCGCTGATGCTCCCGCTGAATTTCGCGGTCGGTGCAGCAAAGAGCCGCGTCATCTCGATGTTTGAGATCATGATTATCTGCGCCGGTCTGCCCTTCCTGACCGGCGCTCTGGAGATGAGTGAGAACGGCCCGATGCTGTTCGGCAAGAATATCGCGCAGCTCCTGACGGCGAATCCGGCGCTTGTGATGATTGCAGTGGCGGCTGTGACCGCGGTCATCGTGTTCATTTCGTGGATGATCGCTGTGGTGCTTTACCGCAGACGGGAACTCTGAACAAGTGAATCTGTGCGCAAAAAATCACCGCCTGATGTGAAAGTCAGGCGGTGATTTCAGTCTGTAGATAAAGTGTCTCCGACGGATT
>DGVV01000025.1:8560-11124 GCA_002395085.1 Ruminococcus sp. UBA4275 | reverse complement strand
TCTTTTAATCAATTGCTTGATTTTTGTCATTCAGAGCTTCTGTTCTTTCATCAAGCTCAGCTCCCGGCGTCTCTCCGTTACTTACTCAGCTCCGCCGTAAGCCTCTCTCACTCCCGTGATTCCTCTTACCGCTTTCACACTTCGTTTTTCACGTCTTTACGTCGTTTTCCTCTGTGCTTCGTCTCCGCTCTCCCGCGGCGACTTGTATATAATACCACATTTCTTCCCAAATGTCAAGCCTTTCGCCAAACTTTTTTTCGCTTCTCTTTTTCTGACAAAAAATTCTATAAAACTTCAAGTCCAATTGGTTAAAATGAAGGGCGAATTCATACAGAATCCGCCCGAATCATTATTTTGTCATCTGAACTGCTGCCCAGCCGGCGCTCTCCTGTACACTCACCGTCTCGAATCCGACTTCCCGCATCGCAGTAAGCACATCGTCCAGACGCTCATCTATGATACCGGAAAGCAGCAGCGTACCGCCTGTACGTACGTAGCCCACAAACAGTTCGCGCATTGCAATCAGAATATCTGCAACGATATTTGCGCACACAACGTCATAATCCTTGCCCAGACGCGCAGCAAGAGCCTCATCCTCCAGGATGTTACCGCATATCGTCTCATAGGCTGCAAGGTCTATACCGTTGCGCTGTGCGTTCTCAGCAGCAGCCTCGGCAGCATTCTGCTCAATGTCAATCGCCTTCGCGTCCGCAGCGCCCAGAAGCATCGCGCCTATGGACAGGATACCGCTGCCGCAGCCAATGTCCAGAACGTGCGCTCCTGCGTCCACACAGCCCTCCAGAAGCCCCAGACAGAGCTTTGTCGTATCATGCTGTCCCGTACCAAAGCTGGAGCCAGGATCAATCCACAGCGCCGTTCTGCCGGCTGGAATCGGTTCCTCCACCCATGTCGGGGTAATCCAGAGTCGTTCTCCGATCGGAAGCGGACGAAAATACTGTTTCCAGTTGTTCGCCCAGTCCTCCTCGCGGATTCCTTTGCAAGTCAGTTGCAGAGAGCCAAACTGTTCCGCCAGCTCCCCTGCCTTGATCTGCTCAACCAGACTGCGCAGTACAATCATTTGTTCTGCTCCCTGCGCATTCTCCGGCACATAGACCGTCACACTCGGCGCGCCTGCGGTCAATTCCTCCGCAAGACCTTCTTCCAGATAATCCCAATGCCCGACACGCCCTGCTATCAGTTCGTCGAAGTCATCCGGATCATGGATCGAGAAACCTTTGAAGCCGATGTCCGTGAGCATCGCACAGAGCGCGTCCAGACCCGTTTTCGCAGTCTCAACCGTTATCTCTGTCCAGTTCACTGTGCATCGCCTCCAAGCGCGAGAATCGCGCGTACAGCAGGCTCAAGCCAATCGCCTTCAAAAAGCTCCACCATGCCCTTATCGCACGCCGCAGCGAGCTTCGGGTTGATCGGGATGCGGCCAAGCACCGGCAGACCGTACTGTGCTGCCGTCTCCTCGATATGGCTCTCGCCAAACAGACTGATTCGCTTGCCGCAGTCAGGACATTCGACATAGCTCATATTCTCAACAAGGCCAAGAATCGGCACATTCATCATCTCCGCCATTTTGACCGCCTTCCCGACGATCATGGAGACAAGATCCTGCGGCGTGGTGACAATGAGGATACCGTCAACCGGAATGCTCTGAAACACAGTCAGCGGAACATCGCCCGTCCCAGGGGGCATATCAACAAACAGAAAATCGTCATCACCCCAGATGACATCCGTCCAGAACTGCTTGACCGCGCCTGCGATCACCGGGCCGCGCCAGATAACCGGATCCGTCGGGTTTTCCAGCAGCAAATTCACGCTCATGACATCCGTGCCGAGCTTAGACTTGACCGGATACATTCCCTGATCGTCCGCCTCTGCGCGCGATGTGATGCCAAACATTTTCGGGACAGAAGGTCCTGTGATATCTGCATCGAGAACGCCGACCGTGTGGCCGCTGCGCTGAACAGAAACCGCCGTCAGTGCGGTGACAAGAGACTTGCCGACGCCGCCCTTGCCGCTGACAACAGCAATTACCTTGCCGATGCGGCTCAGTGCGTGGGGTGCTTCATGCAGATCCTGCGGCTCGCGCTCCGAACAAGCCTGACCGCAGGTTGAGCAATCATGTGTACATTCGCTCATGAATATTCTCCTCCGTAAATTGTTTTGCTTTCGCTGAATCTAGTATACCACAAATCACAGCTTCTGTCAATGGACACAAAAACGGGATGACACCGAAATGTCATCCCGTTTTTAGTTTACCTTACGGCTTTTGATCGCATTCAGCGTCAGGAATTAGTCTTCCTTCTTCTTGGTAGCGACAACAGCAGTACCAGCAGCGGTCAGCAGAGCGACAACTGCGAGACCCACACCTGCATCGCCGGTCTTGGTTGCAGCAGCGGTGGTGGTGCCAGCCTTGGTGGTAGCCTTCGTGGTAGCCTTCGTGGTGCCGCTGGAAGTGGTCTTCGTGGTAGCCTTCGTGGTGCCGCTGGAAGTGGTCTTAGCAGTGGTGCCAGAAGTAGAAGTGGTAGTCTTCGTGGTAGAAGTCGTGGTCT
>DGVV01000025.1:0-8480 GCA_002395085.1 Ruminococcus sp. UBA4275 | reverse complement strand
TGGTAGAAGTCGTGGTCTTCGTGGTGGAAGTGGTGGTCTTCGTAGTAGAAGTGGTAGACTCGGTCGTGGAGGTGGTGGTAGAAGTTGCAGCACCGACGATCTCGATGTAACCATTGAACTGCTCAGGCATCTCTTCCTTGTTGGTCTGGCTGGAAGCCGGGTTCTCGCAAGCGATCGGATCCTTGTTGACATCCGAGAAACGCTCCAGGCAGAACTTCAGGTCGTACTTGGAACCGACCTTCATGTCCGGATCAATGATATCGAGGTAGTAGGTAACCAGAACGCCGGAGGTCTTCTTCGGGGTAGCCTTCATCAGCGGCAGAGCGAGGATACCGAGATCAGCGTTTACGCCGACGGTATCAGCACACTGAGAAGCAGCCGGACCGAGGTCATACTTGACCAGCTCCTCGTTCGTGGGATCATCCGGGTTTGCAACCGGCTTCAGGAGCTTGTTGTCATAGCTGACAGAAGCGCCGATGCCGCACCAGCCATCTTCCGGAGCGTTGTAAAGATAAACGCTCACCGGGATCTGACCCTTCTTTGCATCCTCGAGGTCAACGGTAACGCGCTCAGTTGCGAAATACGGCTTTGTGCTGTCGATCTGGTTGTAAGTGCCCTTGATCTCAGCAGAAGCAGCCATAGTAAGTGCAGCCAGAGCGGTGGCGCTGCAGATGATAGCAGCAGCCTTCTTGAAGATAGATTTGCTCATGTGTTTCAATCCTTTCTGTTTTGTGTTTGGAGCAATGCTCTTCAGCAATGCCCCGAAACTGTTCGGCTTTGCAATGCCCGTACAGCCGCCTGACGCATCTGACGGGGCATCGCTCCGCCAATTGGCATTCAGAGCTTTGCCTGAATCACCCTTGCGCTGTCGTTTCCCCAGCCTGACTTTGGGGCAACGTATTCGCAATCTCAGTGATACAACTGTATTTTATCACAAATATCATTTTTAGTCAAGTCGCACAGGCACTTTTTCATGACGATTTGATTCACCATTTCGACGTGCTTTTTGTTCAATTTTCACAATCCATTCCGATTTTTTTCACATTCCTACCATTTTCAGCAGGAGTATCTTGCTGCAATAACCGGATTCTGTGCAAAATCGCTGCAACCGCCTCCCGCCTGCATAACTGCTCTGCGGCATCGCTGCGCACCGGAAGACAGATCCGGCACACTCTTCCAGCGATGGTGCGCGATTCTCTTTGTGCAAATTGACAAATTTCGGAAATTTGCATTTTCCCCCTCCTTTCCGGTAGAGGGATATGCGCAATTTTGTACTTTTATGCCTTCTTGAACTTCTGCTTCATACGCAGGGAATTATCAAGAATGCGCTTGCGGATGCGCAGATGCTCCGGTGTCACTTCCAGCAGCTCATCCTCTGCGAGATATTCGAGGCAGTCTTCCAGGCTCATATCCTTCGGGGGGATGAGGCGCAGCGCATCATCCGAACCGCTTGCACGGGTATTCGTGAGGTGCTTGCGCTTGCAGACATTGACCACAATGTCCTCCGGCTTCGGGGAGCATCCGACGACCATGCCTTCATAGACATCCTCGCCCGCGCCGATGAACAGGCTGCCGCGCTCCTGCGCATTGTAGAGACCGTAAGTGACGGCTTCGCCCGTCTCATAGGAAATCAGCGAACCGATGCTGCGGCGCTCAATTTCTCCCTTGAACGGCTGATAGCTGTCGAACACCGAGGACATGATGCCCTCACCCTTTGTATCGGTCAGGAATTCGCTCTTGTAGCCAAAGAGCCCGCGCGAGGGAATGAGGAATGCCAGACGCATCCGGCTGCCCTGCGGGTGCATTTCCTGAAGCTCCGCCTTACGCGAGCCGAGCTTTTCCATGACAGCACCGACTGCTCCTTCCGGCACATCAATCACAAGGCGCTCAATCGGCTCATGACGCTTGCCGTCAATGTCCTTGAACAGAACGTGCGGCGGCGAAACTGCAAGTTCATAGCCTTCGCGGCGCATCGTCTCAATCAGGATGGACAGATGCATTTCGCCTCTGCCGGCCACAAGGAAGGAATCCGTGCTTTCAGTATCGCTGACGCGGAGAGAGACATCCTTCAGCAGTTCGCGGTAGAGACGTTCTCTGAGCTGACGCGAGGTGACGAATTTACCCTCTCTGCCGGCAAGCGGGCTGTCATTGACCGAGAAGGTCATTTCGACGGTCGGCTCGCTGATTTTCGTGAAGCTGAGCGGCTCATAGCTGCCTGCCGCACAGATCGTATCACCGATATTAATGCCCTCAATGCCGGACACCCAGACGATGTCACCGACCGTCGCGCTCTGCGTAGAAACACGCTGGAGCTGTTCAATCTGAAGCAGCGTCACGAGCTTTGCATTGACCGGCTTCTCCTCGCTGTGGAAGTTGCCGACCTGCACCTGCTGTCCGACATTTGCCGTACCGCGGATAATTCTGCCGATGCCGATTCTGCCGACGTATTCATTATAGTCGATGGAGGAGATCAGCATTTGCAGCGGCTCATCCGGCTCGCCCTGCGGCGGCTCAATGTAATCCAGAATCGTATCAAACAGCGGTTTGAGGTTTTCGCCCGGCTCATACTGTGAGAGCGATGCCGTACCGCTTCTGCCGGAGCAGAACAGGATCGGGCTTTCGAGCTGGTCATCGTTCGCATCGAGATCCAGCAGCAGTTCCAGCACCTCATCTCCGATCTGATCGAGACGTGCATCCGGACGGTCAATCTTATTGACCACAATAATAATCTTCTGACCCATTTCGAGTGCCTTGGAAAGCACAAAACGTGTCTGCGGCATCGGGCCTTCCGCTGCATCGACGAGCAGCAGCACGCCGTCCACCATATTCAGGACACGCTCCACCTCGCCGGAGAAATCGGCGTGGCCGGGGGTGTCGATGATGTTGATTTTCACGCCGTTGTACATGATCGACGTATTCTTTGCAAGGATCGTGATGCCGCGCTCACGCTCCAGATCATTCGAGTCCATGACGCGCTCTGCGACGGACTGATTCTCACGGAATGCGCCGCTCTGCTTCAGCATTTCATCGACCAGCGTTGTCTTGCCGTGGTCAACGTGCGCGATGATCGCGATATTGCGTAAATCGTTTCTTACCACTTTACTCCCTCACTTCTTCTTGGCTGCATCTTTTGCCGCTTTTTCAGCTCTTGCAGCATCCTTTTTCACGCGGGCATCGAGTGCCTTGCGTCTTTCCTGAAATACCGGCACTTCTGCCAGTCCCGTGACCGTACAGACATACGCCTCACCGACATCCAGCCAGCGGCGCGCCATATCCAGATCCCGCTTCACACCGACGCCGTCTGCGCAGCACGCGGAAAGCGTACAGGTCATGCGTGTATGTGCGTGCAGCAGTTCTTTGAGAACCGGCGTAAAATCAATGAAATCCTTCTGCGTATAGAACGCAAAATAGATCCGGATCATACGCTCGGCATCTTCCGCCCACGCATAAGCCTTCTCATGATCCACCGGAAATCCCTCGCCGCCGGTGCGGTAACCGGCACTCAGCATATCCATTGCGCGCCAGGAACCGTGTTCCGCCGCCAGTGTCAGCATCTCAACTGCCTTTGCCGGATCACGCGGGAGAATGCCTGCCTCATCACTGATATAGTATCCTGCCAGCAGCGCAATGGCATCCTGCACATTCTTTTCTGCTGCTCGCTTCAGATAAGCGTATGCCGTTTCATAATCCTGCTCCGCACCGCCCCATCCGAAATGATAGCGTTCACCAAGCTCCAGCAGTGAGCCGCTCTCATCCGAGGCTGCACGCGCCTTCAGCTCCGCAAGCGGAAGCGCAGCATAGGGACGCCAGACCTTTTTCGTGTCGCCGGTTGCCTTATGCGTGAAGGTCACTTCCGCAGCGGGCAGATAGGACGGCACAATCTCTCTTGCCATGCTTACCCCTCCTTCGGGTCCAACCCCTCGTTTTTTAACACTTGATTATAACACTGCATCCGCCGCTTTGTCAAGTTTCCAATGCAGTTTCCGGTGTTTTCAGGACATTCCGGCACACTTCCCGCGCAGTTTTCGTGGAATATCCCGATAGCACGGTGCAATCTGGTGCATTCGGACAATCAATGCGACAAAAACGCATTGCATGATACATTTACATCTGGTATAATATCAGCAGAGAGAGGTTACCATAATGCAGAGACAAAAATACATGGGGGAAATCCAGCAACCAAAAAGGAGTTCTGTTATGTATGAAAGACGGAAAATATTTGCTGCCGCAGGCGCGGCTATGCTCATGCTGAAGGGCACAGCAATCCCCGCGGCTGCGGAGGAAAAACAGACAGATCAAATCTCGCTGATGTGCCTCGGTGATTCCATCACGGACGGCTTCTGGCTGCCCGGCGGCTACCGCAATACCCTTTGCAGCCGCATCACTGAGAACGGTCAGGAGGCAAGAGTCAATTTTGTCGGCCCGAACTGGGGCGGCTCCGGCTATGACCCGCAGCACGCAGGTTACAGCGGGTATTCTATTGATAATATCGCACAGGCAGATTCCATCTCCGGTCAGCGGACGGGCATTTCCAGCTTTGCTGACTGGCTGATGGAAACCTTCCCTGCCGATGTTGTCTTTTTGCAGCTCGGCACAAACGACATCCTCAGCCTCTACGACCTCGGCCATTTCGGAGAGCGGCTGGAAGGTCTGGTGGATGTCATTCTCAATGCGCTGCCGGAGAACGGTGCGCTCTACCTCGCAACGCTGCCCTGCATGGATGCGACCAACACACTTTATATCAGCGAGTATTTCTTCACGGTTGAATCAATGGATGAAGCCGTCGAAAACTGCAATGCGCAGATCCGTGCGCTGGCAAAGAAAAAACAGGATGCCGGCAAACCGGTCATCCTCGCAAACATCAATGGTGTTCTCACGAAGGAAGATCTCTATGACGGTGTGCATCCCAATGAAGAAGGCTACCGCAAAATGGGCGATTTCTGGTACAAGCGGCTTTGCGAATACCTGAACGGTGAGGCATTCACCGCACAGAATACGGAAACTGCCGTCACAGAAACGACTGCCCCGCCTGTTCCTGCACCGGAAGGCGATGTCACACTCGACGGCAAAGTCAATTCCGCAGATGCCGTTGCGCTTGCAAAAATCCTCACTGGCGATGCGGAAGCCTCTGAAGAAAGTGCGATGCAAGCCGATCTCGACGGCAACCGCAAACTCAATGCCGTCGATCTCACACTCCTGATCCGCTCCCTCTGAACCCCGCACACAGAGTTTTTTCACCTGCTCCCATTGACATATTCCGCCGAATATGCTATAATATATGTGAGTTTATGTGCGGCAAAGCCGCATACTCACATTTTTCATCACGAAAAGGACGGTGAATACCATGCGTCATATCCAGACCATCGAGACCCGCAGCCTTTGCGAGAGCGCAAAGAAAGGCGGCTGCGGCGAGTGCCAGACCTCTTGCCAGTCCGCTTGCAAGACGAGCTGCGGCATCGCAAACCAGCAGTGCGAGAACAAGCAGTCCGATAAGAAGTAATCGGAGCGCGTAACGCAAGAGAAGTGCCGCCTGTTTCTTCGGGCGGCACTTTTCATGACTGCAAACCTGTTTTTTGTGCATGAAAAACCGATCCGCTGCTATGTCGGCGTACTCTGAAAGGAGATCCATACCATGATCCACCAGTATCAGCTCGGCGGATACAATATTGTGCTGGATGTCTGCTCCGGTGCAATCCATGTTGTCGATCCGCTCGCCTATGATATGATCGCACTCTATGAGCAATGTCCCCGTGAGGAGATTATCGAGCAGATGCGTGAAAAATATAAGGATGATCCCGACCTTGAGCCGGAGGATTTCGACGGCTGCTATGATGACATCACCGCGCTGAAAGACGCCGGAAAACTCTTTTCCCCCGATACCTTTGAGCCGATGGCAGGCAAGCTCAAGCAGAAAACTGCCGGCGTTGTCAAGGCGCTTTGCCTGCACGTCGCGCATACCTGCAACCTCAACTGCTCCTACTGCTTCGCAAGCCAGGGCAATTTCCACGGCGACCGCGCTGTCATGAGCTATGAGGTCGGCAGGCAGGCACTCGATTTTCTCGTTGCAAATTCCGGTACGCGCCGCAATCTCGAAGTTGATTTCTTCGGCGGCGAACCGCTTATGAATTTTCAGGTTGTCAAGGATCTTGTCGCCTATGCCCGCAGCATCGAGAAGGATGCCGGCAAAAATTTCCGCTTCACGCTCACCACAAACGGTATGCTGATTGACGATGATGTCATCGACTTCGCAAACCGTGAGTGCAGCAATGTTGTGCTTTCGCTGGACGGCAGAAAGGAAGTTCACGACCGTTTCCGCGTTGACCATGCAGGCAACGGAAGCTGGGAGAAAATCGTCCCGAAATTCCAGAAACTCGTCAAGGCGCGTGACGGCAAAAATTACTATATGCGCGGCACGTTTACCCACGCAAATCCGGATTTTCTCGCGGACATCAGACAGATGCTCGATCTCGGCTTCCGCGAGCTGAGCATGGAACCGGTCGTCTGCGCGGAGGGCGATCCCTATGCGCTCACGGAGGAAGATCTGCCGATTGTCATGAAGCAGTATGAGGAACTTGCCGAGATGATGATTCAGGCACGGGAAGCGGGAGACCCCTTCACCTTCTACCACTATATGATCGACCTGACCGGCGGTCCGTGTATTTACAAGCGCATCTCCGGCTGCGGTTCAGGAACGGAATATATGGCAGTCACGCCGTGGGGCGACCTCTACCCCTGCCATCAGTTCGTCGGAGATGAGAAATTCCGGCTGGGCGATGTCTGGAAGGGCGTTGACAATACCGGCATTCAGGATGACTTCATGGCGTGCAATGTCTATGCGCGCGAGGAATGCCGTACCTGCTGGGCGCGGCTTTACTGTTCCGGCGGCTGCGCGGCAAATGCCTATCACGCGACCGGCTCTGTGCGCGGCGTGTATGAATACGGCTGCAAGCTGTTCCGCAAGCGCATGGAGTGTGCGATTATGGCGGAACTTGCCCGCACTGTTCCGCGTGCGCCGCAGGAATCTGACAAATCATGATGACAACCCCAATTTACGATTTTGTCTCTGTTTACGGTGTCACAAAGCGCATCCGGATGCATATGCCCGGACATAAAGGACATGATCTGCTTGGTTTTGAGAAAATCGACATCACAGAAATTGACGGTGCAGATGAACTCTATGCCCCTAAAGGCATCATTGCAGAAAGCGAGGAGAACGTAAGCCGCATCTTTGGCTGCAAAACGGTTTATTCAACCGAAGGCTCATCGCTTTGCATCCGTGCAATGCTGTATCTTGCGGTGCAGGAGGCAATCCGCCGCGGACAGAAACCAGTCATTGCAGCCGCACGGAATGTCCACAAAACCTTCCTTACTGCCGCCGCATTGCTTGATTTCGACATCATCTGGATTCCGCAGACCGCAGAAGAAGACTATCTTTGCTGCAAAGTCACACCGGAACGCATCGCTGCCGCGATTGCAGAAGCCGGTGTGCAGCCTGTCGCGGTGTATCTGACCAGTCCGGATTATCTTGGCAATATCTGCGATGTCGCGGCAGCAGCAGCATGGTGTCACGACCATGATATGCTGCTGATAGTTGATAATGCGCACGGTGCGTACCTGCGTTTTCTGGAACAGCCGCTGCATCCGATTGCACTGGGCGCTGATATTTGCTGTGATTCTGCGCATAAAACGCTGCCTGTTCTGACCGGCGGTGCGTATCTGCACCTTGCAGACAATGCCCCGTCTTACCGGGCAGCCAGCCTGAAATCCGCGATGGCAATGTTCGCATCGACCAGCCCCAGCTACCTCATCCTGACGGCGCTTGACCGCTGCAATGACTGGCTCTTTTATGAGGGCAGCGCCGCGATTCAGCGGGCGGTGAAATCGGTGAAAAACTGTCGGGAAATGCTCACGCTGCACGGCTGGAAGCTGCTTGGCGATGAGCCGCTCAAACTCACAATCGCGCCAAAAACCTGCGGATGGACCGGTACGGAACTTGCAAAAGTTCTCGAAGAAAACGGAATTATCTGCGAGTTTGCCGATCAGGATCATCTCGTACTGATGCCCTCTGCGTTTCATACGCGCAGCGACTTTTACGGCGTTACGCAGGCGCTTCTTTCGATTCCGCAGCGCAAACCCATCACGGAGCTGCCGCCGCATCTGCCGCACCCCGAACGGGTGATGACGCCGCGAGAAGCAGCATTCCGCCCAACCGAACGCATTCCGGCAGAATGTTCCGTCGGGCGCGTGTGCGCAGAACTGACACTCGGCTGCCCGCCTGCTGTCCCGATTGTCATGTGCGGTGAACGCATCAACAAAGAAGCCGCTGATTGCTTTGCATATTACGGGATTCGTGAGATCGCAGTCACCGCAAACTGATGAAAATACGCCATATACAAAAAACGGAGAACCTGCTCAGAACAGGTTCTCCGTTTCAGGCTGTCGAAAAAGGTATCGCTGCGCGATGATTATAATGGGGCGCT
>DGVV01000107.1 GCA_002395085.1 Ruminococcus sp. UBA4275 | reverse complement strand
CCTCCATACATACCGGTTCTTCGTCATCACAATAATTGATAATCCGTTATAAAGCACCTTTCGGACAGTTTTTGACACACTCCATGCATAAGATACATTCTGTTCCGTTTTCACGTTTCCGGGAATTGTCTGTCATATCCACATTCATCGGACAGACACGTCTGCATTTCCCGCAGGAGATGCACTTCTCCTTATCGCATTTCACACGGATCAGGGAATAATAACTCATCGGCTTCAGGAAAACCGTAACCGGACAGAGATATTTGCAGAAAGCGCGATTGTCTTTGAAGGCATATGCAAGGATGATCCCTGATGCATAATACAGAATGTTGCCGATGATAAACGCCCGGAACATGATCCTCTCCATGTTCCCGACATGAGCAAGGAACAGTGCTGCAACGAAGATGAGCGCGGCAGCAAAAGTGATATACCTGATCCACCCCAGTTGTCTTCGCGGCTGCTCTGGCACCTTATAAGGCAGGAAATCCAGCACCATAGCTGTCCAACAAGCATAACCGCACCACCCTCTCCCAAAAATCAGCGGCCCAAAAATCTTTGCAACAGCATAATGAATGGTTGCGGCTTCAAACACACCTGTAAACAGATAGTACCAGAACCCCTCGATCTGCATATTCTCGCCCCTGATAAGTCCCAGATAGATCATCATGTACAGTCCGACCAGCAACTGAACAATGCGCCGTGCATATTGATACTTTCTAATAAACAAAAAGGCGCCCAGTGAAATGGAGATACCGATATAGCTGAAATTGAATAAGTAAAAGAGATTGTCCTTTGTCTGCCAAAGAACAACTGCGACTGTTTCAAATACGATCAGCATGATCAAGGGTACAGCATACTTTCTCATTTTGTCAGCTCCACAAATTCCGATTTAGCAGAGAGAGCCGTATTGCGCTCTTGCTTACCCTTATTATACCAAACCGCCCCGAAAAAGTCAATTTCTGCACATTTTTCTCGTCCTTTACATAAAAAATTGCGCCCTGCGCGATTTTGTGATATAATGGAAGTTGTGTATCTGCCATATTATATGGCTGCGATCCTGTGATGAGGCTCTCATTTTTGCAGAGGCAATATCATCCCTGCATTATTCTTTCATCGAAATAAGCGGAACAAATTTCAGAAATCTTGGACACGAATCAGGAGAAATCGAAAAGAATGATAAAGTGCGAAAAGTGCGTAAAAACGAATAAAGAAGTATCGAAGACACTGATTCGCAGTAAAAAATGATATAACAGTCTGAAACATATCCGGCACTGTGAAAACCGGCTCGATTTCTTCATGTATACTTCTGCAATGGACATCGCCGGAATGTGATCAGAAACCGCTGTCTGTACTTGCAGGCAGCGGCTTTGCTGTTGACGGATGGTATAATAGCAGAAAATGGCACAGAAAAGGCTTTTCCGCGTCATAAAAAAGACACACGGATGCGGTATACTATAAACAGATAAGGAGCGCGTGACTTATGAACAAGATTTTACTGATCGAAGATGATACCGAAATGTGCGAGATCATCCGGCATTACTTTGCGCAGAAGGGCACAGCAGTCTTTGCGGTGCAGCACGGCGGAAAGGCTGCCGGACTGATCCGGGAAGGCATTGAAGATTATGAGCTGGTGCTGCTGGACATCATGCTGCCGGAAACCGACGGCTTTACCTTGTGCAGGATGCTGCGCAGACAGAGCGATATTCCAGTGATCTTCATTACGGCACGGGGGCGCGAGGAGGATATTCTCAGCGGCTATGATCTCGGCTGCGATGACTACATCGTGAAGCCTTTCCTACTCTCTGTGCTGTACAGCAAATGCGAGGCACTGGTGCGCCGTGCAGGCAGCATCGCGGAGAAAACCACGCTCGTATGCGGCAGCATCACCCTCGATACCAGAACGCTGCGCTGCTTTGCCGCCGGCACCGAAATCGAGCTTCCGCCGAAGGAATTTGCGATTCTGCGCTATCTGCTGGAGCATGAGAACTGGGTTGTCAGCCGGGATGCCCTGCTCGACAGGGTATGGGGCTGCGATTACTTCGGCAGTGACCGCGTGGTGGACAGTCACATCAAAAAACTGAGAAAAGCCCTCGGCAGCGCGAGTGTGCAGATCAGGACACTGGTGGGACGGGGGTATAAACTGACAAAGGAGTGATCTGTATGAAACGTAAAAATTGCCGTAAACGAACCACATTCCTGCGGCTGTTTCTTCCGGGGATGATTCTGCCGGTGCTTCTGACCGCCCTGCTCGGAGCGTATCTTGTTGTTTTTATCCGCTTTCATTGCTATGAGTACACAGGCAACCTCATGGAGAAGGTCGTCGGTGATTATGCGCGCCGCCAGAACAACACCGACCTCACGAAAAGGATTCCGGATTCCATGTTGCTGAGCCTGTACACCGGATTTGACTATTCGGAGGGACATACCATTCTTGACCCCGAAAACTGGGTCGAGCCGGAGATCGACTGTCTCGCGTTTACATTCGACCGGGACGGCAATATTGTGAGCAGCAGCAGCGCCAAAATGATGATCGCCGTTGAAATGTCAGAGGAACCTTCCGACTCTTGCTGGTTCAGCTTTGACCCGCAGGCGTTTGACATTCCGGTGCTGAATGAACTCATCGCGGATGCACTTGCCGACTTCAAAAACGGCGAAACTGTGCATGAATACGACATCACAAGTCTGTATCTCAATGCGGAAACGCATGAAATGGTACCGCATATCATCAATGACACAAAATACAAGGTGAAAAAACAGTTTTTCGGTCTCGGCATCCCGTATTTTGGTGCGTATGATCGTCAGAAGACCGACAGCGATCAGGTCGTTGTAGATGTGCCGGAACTGCCGGAAGGCTATGTGCTGACGGAGCTTCATTCCCGCTATGATACGGACGGCAGCTATCCGCGCGGCTCCATTCAGGATGTGTTCGGCTGTGACCCGGAATTCGCTGCACAGATCGCCGCAGAATACAAAGATGAGATCGCAGAAACGCTCTCCAAAACCGTCAACAGTTCAAACATCGGAGATTTCCGGTGGGAGGAAGACACAGAGGTGCAAATCGACAAGATGTATGTGAATACTGGCGAAGCGGGCATCCTCACCTATATCAGAACGAATACGGCAAGCCTGCATAGCTGGCGCAGATTGATCTTTGTACTCGGTATGCTGTTCGGCGCGATGACGCTGTTCGTGCTGACGCTGTGCATCATCCGGCATACGAAAAACAAGGCGCAGTATGCCTTTGAGGATTATCAGCGCGCACTGACCAACAATCTCGCACATGACCTCAAAACGCCGCTTGCCGTGATCGGCGGATACACCGAAAATGTGCTGCAAATGCGGCAGGAATGCGGCGATGAAACCGAGCTGGAATATCTGCGCGCCATCATGAAAAATGTCGCATATACCGATGCGATCATCCGCAAAACTTTAAAGCTCAGCGAGACAGAGCAGGTCAGCAAGCCGCGCAAAACAGAGCTTGATGCCGCAAAGCTCGTTCACGATCTGACAGAGAAATACAGCGCCGCGCTTGCGGAACGCGGCATCACGCTGCAAGTTTCCGGCAGCGCGGTCATCACCGCCGATGAAGATCTGTTCACAGCGGCAGCCGAAAACCTGATCTCCAATGCGGTGAAATACACACCGGACGGCGGAAGCATCCGGATCACACTCAGCCCCAAACAGCTTGCCGTCGTGAATGACACAGCGGAAAATGTTGACACGAAGCATCTGACCATGCCGTTTGTCAAGGGCGACAAGGCACGCAGCGACAAGCGCAGCAGCGGGCTCGGTCTTGCGATTGCAGCCGCAGCCGCCGAACGCAGCGGCTTCCCGCTGAATCTGGACTGCCGCGACAAACAGTTCACGGCGGTACTGCGGTTCTGTAAAGTCGCCAAGTGAGAAGATATATATAGTGATACTTGCTGTCCTTGCCGAATCCATTTGCATAATGCCGGAAAACGGTTACTGGAGATAACCGCTGAAACAGCTTCTGTAATATTCGTAAGGATGAAAACGGGAACTGCCGCTGTGTCAGTTCCCGTTTCAGTCTGTAGATAAAGTGTCTCCGACGGATTTATATTGAGGGTGCCGCTCGCTTCGCATGAATTTGCAGGCAAATTCACCTCAAACTCCCGCTTAAGGGCTACTAGCCCTTAAGAATCCCTTTTTTGGAACAATATGAAAAAGAACGTATTTGCTATATTTCACATAAATGGGATTCCAAAGGGATAGTATCCCTTTGGCGGGGTATGGGTGAGTTTGCTTGCAAACTCACCGCGGAGTGT
>DGVV01000077.1 GCA_002395085.1 Ruminococcus sp. UBA4275 | reverse complement strand
AGCGCCCCATTATAATCATCGCGCAGCGATACCTTTATCGACAAGCTGAAAAGGATGAATCATCCTTTTCAGCTTTCAGAATGCACAAAGTGACGTTTTTGTAATTTAAGCGTCACGAAATAGTGATTTTCCCGTGCTATAATAAAATCATCAAAAACAAGGAGGTATTCCCACATGGAACTCTTAACAGTTGAAAATCTCTGCAAATATTATGGCAAAGGCGATACACAGGTCAAAGCACTTGACGGCGTTTCCTTCTCTGTCCCGAAAGGACAGATGTGCGCTGTCATCGGACCTTCCGGTTCAGGCAAATCCACTTTGCTGCACATTCTCGGCGGCGTTGACCGTCCCACATCCGGCAAAGTTTATCTCGACGGACAGGATGTCTACGCGCAGAATAACAAGAATCTCGCGATCTTCCGCCGCAGACAGGTCGGCCTGATTTATCAGTTCTACAATCTCATCCCCGTGCTGAATGCAGAGGAAAACATCACCCTTCCGATGATTATGGACGGCAGAAAACCCGATTCCAAACATCTGGAAGAACTGCTGGCAATGCTGGAACTCAAAGATCGCCGCAAGCATCTTCCCTCGCAGCTTTCGGGCGGTCAGCAGCAGCGCGTCTCGATCGGCAGAGCGCTTTTCACCTCGCCGGGCGTGATCCTCGCGGACGAACCGACCGGCAATCTCGACAGCAAAAACTCCGCGGAGATCATCTCGCTGCTTCGCAAATCCAACCGCGAATTCAACCAAACAATGGTCATCATCACCCACGATGAAAGCATTGCGCTCCAGTGTGACCGTATTCTCACGGTTTCTGACGGCAAAATCGTCAGCGATGCCATGACCGGACAGTGAGGTGCAGCACTATGAGATTTGAAAATCTGCTCTCGCGGCGATACATTTTCGCGCAGAAGCGGCATTCCCTGCTGACCATCAGCAGCATTGTCATTGCCGTGGCACTGATGACGATGCTCTTTACTGCCTTCACCACCCTCAACAGCATCCAGCGTGCCGCACTGTATGACGCAATGCCCTATCACATCGAATTTTTCGAGGTCAACAGCGTGCAGGCGAAGGCGCTTTCGGAGATGAAGGAAGTCGTCAGCTCGGAAATCACCGAAAACCAGACCGCGGGACACCCGACCGGCACTTACCGCGTCCGGCTGATGCTCGGCACGTACATCGAACAGGAAACTGACTATGTCATCAATGCGCTTGTACAGCTGAAAATCGCACCAGCCAGCCTGAAAACCGATTCCTACAACGGGCAGAAGATCAGTCAGTATGCGGGAATCAACCGTGCGCTCCTCGCAAAGGATCTCCTCACGCTCTCCGGCAGATTCAACCTTGTGCAGTCGATGGCGCTGTTCTTTGTGCTGATCGTCGCGCTGGCACTGGCGCTGCGCCTTGTGATTGATACCGCATTCGAGGTCTCCTCGCGCGAACGCGAACGGCAGTTCGGCGTGCTGCAATCCATCGGCGCAACCCCCAAACAGATCGTGCGCATCATCACGCATGAAGGTCTGAGCTTTTCCGCGATTGCCGTCCCGATCGGTGCTGCCGTCGGCATCGGACTCGCCTTCCTTGCATACCGCGCGGTGCTGTCCAGCGGCGTTGCGGAGGTCTTTCTCTCGAAGGAGAAAGCCGATCAGCTCGTGCATTTTCATGTCAATCCGTGGATGACGCTCGCTGCAATGGCAGTCGGCACTTTCTGGGTCTGGCTCTCTGCTTACAGCACCGGAATGCGCATTATCCGCAAAAGCCCGATTGAAGCGATCAGTGCGCGCAGCAATACGATTAAGAAAGTGCGCAAATTCTCCGTTTTCGGGCTGCTGTTCGGCTGGACCGGCAAGCTCGCTGCCCGCAATGCGCGCCGTCAGCCCAAGCGCTTTATCGTGACGGTACTCTCCCTGACACTCTCGCTGGCACTGTTTGCCGGCTTCAATCTGGTGCTGGACGGCATCACGGATATGTACAATCAGGTATTCACCCTGTACGACATCTTCGGCAGTCAGCACGCTGATTTTGAATTGAGCCTTGCAAGTCCCCCCAATACCAGACTCATAGATCCGTGCCGCTATCACGAGGCGGAAAAGCTGCTTCAGGACAGCGGACTCTTCAAAGAAATCGAACACCTTTCGCTGATGGAAGCCTATCCGAAAGATACGGAACTGGAGAACTGCACTCCTATTCAGACAGACGAATACTATTATATCCAGTATCTCTCCGAAGCGACTTTCAACCGTCTGTATGCAGATCAAGAGCCGCCCCTCTCCTACGAAGAACTGAAAGCATCCGGCGCCGCACTCATCCTCTGCGGCGAAAATGCCCCCGACCGCATCAAAACAGGCAATGAAATCACTGTGACTGCGGAGAAGCACAGCACCATCACGCAGGAAGAATATGAAGCGCTTCAGGAGCGCAAAAAAGCCGGCGAAAAAAATCTCCGCCTGATGATATTTGATGCAGTCGAAGGAATTGACGAAGACGGCATCGCATACGCCTACCCCGCTGAGTATGGACAGAGAACCGCGGAGAATATCACCTGCCGCATCACCGCGCACGATGATTTCCCGAAGAATTTTGAGTTCAATTTCATGCGGGCGTACGGAGAAAGTGTCCCGTATCCGACTGCCGTGATTCTGTTTGCCGATCAGGCCTTTCTGGACGGCGACTGGGAAAATTACGGTGATTTCCAGTTAGGCGATTATCTCTGCTGCCGGGCAGACAAGGAGGAAAACTATGCTGAATGCAAACGCTTCCTCGAAAAACATCCGGAAATGTTCAAACCGCTTCAGGAGTGGCAGGATCGCTACGGCGAGCAGAAGAATATCCGCACGATCATTGCTGCTGTGCGCATCGCTGTGAACTTTGTCAATATCATGATCGCCCTGATCGCACTCGTCAACATGGTCAATATCATCTCCACCGGCATCCTCAACCGCAAATCGGAACTGGCTGCCATGCAGTGCGTCGGCATGACGCAGGGACAGATGTACCGCATGACCGCGATTGAGAGTCTGCAATACGTTTTCGGTGCGGCAATCGGCGCATCGGCTGTCTGTGCAGTCTTGATCTGGTGCATGGAACTGATGCTCAAGGCGGTGGATCTGATGGAGGAGCAGGGCGGCAGGCTCATCCCCTACACACAGCCGCTTCCGCGCATCTGGGTGACAGCAGGCGTGGCATTCCTGATCGCACTCATCACATCCCTGATTCCGCTGCTGCGGATGCAGAAAGAACCGCTGGTCGATCAGATCCGGTCAGTCGAATAACATCGTATTTTCAGCCCCAAGGCCCGCTTTCCGGCAGCTTTGGGGCTGCATTTCTGTGTATGATTGTGAATATAACTTGTAAGGCTTTTTCGGTTTCCTTTCCGATTCATTTCCGGTTATTTTCACAGAAAAACCACAAATCAACGCTATAATAAGACCATAGAAACAAACAGGGAAAACGGGTCAATGATCCACGAAAGGATGAGTATTATGCGTAAAATGAATAAAACACTCGCGCTCCTCGCGGCACTGACCTGTATGGCAGCGGCCACCGGCTGCACACAGAAGGTTGAAAATTTTGACAGCAGCACACCGGAAACTACCGCTCCCGCTGAGACCCGGTCCGCTGCGGATTCGCAGACTGCGGTTCAGCAGACAGGCGTTGTAGCAGAGAATCTCTCCAGCACCGAGACCGAAGGCTTCAAACTCACGAAAGCCGATCTCAACACCGACTGGGACAGCAGCGCTGTCACGCTCGAATTTGACGGAACGGATGTGATCCCCTCCTCCACCGACGGCATCACCGTCGCGGACGGCGCGGTCACAATCACAAAAGGCGGCGACTATGTTCTCTCCGGTACGCTCACCGACGGCAGAGTCATCATCGACCTCGCAGACGACACCGAAAAGGTGCATCTCATCTTCAACGGCGTCAGCATGACCAGCACAAGCAGCGCACCGCTGACCGTTCTCAAGGCGGATAAAGTGGTCATTACCCTTGCGGACGGTACACAGAATACACTTGCAGATGCGGCAAACTACACCGTCTATGCGGCGCAGGATACCGACGGCGGCTATCCCAATGCCTGCCTCGCATCCAAATGCGACCTCACGGTCAACGGCACCGGCAGCCTGACTGTCACCGGCAATTACAATAATGGCATCCAGTGCAGCGATGACCTCAAGCTTGTGGGCGGCACGGTCACTGTCTCCGCGGTGAATCACGGCATCAAGGGCAATGACTCGGTCTGTCTCTGCGGCAGCGATGTCACGGTCGATGCGGGCGGCGACGGCGTGAAGTCCACCACCGCTGACAAGGAAGGCAAGGGCTATGTCTACATCGAAAGCGGCACTCTGACCATCACCGCACAGCAGGACGGCATTGACACTGCAACCACCCTGACCGTCAGCGGCGGAAGCATCAATGTGTATGCGGGAGGCGGCACATCGCAGGCAGAAGCGCATCAGGATGAGATGTTCGGCGGCGGATTCGGCGGACACGGCAATTTCGGCGGACACGGTAATTTCGGTGACGGATTCGGCGGCAGAGGAACGTGGGAACAGACCGCATTTACCGCGGAAACAGAAACCGCATCCGATACCGCAGCTGAAAACACCGCCCCCAGCCGCAAGGGAATCAAGGCGGCGGGCGATCTCACGGTCAGCGGCGGCAGCATTACGGTCGATTCTGCTGACGATGCCCTGCACGCAGGCGGCAGCATCACGCTCACCGGCGGTACCTTCAGCATCGCAGCCGGCGACGACGGCATCCACGCGGACGGAGACATTACCATCGGCACAGAAAATGCCGGCACATTCGATGATGTCAAAATCAGCATCTCGCAGGCGTATGAGGGCATTGAGGGCGTTCACATCTACCAGAACAGCGGCACGGTCTATGTGGTCTCCGACGATGACGGCTACAATGCGGCAGGCGGTGAATTCCCAGCGGCATCGGCACAGCAGACCGGCGGCATGAGAGGCGGCATGATGAGCAGCTCCTACGGCGAACTCTATCTCCGCGGCGGCGCGGTCAGTGTCAACAGCGCTGCCGGCGACCATGACGGCATGGATTCCAACGGTCCGGTCTATATGACCGGCGGCTGCTACGTCTTCAACGGTCAGGAACCGATTGACACAGGCGACGGCTACAGCCTGAATTATGAGGGTGGCAGCTACATCACCCTGACCGCAGGCAATACCGATCTCTCCACGCTCTATACTTTTGTCGATGACGCGGGCAATGTCATCGTGTCGATTCCCTCCGCAGCGGGCAATGCCGGTCAGAAGACGGACGGCTGCACGGCGTATTCCGGCGGCAGCGTCTCCGGCGGCACTGAACTGCTTGCACAATCGGATCTTTCTGTGACGGCAGGCGGTAAACTCACCGGCGGCACAGAAATCACCGCAGCGCCCTCTGAGGGCATGATGGGCGGTTTCGGCGGCGGCATGAACGGCGGCGGATTCGGCGGAAATATGGGCGGCGGACACGGCGGCAGAGGCAGCCGCGGCGAGAATATGACGCCCCCCGACGGCATGACCCCTCCGGATGGCATGACCCCTCCGGATGGCATGACCCCTCCGGATGGCATGACCCCTCCGAACAATATGCCGCAGTTTGAAAATAACAGCAATCTCATCACCTGAAAGTGAATTTCATACCCCTCCCGAAAAACACACGCAGCATTCAACTGCGTG
>DGVV01000017.1 GCA_002395085.1 Ruminococcus sp. UBA4275 | reverse complement strand
CACCTAAATTGTTATTAGCCCAAATTTTTTGCAGAATCCGCCGCCCGTTCGCCGTATACATCCCTCCGCAGGCGGGCATACTCTCTGCAAAGGGGTGTGGATATGAAGCTTTCCGGTCATCTTGAACAGAATCTCGCGCAACTTATGCAGGCAGCAGGCAGTTCGGCAGATGTCACGCTCAGCCGCGTCAGCCTGTGCGGCATACCGTGTGCGCTGCTTACCTGCGAGGGGATGCTTTCCTCCGCTATGCTCGGAGAACTCGTCCTCGAACCGCTCCGGCAGTTTTCCTGCGATGCCGCCTCCGGCGATGCACTCCTGCGCGCAATCCTCCGCACCCGTCTCCTTGCGCCCGATACCGCCGTTCTGCATGACAGCGCCGCCATCCTCACGAAAATCTATGCCGGATTTGCCGTTCTGCTTGCAGAGGGCAGCGAAACCGCACTCGCATTCGGGATACAGGGCTATGCGGCGCGCAGCATCTCCGAGCCTTCCGGCGAACTGAACATTTACGGCGCAAAAGAGGGCTTCACAGAAACCCTGCGCACCAATATCTCCCTCATCCGCCGCCGGATGCGCACCCCTGCCATGACCTTTTCGCTTGTCACGGCAGGAACGGTCTCGCACACAGATCTGTGCATCTGCTATCTCCGTGACCGTGCGCCGGAAGACCTCACCGCCCGCATCCGCGAAAAGCTGGAATCGCTCCCGCTGGAAACGGTCTTTTCCAGCGGATACGTGCGCCCCTTCCTCGAAGAAAGCGACATCGGGCTGATTCACAGCGTCAGCACAACGGAACGTCCGGACATCTTCTGCGCAAAACTGCTGGAAGGCAGGGTCGGCGTGCTGATTGACGGCACACCCTTTGCGCTGGTCATCCCGCAGCTTTTCTGCGAGACCTTCCAGACCCTGGACGATTACAATTACCCGCCCGCCTACGCAACGCTGCTCCGCTGGCTGAAATACGGCGCGGCACTGATCGCGCTGCTGCTGCCGGCGGCATATCTTGCCTGTGCGATGTGGCATCCGGAGCTGCTGCACGAAACACTCCTGCGCATCCTGACCGAATCCGAACAGGATGTGCCGTTTTCGCTGCCGGCGGAACTGCTTGGGGTGCTGTTCATGTACGAGACCGTGCGCGAAGCGGGGCTGCGTCTGCCGAAAGCCGTCAGCGGGGCAGTCGGCATGATCGGCGGGCTGCTGATCGGGGATGCAGCGGTCAAATCCGGTCTCCTCAGCACCCCCGTCCTGACCGTTGCCGCGATTTCCGCAACGGCAGGCTTCGTGATACCGGAACATCATGCAGCGCTGACCGTGCTGCGTCCGGCGTTCATTTTAGCTGCGGCGGCAGCGGGAATTCCGGGCATCGCATTGCTTGGAACTTCGGTCATGCTGCATATCTGCGGCACAGAGATTTTCGGCTATCCGGTTTCCGCCCCGATTGCGCCGCTGTTTCCGCACCGCCTGCGGGATATTCTTGCGCGCATCGGATTCCGGCAGCTTTCTCAGGGCAATTTCCGCATCTCCGAAATCCGGACAGACAATCCGCACTGACCTCCCCCCGCATCCGCAAATCTGCTGACAAATCCCGCAAAGGAGATGCACCATGCCGAAATGCCATTCACCTGCGCCGCAATGGACAGCCCTGCAATGCGCCGCTGCCCTCCTGCTGACGCGCCTTGCATTTTTCTTCTGCGACGATGCGCCGTTTACCGCCGCACGGGCGCGCGGATTGCTGACCGCCGTTATCCTGCAAACCGCCCTGACGCTGCCGCTGTACCGCATCCGCCTGCACCGCATTCTGCCGGTGTTCAAAATCTACGCTGCCCTGCTGGCGCTGCTGCTGACTGCGGATTTTCCGGCAATGCTGCACGCGCTTCAGATGCCGCATCCCGCCGCTGTCATACTGCTGTTCACGGCTGCCCTCGCAGATGCGCTGCTGCTCCCGCAGACCGCCGCACCCCGCTGCGCCGTTCTCCTGCTGACCGTGACCTGTGCCGGATTTCTGCTGCTGATTCCGCGGGCGGCGGTTCATGCTTCGCTGCTGACGCTGTACGGTCAGCCCGGCGGCGCTGCGGCTGCATTTCTCCGCGAATGGCGGTTTGCGCCGCTTTGCCTGATGCCCGCCGTTCTGCCGCATTCACCGGATAACCGCGCATTTGCAAAGAAAGCAATGTTCGGCTTCTGCATCGGGCGAATGCTGCTTGCGGGATTGATTCTGCTGGGCGCAATGTGCAGCGGCCGCCTGACGGTGCGGCAGGGAAATCCGTTTTTCCTGCTGCTGGCGCGGCTGCCCTTCTCGGATGCCGTGCGCACGGACGGTTTCTGGATGATGCTGTCGGTCTCCTGTGTGCTGCTCAGCACCGGCTTTTTGATCGGCACGGGCAAAATCTGCCGTGCGGGAGAAAGGAGCATTCCATGAAATATCTGCCGCTGCTGCCGGCGCTGCTGCTGCTGACCGCCTGCACCGACATCCGCAGCCGCATCTCACCGGATATTCTCGCCGCAGATGCCGGCACACAGACCCGTTTCGCGATGCACGCTTCGCAATCCGATGAAATCGTTACTGCGGATGCGGAAGACCCCTGTCTCCTGCGCGATACCCTCGCAAACGCATCCGGTGCGGAGATTTCCGCGGGGCATCTCTCTATGCTGCTGCTGGGCAGCGACCCCGCCGCAGTTCTGCTCCCTTATTTCCGTGCGAAATGGCTTCCGCCGACCTGTGCCGTACTTGCCGTCCCTGAGGGCGCGTGCGATTTGCTGTGCGGGGGCAATGCGCCCTCTCCGGATGCCCTCCGCGCCGCGGTGGAAACCGGTCTGCTGCCCGCCCGCACCGCCGATGCCGTCATCGGAGACCTGCTTGGCGGTTCGGGCATGACAGCGATGCACTGCCACGATGCCGGCACACTGACACTTCTGCTTTGTGATGCGCAGCAGTCATTCGGGACGCTCTCCCCCGATGCCTGCCGCGGACTCGCGCTGCTGGGCGGCAGCTATCAGCACTTTGATTTTGCGGCGGCAGACGGCGTACACAGCGTAACCCGTGCGCGGCTGCATCTGGACTGCAAAGCGGAAAACAACATTCTCCGGTTCACGGTAAACGGGCGTATCTGCGTGACAAATCCTTCTGCGGAATCGGAAGCGGTGCTGTGCGGGATGCTCTCTGCTGCGCTCGCGGAATCCTGCGCACAGGGCGCTGACATCCTGATGCTCCGCGAAACCGCCGTGCGCTGCGGCGAATCTGATGCTGCATTCCTGTCGCAGATGCAATGGCGTGAAAAATTGCGCAGCTCCGTGCCTTCTGTGCAAATTGAACAATCAGCAACATAAATTGACCGTAAAATTTTCCACGCGAAGATATTGACCTTTCCTGCGGAAACCGCTATACTATAAGCGATGTCACGCGAGTGACGCGATCACATACAGAGAGGAGCGCAGGGAAATGGTATTTGAGAAGCTGAAGGACATCATTCTCGATCAACTTGATGTTGACGAGGACGAAGTGACGCTGGATGCAGATTTTGTCCACGATCTGCACGCGGATTCACTGGACATCACGCTGCTGATGAAGACGATCTCCGAGGAGTTTGACATTGGCATTTCGGATGATGCAGTTGACAAGATCAGCACGGTGGGCGAGGCTGTCGAGTTCATCGAAAGCTATATGTAAGCTGCGAACAGCATCCGCAGGCAATTTCCGCCGGAGAACGGCGGAAGCAATTCAAGACCAGCAAAAGACCCGTCTGCACGGTTTTGGTGCAGACGGGTTCTGTTGTATCGGTTAGGGAGATTTGCTTAGAATCAAATGGCAGCGACACGCACCAAGCCAATTCAGAAAAGTGTCTCCGACGGATTTATATT
>DGVV01000078.1 GCA_002395085.1 Ruminococcus sp. UBA4275 | reverse complement strand
TGCAAACTCACAGCGGAGCGGCGAGCGCCCCATTATAATCATCGCGCAGCGATACCTTTATCGACAAGCTGACCGGAGCGCCCTTGCGGGTACTCCGGTCGTTTTTGCTGTGCGCGGGTTTCTGCGGCAGCCGTCATACATCTATATGGTAGATCGCCGCGTCGGGTTTGCAGCCGGTCACGGTCTGTACCGCCTCGCAGTACGCCGCAAGCTGTCCCGCGTATTTTTCCGCGAGATGCGCCCGTTCCGCGTTCGTTTTGTAGTCGATGATGTGCCACGCATCGCCGCAGCGATAGAGCAGGTCAATCACGCCGTTCACCAGATCATCGCCGCGCCGGATGCAGAACGGCACTTCGCAGTAAACCGCATCCGCGGCACACAGCGCGGGCAGCAGATCTGCCGGAACTGCTGCATTCTCCTGCGGATAGCCGCCCTGTGTCATCCTTTGCAGCACGCCTTCCAGCACCGGACGGTACACCGTTTCCTCCGCGCCGTATTCGCGCAGAATCGCAGAAATCAGCGGGGCAGTCTCCTGCGGGACACCGCCCGAAACGATGCACTCCATCAGCCGGTGAACCAGTGTTCCGGTCAATGCAGCATTGCGGTCCAGCGGGATGGATTCGGGCGCGTCTGCCGGCTCGTCCTCGGCTGTGACGGGCGTCAGCCGGATTTTACTCGGCAGCACCGTCTGATAGGTCGGCGCGGACACATCGCTGTGTGCAAACACGGACTGCTGTGCCGCCTGTGCATACAGGGCATCACCGTCGGAACGGGTCTCCGGTGTGCAGATGTTGTTCGGGTTTGCGGGAATGCAGGCGGCGGGTGTTCCTTCGGCAAACGGCAGGAAAATCTGCCACGGATTGTTTTCCGCGTGTGTCCCCTGTTCCGTGATGCTGTCTCCGATAATCAGGATGTTCTCCGCACGGGTTGCAGCCACATAAAGCAGGCGTGCCTTTTCAGCCTCCATACAGACCGTTTCCGCCTCCATATCCTCTGCAAATGCGTCTGTTTCGGCGTATGTCACATAATAGGGCAGCGCAGAGGACATCGAAAAGATGCGGCATTCTGTCCGTTCTGGTTCATGAACGGTGCGCAGCGAAGGCTGATGTGCTTTTGCAATGGGGTCAGCCAGAATGACAATCGGTGCTTCCAGCCCCTTCACCTTGTGCAGATTCGCGATGTGAACACGGTTGTCATCCGGCGAAAGACTGACGCAGCGTTCCTCGCCGGCATTTTTCAGCAGATTTTCCAGATAGGCGGCGGCATCCGCGTGCGTGATCATCGTGCCTTCACGTTCCCGCTGCCGGAGTAATTCACAGGCAAAATAATAGTATTCGAGAGAGGCGCTGCCGGTTTTTGCGGGCAGTTTTGCCGCATCCGTCAGGAAATCCAGCAGGGCGGCGCTGTCTGCGGATTGCCCGCGCAGTACCGCCTGATGCAGCACGGAAAGTGCATTGCAGATTTCCGGAAACTGTGCTGTGAGGGTCTCCTCTGCAAAATAGGCGTTCAGTCTGCCGCCTGCCCCGCAGAAATTCCGGAGTGCTGCTTCGGGGATGCCGAATGCTGGAGATGTCAGCGCACGGAAGACCGCCATTGCATCCTGCGGAAGCGCCGCCGCCTGCAACAGCCTGACAGCCGCAGTCAGCAGCGGACAGTCCCGAAAATCAATCTGCCCCTCCACGCGCACAGGGATGCCTGCTGCGAGAAGCTGTTTTGCGAGAACGGCGGTCTGCTTTTTGCGGTAGGCGATCACCATAATATCGCGGAACTGCGGCGTTTTGCCTTTCTTCAGCCGGATTGCGGGATTGCCGGTGAGATGGCGGATGACGTCTGTGACCTGTTCCGCGTCATCTGTCAGAACGCCGTAGCGGCTGACCGATGCCTGATAGGTATAGATGCCGGAAAATTCTGTATCTGCTTCTGTTTCGCTGACCGGAATTGCGTGATAACCGCTCTGAACCGTACCGTTTTCCTGCAAAAGCGGCGGGAAAACGGCATTGAACATCCGGCGCAGCTTGCAGCTTGACCGGTAATTCCGGCTGAGTGTCAGCACCTCGCCCGCCTGATGCGCGAAAATCTCCCGCACCCGCAGAAAGGAACTGACATCTGCGCCGCGGAAGCGGTAGATGGACTGTTTCGGGTCTCCGACAATGAACAGCGCACCGGGGCGCGGCACACAGGCAGTCCATTCCGGATGCGGTATCTGCGCGGTGAGATAGAACAGCACCTCCGCTTGCAAGGGGTCAGTATCCTGAAATTCATCCACCAGATAATAGCTGTGCCGCTTCGCAATATGTCCGATGAGTCTGCCGCCGTTTGCAGCATCCTGCCGCAGCAGATTGCGCAGCATGAGAAGCGCATCATGGAAGGTGACGCTGCCCCTGCGGCACATCTCCGCAGAGATTGCCTGTGCGGCATCCGTGAGGAAATCCATCGTCGCGGCATACTGCATCTGCTTCAGGCTGATGTAAACCTCCGAAGCGGTGAGATTGAGATACCAGTAATCGGGTTTGCCGGATTTGTTCTCATGCAGCGAGAAAATTTCCGGCATCGGAATGCCGATCTCTGCCGGATCGAACGGCTGCTTTTTGCTGTCCTTGCCCAGCCGCAGACCGTCATTCTTCCGGAGTGTTTGCAGCACCGTGCCGATCTGCCCGTTCCAGCGCATTTGCAGCGATGCAATCATTCGCGGAAGCTGCTGATATATACTCTGCGTCGGCTTGACTGTCCCCACATATTCCGGATGTTCCAGCAGAAATTGCAGCGTGAGAATCAGCTTGTATTTCCAGTTTGTATACTTTGCATCGGCATCGAAGAAATCTGTCTGCGGGAAGATGAAATCTGCCTCGCGCCGTTCGGTGAAGAGTCCGATGCATTTTGTGAACGCTGTATCTGCATCGGTCTGCACGGCGCGGAAGCGGTTATATTTTTCCAGCAGCGTTTTGCCGTATTCGCCGCGCTTGAGGCAGGCGTACTCCGCGAGATAGGCGTGCATCACATCGCCGGACGCCCCGACTGCCGCGTCTGAGGGCATTCCCGCCTCAAAGGGATGCTCATGCAGCAGCATATTTGAGAAAGCGTCGATTGTCCCCATGAAGCACAGGTCGATGTTCCGCAGGGCATCGCCGCAGCGCTTCCGGACGGTCTCGTCTGCTGCTTCGCGGCTTTGTGTGATCAGCGCATCCTGAAAGCGGCTGTAGAATTCCTTTGCCGCCGCCTTTGTAAAGGTAATTGCGCAGATGCGGCTGACATCCGTGCCCGCTGCGACCATAGCGGTCATGCGGCTGACAAGCGAGGATGTTTTGCCCGAACCTGCCGCTGCCTCCACGAAGAAGTTGCGGTCAATTTCGCCGCTGATGCGGGCTCTTGCGCGGGCATCTTCTTCCATGATATTCAGCATTTGACTGCACCGCCTTCCTCACAGATTCCTTTGTACGGACAGAATCTGCACGCTTCTTTCGATGCCTGCGCCGGATAATGATTTGTGCGCATGGCTTCTGCAATCTCCGCAAGCACCGTTTCGATGACGGCAGCCCGTTCCGGCGAATAAGCGCAGGGGATGACCTCTCCGGTGCGCAGATACCAGTATTCGCCGCCAGTGACGGTTCTGCCGGCGCGGGTGAGCATATCGGCATAGAGCATCACCTGAATGCACGAATATGCGTTCTCCGCATCATGCACGACTGTTTTGCCGGTTTTGTAGTCGATGACGCGGAATGTGCCGTCCGGCAGCGATTCGAGGGCATCGGGTCTGCCGTAAACGCGGATGCCGCAGGGGTATTCCGCGCTGATGTCCTGTTCTGCCGCGGTGAGATGCCGTTCCTCCGCCAGCAGATAACCGTTTTCCGCTGTCCGGAGCAGCTCCTCGCGCGATTTCTCCGCATCAGCGGGATTCATCGGCGGGCGCTCCGTCAGATAGGCGCGGAAAACCTGTTCTGCGTGTGCTGAAAATGCGTCCGCACCGGGCTTTTCGCCGCAGAGACATTCCATTGCCTCATGCACCAGCGTACCGAAAGCAGCCGGCGTCATGATGCGGAATACATCGTCCGGTTCAGGAACACGCATCTTCATGATGTGCTGATAGCAGAATTGCTTCGGGCATTCGAGATACTGCTCAATCCGGCTCGGCGTCAGGATATGCAGTGTACCTTCTGCGGCGGGGACATCTGCCGGTGCAGCCTGTGCCGCAGCGAGCGTTTCGCCGTGCAGATAGGCGCGCCCGATTTCGGTCATGCCGCCGGAATCCTGCGCAAAATAGCCCGTGTGCCGGATTGCCTGCCGGAAGGCTTTTTCATCCGTACCGCCTGCTTCGAGATAGTATGTATACAGCTCTGCGGAGATGTTATTCGCCTTGAGTTCTGCGGTATCGTAGCCGCAGTAGGAGAGCTGCGTGCAGACGCCGAGTGCAGCGGCGGTTTGCAGCAAATTCCGCAGCATTTGCTTGGTTTGCGCGATGCGGCGCACGGAGGTCGGTGCATCGTCTCCGAAGGCCTGCAGTTCGTCATCCAGCAGCAGATAGTTCTCTGCCGGTGCGCCGGGGAACAGTTCTGCCGAAAGCCCCATCACAAAGAGATTTTGCCGCAGGGCGGTCAGCGCGCCGGAAATCTGTGTGATATGCAGCGCCCCTTCACGGCTGTTTTCCGAGCAGATGCGTGCTTGCAGCAGCTCCGGAATCAGCTTTTCCGCCGGGTCTCCGGTCAGCGCGGCAAAGCGCTCCAGTGTATCGCAGATCTTGTGCTGTGCGGCGGCATCAAGTCTGCCGAGATCGTTTTTGCGGATCTTTGCATAGCTGCGGATCAGGCTTGCGCAGTCGGTACAATCCCCTGTGAAGACCGCTTTGAGCTGTGCAAGGAGCGCTGTATCGCGCACGGCAGCGGCTTCATAGGCGGCAATGCGGGCGCGGTTCTCGGAGATGTCCGTGCCGAGGCGCATCGAGCCGGCTGCAAAGAGAAATGCATCAAGCTGCCTGCGGTCTGCGATGCCGAAATCCGCGCAGAATTGTCCGGTATCGAATGCTGTCCCGCAGAGGAGTGCCGTGAGCGCATCCACACCGAAATGACCGGCAGTCTGCCAGTACAGATAATCGCGCAGAACGGCAGCGGGCTGCGTGAGGGTAATGGGCAGCCCGCATCCGAATGATGCAGGGATGCCGTACCGGCTGCACAGTTCAAAAAGCAGCGGCGCATAGACTGCGGCATCTGTCAGCGCAATGATACACTGATCGAGCGGGAGATGCGCCGCAAAGATCGTGCCGAGGACGGCTTCTGCTTCATTTGCAGCGCCGTAGCTTTCCGTAACAGCCGGCATGACGGCGGCTGCTTCCGGCTGATGCAGCAGTTCCCGCAGCGTGCAGGTGCGGATGTTTCCGCCGGAGAGATGCGCAATCAGGGCGCGCTCCAGCGGGGAAACCGGAAATTCGCGCAGAACGGTGATTTCTGCGCTGAGCGGGTTTGCATCGGCGAGGGCGCGGCGCATCATGCAGATGCTGTCGGCAGCCTGCATCCGGCTGAGCGCCGCTGTATATTGATCGAAAACCGCAGTCAATGCGGCATTTTTCTCTGTGAACGGACTGCTGCTGAGTCCTGCTGTGAGGGTGCTGCGTTCCTGTGCGGGAATCTGACTGCGGAGTGTGCGCAGCGATGCCGCAAGACATTGCGCATCGTGGTAAGAGGCATTTGCAAAATACGGAATCTCCGGCAAAAAGCGGAAAATCAGTGCTGCTTCCTCATCGGGGCGCAGCAGGGTTTCCTGCATTGCAATGCCGCTGCGCATCAGCGCAAACTGTGCAAGCTCCTGCGGCTGCATGATGCGCAGACCGAGTGTGGATTTGCCGTGCCTTGCGAGCATCCGGAGCAATTCCGTGCCGCTCTGCGCAATCAAGATACGTTCCTGCATGGTTCGACATCCTTTCATCGAAAATCAGATGCGTTCATTATACCATATTCGAACAGAAAACGCAATGGGACTGTTCAAAAAAGTGTGGATATTGTTGAAACTGTGCCGCAAAGCAAGAGACCGGAAAGCGAACCTTCCGGTCTCTGCGCACGGTTTATTCCCCGAAGCTGAACAGTTCCTCGACCGTCGTGCCGAACACCTTTGCGATGTCCATTGCCAGCTTGAGGGAAGGGTTATACTGTCCCTTTTCCAGCCGGATGATCGTCTCGCGGCGCACCCCGACCAGATCGGCAAGTTCGCCCTGCTTCATGCCTGTTTTTGCGCGGAATTCGCGCAGCTTCGTGGTGAGTGTGACTTCCGGCATCAGGCATCCTCCTCTGCTGCATTATCCGTTCTCTGCTCATAGTGCATCGCGATGCCGTTGTAGACCGCATACAGCAGATACATTGCAGATGCGATCATGCCGCCGCTGAGGTGAATGCCTGCACGGGCGACTCCGTACATGGTTTCGCAGGCGAGAAATGCGATGAATCCCGCCCAGAAGAGCAGCTTCAGGAAGGCTGAATTGGTGCGGTGGATGTTCTCGCGGTAAAGCTCATCGAATTTGTCGTGCCGCGCCGCGACTAAGGTGCTTGCGGTCATGGTGAGGAAGGTCAGCAGCACGAACAGTACCCAGACTGCAATGGTGATGCCGCGGTTCGCTTCTGCAAACGCCGTGCCTTCATAGACCGTCAAGCCTGCCCAGAGCAGTCCCATTGCCGTGTTCATGACGATCTGCCAGAAATAATAGCGCCGGAAATTGATCGGAGTGAGCGGCTTGTTCATCGTTATACCTCCTCGTCATCGGATGCGGCGCTGCGGCCCTCGAAAAATGCGAGGCTGAGGCTCTGGAAGCAGAGCAGTCCGCAGAGCGCGATCTGGAATGTGGTGCGGGTGTATTTCACGCCGCCGAAATCAAGAATGCCCAGAAGGAGCAGCACCGCATAGGCCGCAAACAGCGTCACGCGCATGGATTTTGCTTCGTTTTCGCGGGCGAGTTCATCGCGGACATCGCGTTTCAGCAGCAGCGGCGCGAGTACTAGCAGGAATGCGGTGATGCAGCAAAGGTGGCTCAGCAGCGTTTCGCCGAGCAGATGCCCGCAGATCAGGATTGCCATGCCTGCCGCCGAGAGAATTGCCTGTGCCTTGACCGAGAGTGCTTTCTTTGCAGTAACCGTTTTCATTTCGAATTCCTCCGTTTCTTGTTGCGAGGTGATGTATTTCTCACCTCTTGTGACAAGTATATCACACTTCCGGCAGAAAGTCAAGAGAAAAGTGACAAATCCATCACTTTTGTAGCAACCCACAATCTGTGATGTATTTGTCACTTTCTGATTAGGCATTGTGTACAGATTCCAGCTCCGATTCCAGATACGCCGGCAGGGTCATGCCGCATTTGCTGCACGCCGCGTAGATCCGCCGCCGCATCGCCGATGCCTTTTTGCTGCTGCCAATAAACAGTTTCCAGATGAACCATTCGATCACGCCGAGAATCAACGCAAAGAACAGCGTATCAATCACCGTGCTTTCCAGCGCGACCTTGACAATCGAACAGAGAATCATCGCGACCATGAACACCGTGAAGATGAAATTGCTCCGCACGACCCATTTTTCTTCGCGCTCCATTTTTGCGAGGAAGGCATCTTCCGTGACTTTGCCCTTCCGCGAAAGGTGCTGATAGCGCTTCAGCAGCCCCTCCATATAGGCACGCTCGATGTCGCGGTTCGGGAGATTCTTATAGTAGCTGTCCTCTGTGTGCTGTCTGCGGATGTCGCGCACCGTGCCGTATTTCTTCAGCCGCCAGACCGAACGGACAGCGTAAAATCCAAGCAGATATACGCCGCAGCCGATGATGAGCGGGGCGGTCGGGACATTCATTTCCAGACTATTCCGGAACGCCAGTTCCAGTACGATCATGCCGACGAACAGCCCCATTATGATGAACGCCCAGCCTGCGTTTTTGATCTTCTTTGCTTTCATGGATGCGGGGCGCAGGACGAACTGATTGAAGGCGAGGAAGACCACGCCGCCGATCAGGCCTGCGAGAATCATGGAGATGTCCGTGCGGGCGGCGAAGAAGCCGGTTTCCTCCGAATTTGCGAAGAAATCGAGCAGCGAGACCACCAGCACGACGATTGTGAGCCGCTTGATGGTATCCGGAATGACAGCGAGCAGGTTTTGCCAGTTCATGGTGTAATCGGAGAAAAAGTTTGTGACGAAAGCTGCTGCATCTTTGCCGACGACCTGCTGAGCGGGGCGCTGTTCTGTCTGCGCGGTCAGCAGGAGATCATAAAGCTCCATCATTTTGTCATCGGAATATGCCTCATCGAAATTCGAGGTCATCGCATAGGTCTGCGCCTTGTCAAAGGTCTCACGAAAATCGCCTGTGAGCTGCGTTTTCATTGCTTCATAGTCCATCATTTCAGGTCTCCTCCTTCTTGCAGAACACGTTTGACGCTCTGTGCCATTGCTTCATAGCGCGTGCGGAAATCCGCGAGCTGCGCTTTGCCTTCGTCTGTGATCGAATAGTATTTGCGCACCGGACCGAGCGGCGATTTTGCCTTCCGGCAGGCGATAAGCCCTGCCTTGTCGAGCCGCGTCAGTACGGGATACAGTGTGCCTTCACCGAGATCGGAAAATCCAGCAGATTCGAGCATTCCGAGGATCTCATAGCCATAGGTCTCGCCGCGCGCAATGACCGCCAGCACACATCCTTCCAGTACGCCTTTCATGAGCTGTGCGTTATCCAAGCTGCATTCCTCCTCCGCTACTTTGCATTGCCGAGTAGCTTGACTGTAGTATAGCACAGCTACTTTGCAATGTCAAGTAGTTCCGGTGCGATTCGGCAGATTGCACAAACTGCATCCCGCGAGGAGACGCAGTTCGCACCGTTTCGGCAGATTCCGCATAGAATAGGGCGATCCGGTTCTCCGGAGAATTCATCAGAAGGAGTGATTCAAATGCCGCAAACCCCAAAGCTGCGTCTGCTGCTTGCAGGCGGCGATCTCCGGCAGAATGCGGCAGCGGCGATGCTGACGGCATCCGCTGCGGTCTGTGGACTGGGCATCGGGGCGCTGCCTGCCGGTGTCACGGATGCAAATGCTGTGCCGGATGCTGTTTTCGATGCGCTGCTGCTTCCGCTGCCCGCCGTTCCCGACGGCATTCACGTATATGCGCCGCAAAGCAGCGAACCGATTTCACTTGCCGGTTTGCTGAAGCGCGTCAGAACGGGCGGAACGGTGCTGGGCGGGCTGCTTTCTGCGGAGACCGCCGCTGCGATTGCACAGGCAGGACTGCATCCCTGTGATTATGCCGCCGCAGATGCCTTTGCCGTCCGGAATGCCGTTCCGACTGCCGAAGCTGCCATTGAAATTGCGCTGCGGGAACTGCCGGTTACGCTGCACGGGCTGTCCTGCGTGATGCTGGGTGCAGGGCGGGTCAGTCAGGCATTGCAGCCGCGGCTGCTGGCAATGGGCGCGCAGGTGACAATTGCGGCGCGGCGGAGTGCCGACCTTGCGCGGAGGAAAGGCTGCAAGCGGAAACCGGTTTGCCTTTGCCGGAAATGCTTGCAATCTGCGGCAAAATGTGCTATACTATCTATGTATGCGAACCCATCCCATGAAAAGGAGTACACACTATGCAGCTTGATGCAAAAACACTCGATACGCTGGCATGGCTTTCCCGTCTGGATATTCCGGCGGAGGAAGCAGAGCCGCTTTCGGAGAGCATTGCCGAAATGCTGACCTATTTCGGACAGCTCTCTGAACTTGATACCGAGGGCGTCGAACCGACCGCCCACATCGCACCGCTGGAAAACGTCCTGCGCGAGGACATCCCCGCTGAGACCCGCCTTGACCGTGATCTGCTGCTCTCCGGCACACAGTCTGAGGACGGCCTCATTACCCTGCCGAAGGTCATCGGCTGAAAGGAGCGCGCGAAATGGACTATACTACAATGAATATCGCGGAACTTTCTGCGCTGCTGGAGCAGGGCGATGTCACCGCAAAAGCCCTGACAGAGCAGGCGCTTCAGAAGATCGCTGATACCGACGGCAGATTCGGTGCATACCTGACCGTCGCACAGGAGGAAGCCATGCGGCAGGCGGAAGCCGCCGACAAAATGCGCGCGGCAGGCAATGCCGGCCCGCTGACGGGCATCCCCTTTGCCATGAAGGACAACATCTGCACAAAGGGTGTCCGCACGACCTGCGCCTCGAAAATGCTCGAAAACTGGCTCCCCGTCTATGACGCCTGCGTCACGGAGCGTCTGAAGGCGGCGGGCGCGGTCATGCTCGGCAAGACCAATATGGACGAGTTTGCAATGGGCAGCTCCTCCGAGAATTCCGCGCTTCAGGTCACGCGCAATCCCGCTGCGCCCGATTACGTCCCCGGCGGTTCGTCCGGCGGTTCGGCGGCGGCAGTTGCGGCAGATGAATGCGCATTCGCCATTGGTTCCGATACCGGCGGCTCGATCCGTCAGCCGGCATCCTTCTGCGGCGTGGTCGGTATGAAGCCGACCTACGGCACGGTTTCGCGTTACGGTCTCGTTGCATACGCATCGAGCTTCGACCAGATCGGTCCGCTGACGAAAACGGTTGCTGACAATGCAAAGGTTCTGGAGGCAATCTCCTGTCACGACCGCCGCGACAGCACCTCGCTGCCGCAGTTTGATACGAATTACTCTGCACTGATCGGCAAAGACCTGACCGGCATGAAGATCGGTCTGCCGCAGGAGTATTTCGGAGAGGGTATTCATCCGGAGGTTGCGGCACTCGTGCGCAAGGCTGCGGATCAGCTCGCATCTGCCGGCGCTGTCATTGAGGAATGCTCCCTGCCGGCTGTCAGCTACGCGCTGCCGGCTTACTATGTCCTCTGCTGCGCGGAGGCATCCTCGAATCTCGCCCGCTTCGACGGCATCCGCTACGGCTTCCGTGCAGAGGGTATCGAAGACCTCGATCAGCTTTACCGCAAGACCCGTACACAGGGCTTCGGCAAGGAAGTCCGCCGCCGCATTCTGCTGGGCAACTACGTTCTCTCCGCCGGCTACTACGATGCCTACTATAAAAAGGCTCAGCAGGCCAGAACGCTGCTCATCCGCGCTTTCAAGGAGCTGTTCGGCAAATACGATCTCCTGCTGACGCCGGTTGCACCGACGCCCGCCTACAAGATCGGTGAGAAGGCAAGCGACCCGATGGAAATGGCACTGGGTGACATCTGCACTGTGCCGGTCAACCTCGGCGGTCTGCCTGCAATTTCTGTTCCCTGCGGCACGGTCACGGACGGCAGCGCACAGCTTCCGGTCGGCTTCCAGCTCATCGGCCCCGCTTTCTCGGAGGCGAAGATTTATCAGGCGGCTGCGGCTTATGAGAAATCCGTGAAGTGATATGGAAAAATATACAATAGCTAAAATAGATTTTTTAAATGCGTTAAAATCTTTTTCAAGCAGTATATCCGAGCAGATTGCTAAAGGTGGCGAGTGGGATATCAGAGGCTTTATTGATATATTCAAGAATGTTTACCCGATGTCTGCTGATACGAAAATAGTATCTAAGGTATTGGAACTGCATCTGTTTCCTTTTTTTCTTCGGTTTGCCCAGCAAATAGGATATACGCTTGAATTAGCAAAGCATCAGAATTATTATCCTGATCTTACTTTTATTTCAGTTGAGAATCCGGATATAAAATTTGCTGTGGATCTTAAAACTACGTACAGACTTCCAGATGCACCAGACTTTTGTAATGGCTTTACACTTGGTTCTCATGGAGTTTATTTCTTAGAAAGAAACAGTACAAAAAATATTCAATACCCTTATAGCGCTTATAGTGGGCATTTCTGTTTTGGGATTATATATTCGAGAATCAATACGCATGAAATTGATGAAACGAAGCGTTATACGATTGAAGAAATTGATCAAATACCCGCGATCTTAAATGATTTCTTGTTTTTCGCGGAAGAAAAGTGGAAGATTGCAAGTGATAAGAGAGGTAGCGGAAATACTGCTAATATTGGTAGCATTCAGAAGATTTCTGACATTCTTTCCGGAAATGGCGTTTTTGCAAAAGCAGGGGAAGAACATTTTGATGACTACTGGTGCAATTACGAAAGAATGACCGTAAAAGATTTGAGAACAGGAATGCCCAAACCACTGACATCATTTGCAGAGTATCTTGAGTTTCGAGGCTTGGATTCACAGTTGAACAATCCGAAAGCATCTGTACGGAAAGGAGGTAATTCACATGAACGATGAAAAAGTTTTTGTGCCTCCTATCAAGACACAGGGAATAAAAACGAAACTAGTTCCGTTTATCAAAAAATATGCAGATGTAGATAAAAACTCAATCTGGATTGAGCCGTTCTTTGGTTCAGGAGTGGTTGGGTTTAATCTTGCACCGGAAAAGGCTATCTTTTCTGAAACAAATCCATATTTAGTTGATTTTTATTTGCAGTTGAAAAAAGGAACGATTACTTCACAGATAATACGTGAGCATCTTGAAGAAAACGGAAGGCTGCTTTCAGAAAAAGATGAAACGTATTACTATGTTGTGAGGGAACGATTTAATTCAACACATAGTCCGTTGGATTTTTTGTTTCTTAATCGGTCTTGTTTTAACGGAATGATTAGGTTTAACAAACGCGGCGAGTTCAATGTACCCTATTGCCACAAACCTCAGCGGTTTTCAAAAGCGTATATCACGAAAGTTGTTAATCAAGTTATTCATGTTGAGCAATTGTTTCGTAATCACGATTGGAGTTTTCAATGCCAAAGCTTTGAAAAGACAATCTCCGAAGCTCCGGGAAATGCTTTTATCTATTGTGATCCGCCATATATCGGCAGACATGTCGATTATTACGATAGTTGGGATGAAGAACAGGAACAACGTCTATGCGATGCTTTGAAACGCTCCGGACATCAGTTCTTGCTATCTACATGGGATCATAACCAGTACAGAGAAAATCAATATCTTCAGACGATCTGGGGCTTTTGTTCCAAAGTAAACCAAGAACACTTTTATCATGTGGGTGCGCGCGAAAAGAATCGAGTGCCGATGACAGAAGCACTCATGATGAATTTTACGCCACTGGGATGATTGAAAGGAGCTGCACGATGGGCAAGATCAAAACAGAGGGCCGGGTGACACTGGAATTCGACCCGGATCTTTACGAAATCCATATCAGTGTGAGCGCAGAGGGCAAGACCTCCGGTGCAGCGGTGACTGCCGGCAAAAAGCAGACCGAATCGCTGCTGCAAACACTGCTGGACAAGCTGCAAATCAGGCCGGAGCAGATCTCTGCGGAAAGCGAGAATACGGAGATGCCGCATTCCTACGGGCAGAATGCACCGGATGATTACCGGTATACGCGCAGTCTGCTGCTGAAGATTCCCGCGGAGAATGTGCTGCGGGAAGCGGTCACGGCGCTGCTGGCGGAGATGGACTCCGCTACCTATTCCGTGGATGCAAAGCTCGCTGACGAGAGCAAACAGCAGCAGACCGCACTGGATGCAGCTGTACAGTGCGCAAAGGAAAAGGCAGAGCGCACGGCACATTCGCTGGGATGCAGGGTTTCCGGCTTTGAGGAGATCTGCACCGACGGGATGCGCTTCACAGAATGCTGTGATGCAGTTGTCGCCTTTGGCGCTGCCCCGCGTGCAGCCAAAAATCTTGCCGCTGATCTGAACAATCCGAAAATCAAAATCTCCGGTGAAGTCACCGTTGTCTGGCTGACCGAACCGCTTGCATAAGGAGCATAGAACTTATGGCAAAATACGAATCTGTGATCGGTCTTGAGGTACACATCGAGCTGCGTACCAAGACCAAGATCTTCTGCGACTGTCCCGCCGATCACGGCGGCGATCCGAATACCCGCTGCTGCCCGGTCTGCATGGGTATGCCCGGCACGCTGCCGGTGCTGAACAAGTCCGTTGTGGAATTTGCGGCGCGCGCCGGCATGATGCTGAACTGCGAAATTGCGCATTTCTCCAAGATGGACCGCAAAAACTATTTCTATCCCGATCTGCCGAAGGCTTACCAGATCTCCCAGCTTGATCATCCGCTGTGTGAGCATGGATACATCGACATTGATGTGAACGGCGAGCAGAAGCGCATCGGCATCACGCGCATCCACATTGAGGAGGATGCCGGCAAGCTGGTGCATACCGAAAGCGGTTCGGGTGCAGACTGCAACCGCTGCGGTGTTCCGCTGATTGAGATTGTCTCCGAGCCGGATATCCGCACGGCAGCACAGGCGAAGGCTTATCTGGAGCGCCTGCGTGATCTCATCCGCTGGGTGGATGTCTCCGACTGCCAGATGGAAATGGGCTCGATGCGCTGTGACGTCAATCTTTCGGTGCGTCCGGTCGGTGATACGAAGCTCTATACCCGTTCTGAGATCAAGAACCTCAACAGCTTAAAGAGCATTGTTGCGGCGATCAATGCGGAGAAGGCACGGCAGATCGACGAGACCGAAGCCGGTCACACGCTGCTTCAGGAGACCCGCCGTTACGATCCCGAAAAGGACAAGACCTATACCATGCGCGTCAAGGAAAATGCGAACGACTACCGCTATTTCCCTGATCCGGACCTTGTGCCGATCATCCTGACGGACGAGGATCACGCCCGCCTGCGCGCAACCATTCCGGATCTGCCGGAGGAGCGCCTTGCGAAGTACACGGGCGAATACAAGCTTCCCGAAGCCACGGCACAGTCGCTGTGTGAATCTCCGAAGCTGGCAAATCTTTACAGCACGGCGGTTGCGAAGGTGCAGCAGCCCAAGCTTCTTGCGAATCTGATGCTGGCGGACGAAACGCCGCTGGACATCCCTGCTGGTGTCTGGGCGGAGCTGACCAACCTCTGCGCAGACGGCAAGATCAACCGCTCTGCACCGGCAAAGCTGCTGGAAGCATACCGCGCAGAGATTGAAGCCTGCAAGATTCCGGCAGAAATTGATTCTGAGATCAAAGAAGTCGATCTCAGCCCGGTCTGCGCACCGAGCATCAGCGAACTTGTACAGAAGCTGGGTCTGGAGCAGGTGCAGGATACCGGTCTGCTGAACGCGGTCGCGGATGAAGTCATCGCGGCGAATCCGAAGGCTGTTGCGGACTACAAAGCCGGCAAGGAAGCAGCCATCAAGGCTCTGATGGGTCAGGTCATGAAGCGCACGAAGGGCGCTGCAAATCCGCAGGAAGCAACGGCACTGCTCAAGGAAAAGCTCGCAAAACTGTAAGTTTTGTCAGCTTGTCGATAAAGGTATCGCTGCGCGATGATTATAATGGGGCGCT
>DGVV01000065.1 GCA_002395085.1 Ruminococcus sp. UBA4275 | reverse complement strand
CGCGCAGCGATACCTTTTTCAGCAAACAAAGCGGAGAACCGTGCAAACGGCTCTCCGCTGTTTTCCTTGTATTGCATTAACTTTGCGCCGCAGATTCCAGTATCTTCTCAGCGCAGCGGATGCCGTCAGCGGCGGCGGAGATGATTCCGCCCGCATAGCCCGCACCCTCTCCGCATGGATACAACCCCCTGACAGTATACGTCTGCAAGGTCGGTAAAAAACGCAAAATGCGTACCGGCGAGGAACTGCGCGTCTCCGGTGCGGTCAGAACCGCATCCGGCTGCAAATAGCCGTGCAGCTGATTCTCCAGCAGCGGAATGCCTGCCCGCAGCGCATCGCACACAAACTGCGGCAGACAGTATTCCGGCTTTGCAAACACCGTTCCCAGCGGATAGCTCGGCTGCACCTCGCCAAATGCTGATGACCGCTGCCCCTTCAGAAAATCGGCAAGCAGCGTAACCGGCGCTCTGCCCGTGCAGCCGCCCGCGATGTACGCAGCACGCTCAATGCGCCGCTGCAATTCCACGCCGGCAAGCACATCATCCGAGCCGAAATCCTGCGGCACGATGCCAACCAGCAGTGCGCTGTTCGCATTCTCCATATCACGCGCAAAACAGCTCATGCCGTTCGTAACAACGGTCTCCTTCTCCGATGCCGCTGCCTGCACCATGCCGCCCGGACACATACAGAAAGAGTAAATGCCGCGTCCGTCCCGCAGATGCGTCGCCAGTTTATAGCTTGCAGCCCCCAGCGCCGGATGCCCCGCCGCATCGCCGTAGCAGATTTTGTCAATGTGCTTCTGCTTATGTTCGATGCGGAAACCAAGCGAAAAAGGCTTCTGCTGCATCGGTATGCCGCTTGCCGCAAGCCACGCAAATACGTCTCTTGCACTGTGCCCAACCGCGAGAATCGCCTGATCGGTGCGCAGCGAATGCGGCAGGTCGCCGTGTGAAAACTCCACGGAAACCAGCTTGCCGTCATGCGCCGTGATGCCGGTGCATTTGGAATTGAACAGCACCTTGCCGCCCGCTGCTTCAATCCGGCGGCGCAGTTCCGGTATGCAGACCGCGAGTTTATCTGTGCCGACGTGCGGCTTTGCCTGCCAGAGGATTTCCTCCGGCGCACCGCAGTCCACAAATGTTTGCAGAATCTGCCGGATCTGCGGCGTTTTTGTACCGGTATTGAGCTTGCCGTCCGAGAATGTACCCGCGCCGCCTTCTCCGAACTGCACATTGCATTCCGGATCAAGTCTGCCGGTGCGGTAATAGCGCTGCACCGCCTCCTGCCGTTCAGGAACAGGTTTGCCGCGTTCCAGCACCACAGGGCAGAGTCCCGCCTGTGCCAGCACCCAAGCCGCAAAGAGTCCTGCCGGACCTGCACCGATCACAACCGGCGGATGCGGAAGACTGTGCTTTTCGTAATGCGGCATAACAAACGGCGTAATCTGCTGTGCCACCTTCAGCGCCGGCAGACGCCGCAGCACCGCCGCCTCATCCTTGAGGGTGACATCGGCGGAAACCGTAAAATGCACGTTTCTGCGCGCATCCACAGCGCGGCGAACCAGCTTGACAGAAGCAATCTCATGCGGCTGGATGTGCAGGCATTCTGCGGCTTTTTTCAGCAGCAGCGCATCATCGTATGAAAGCGGCAGTTTGAGGTTTGTGATACGCAGCATGGCGTTTCTTTCTCCTTCCTTGCACAAGGCAAGCGGCATATCCCGCAGGAGGATATGCCGCATCCGTCAATGTGTGTTCCCATTCACTGTAAACGGCACACGGTAGGTGGTCGTCACCTTATCGGTATCACCGAGGAAATCCAGCTCCAGTTCATAGTTGCCGTCCGGCAGATTGCCGTAGATTTCCTTCCAGTAGAAATTCAGATCATGGTTTTCGCCCGCTTCAAAGTGATACGTACCGGCGCGCTGCGTTTCAAAGTCAATTTCGCGCAGAATCTGGTGATTCTCAGAATCATACAGCCGCCACACCAGCGTATAGTCACGCGGCTGGTCGGGCGCATTCTGCACATTCAGAACGCAGCGGTCTGTTGCGATATTTTCCGGTGCAATGGTCAGAATCGGAGCGTATTCCGAGCCGACAATGGAGAAGACCGTGCGGCATACCGTCGGGAGACCCTGCTTCGTCTCGCCGGTTTCCTCATCAATCTCCGCGCCGGAATTGATGACCTGTTCGAGGATATAGCTGCCTTCTGCAAGTTCCCCGTAAGCGCCGCTCCAGTCATATTGCAGCTCTGCGGATTCACCTGCTGCAAGCGTTTTCAGCTCCGAGGTAAACGTCTGCTCACCCTCTCCGATATAGGGCATCTCCTTGCTCTCCATATCGTAGACATGGAACTCGCTGCCATAGCTGATGTCCTCTCCGCCGTTATTGGTCAGCACGGCGGTGCAGCTTGTCGGTCTTGCCGATGCCGGCACATACGCAAAGGAAAGCTCCTCCGCGAGGATATAGGGCTGTGTAGTGGTGGTCGTGGTCGTTTCCGTCGTTGTTTCGGGAGCAGTTGTCTCCGTGGTAACGGCAGTCGTAGTCTCGGCGGGCAGTTCCGGTTCGGAATTCTGCTCCGCACAGCCGCAAAGCATCAGCGCGGCAGCACCTGAAATGAGAATGAGAGGAAAAAGTTTCATGAGAATGCTCCTAAATTGTGTGATTATGAACCGTACTCGCTGCCCTTCATAAGCGCCTGTACGATCTCAGGGTACATGAAGAAGCTGTCGCCGCGTGTCAGCAGACCGAAATTCTCGCCCGAACCGGTGAAGGCATTGTTATCCCACCAGCAGCAGGACATTCCGCGCACTCTCGCAGCGGCGGTATAATACGCAGAAAACTGCACACGGTCTTCGAGATTATCCTTATTCATCGCGCCGAATTCACCGATCAGAACCGGCGTACCGTTCAGAATGAACTTTGCATAGAGATTATCCATAAAGTTCGTGATTTCGCCCGTATCCGAGGGATTCTCCAGCGACCACTCCTTCGTGCCGGTCTTATTGAGCGCGAAATTATAGGGTGTATACGCATGAACAGAAACGATTGTGCGGGCGGCGCTGTCATTCGGGACAGTGAAGCCCTCATTGAGTGCGCCGTCAGCGGATGCCGCATAGCCCGGACACATCAGCCAGCGGGTTGCGTTATTGCCGCCGGAATTGCGGACGGTATCCACAAAGAGCTGATTCAGGGTGTTGATGCACTGTACCGCATCCTGACACTCCGGATTGTTCTTATCCAGCCACCACTCATAATTCGTGCCGACCAGCCGCGGTTCATTGAGCGATTCCAGAATCAGATGCTCGTCATAATCCTTGAACACATCCGCCAACTGCGACCAGATCGAGGTCAGATAGGTTTTGGAAACATCCATGTGCGCAGAATCCGGATAGAAATAGTTGTCGCCTTCCTTCGCAATGTCATTGTCGTGATGCACATTGACGATAACATAGAGGTCACAGGCGCGCGCCCAGTCCACAACCTCTTTCACGCGGGTCAGCCACTTTTCAGAGATCTTGTGTTCGGCATCCACATGATTGTGCCAGGAAACCGGAATGCGGATGGTCTGGAAGCCCGCACCCTTGATGGCGGCAATATTTTCAATCGTGGTGATCTTGCCGCACCATGCCTTTTCGTAATCCAGCTCCCGTTCCTCACTGAGGCCGCAGTCAGAGGCATCAAAGGTATTGCCGAGATTCCAGCCCAGTTTCAGGTTTCTGACGAATGCCATGCCTTCGTTTTCCGGCACAGAAAATTTGTCCATATTCAGTTCCGGCACAAGATCACTCGGTTCACCGAGAATATTCTCCGGAATCGTGAACTCCGGAATCACGGTCTCCGGCAGTTTGCCGTTTTTACCGGCAGAACAGCCTGTTCCCATCAGCAGCGCGGCGGCTGCAAGAATCGCAGTTGCTCTGTGAATCTTTTTCATATTCATGTTCCTCCGTAAATACCCGTAACGGATGTCAGCGTCTGGAAGCTGACGAAACGCGGACGGTATCGTAGCCGTCTGCGGCGTAATGAATGTGCAGGGCAGTCACATCGACTGTCACCGCGATGTCGCCGGAGATGCTCTCATCCTCCAGCTTCAGCATACTGCGCACCTCATCCGAATTTTCGATCACGAACTTGCCCCGCTCACGGCTGTCCGCAGGAAAATACGGGAAATCTGCCTGATTATCGACACGCAGATAAAAGTAATTCGGGAACTGCGCGTCAGAAGCAGGCAGCACGGTCATGATGCCGTTGACGGAAAGTGCGCTGCTGCGGGAAAAATCCGCGTGCAGATCCGTGACATTGCCTTCTGCATCGGGCTTGCCGTCAAAGCTTTTCAGCTCCCAGCCGATATAATCGCTGCCCACGGAAAGCACCTCTCCGTAACCGTCTTCGCGGTCAATGCCGACGGTCTCCAAACCGCGCTCGCTCCAGAGCAGCTTGGTATCGTCGTCCACAGGATTTGCATTGGTGGCAATGGGTGCAGTGGTCTGCGAGACGGTCGTGGAAACGGTGGTTTCAGCGCCGGTGGTTTCGGCAGATGTCGTTTCCGCTGAAGTAGTCTCTGCGGATGTCGTCGTGGTCTGCTGTGCGGTAATTTCTGTCGTACTGCTGGTTGTCGTGGTTTCGGCGGCGGCTGTCTGTTCTGTTGCAGGGGCAGGATTCTCCCTGCCGCTGGAACATCCTGTCATCAGCGGGATGCTCCACAGAGCAAGCAGCGCTGCGCAGAATTTTTTCTGCGCGTTCATGGCAGTTCCCCCTCTCAAAGGTTCAAGGCTTCTGACCCCCAAAAAGGTCATACTGCTTATATTATACCATATTATGCGGGAAATTTCAATGCGAAAATTGAAAATCGTGCAAATGAATCACGCAGCGCCTTTCAAAGGTATCGCTGCGCGATGATTA
>DGVV01000161.1:1558-3967 GCA_002395085.1 Ruminococcus sp. UBA4275 | reverse complement strand
GGGAGTTTGAGGGCAGAGCCCTCATCTATAATCCGTCGGAGACACATCTGCAGCGGGCGTTTTTGCGCTGTCTGGCGGATATTGCGCTGTCCGTTAGATAGAATGTGCGGAAAATGGTTCATGGGATTGCCTGCGGTTTGTGTGCATCGACAAAAGCACAGGCAGCGTTGACATTTGCCTGCAAAATGTGGTATAATGTATCTTGGATAAAAAGGTGCTTTTTAGCTGTTTTTGACAAGAGGAAGCGAATCATGTATACATTTACGACCCATTCTCCCGCAGAGACCGAGGCACTCGCAAAGCAGGTCGGCGGGAAGCTGCGTGCCGGTGACTGTATCGCCTTTTTCGGCGGACTCGGCGCAGGCAAGACAACCTTTACCCGCGGCCTTGCGGCAGGGCTGGGGCTGCCCGATCTCGTCAGCTCACCGACCTTTGCACTCGTCAATGAGTATCACGCAGAGGGCTGCATTTCGGTCTACCATTTTGATATGTACCGCGTCACATCGCCCGATGCACTCGAATCTACCGGCTTCTGGGATTATCCTGCGGAGGATTCCGTGTTTGTGATCGAGTGGGCAGAAAATATTGCAGAGATGCTCCCGCAGAGCTGCATCCGCATTCAGATAGACGGCAACGGCGACCAGCCGCGCACCGTCACCGTGGAAGGAGATGAGCGTTTTGCTGATCTTGGCTGTTGATACATCCGGCAAAACCGCATCCTGTGCTGTCATGCAGGATGGTCTGCTGCTTGGCAGCCGTATGATTTATACCGCACGTGCCCATTCGCAGATTCTGCTGCCGATGGTCAAATCGCTGCTTGCGGATACCGGTCATACGGTGCAGGCGGTTGATTTGTTTGCGGCTGCGAACGGTCCGGGTTCGTATACCGGACTGCGCATCGGCATTGCGGCAGTGCAGGCACTCGGATTTGCAGGCGGCAAACAGTGCGCGGGCATCTCCTCGCTGGAGGGGCTTGCGTGGAATAACTGCGGCCATGCGGGGATTCTGTGCGCCTGCCTCAAGGCACGGCTCGATCTCTGCTACTGCGCGTTTTTTGAGAGCGACGGCGAGAACGTCACGCGGCTGACCGACGACAAGGTGCTTCACGCTGCTGACATCGCCGGACAGATTGAGGCTTATGGCAGCGGCGTCACCGTTGCCGGCGACGGCATTGAGACACTGCGTGAGGTCTGTGCAGACATCCGGTCTGCACCGGCACATCTGCTGCATCAATCAGCTTGCGGCATTGCCCTTGCTGCGATGCATACGACGCCTGTGCAGCCCGATCAGCTTGGCGTCAGCTACTTGCAGGCGGTCAAGATCGGCTGAAACGGACACAAAGGAGGTGTCCTCTGTGGAAAAAGACAATCTGCTTCGCATTGAGGTTTACAGCTATTCGTGGATGTATAAAACGCTGATCGCCTTCGGCGTTTTCGTGATGGTTGTGTGGTTTTTTGCGATGTTCTGGGCACTCAGCGTGTGGATGGTGGTGTTCTACTGTCTGACACTGGCTGCGTTCATTGCGTATTGCTGGTTCTATGAGCGCACGCCGACCGTAATCTCTGCGGACGATCAGACACTCCGCTGGCGGCATCTCGGAAAAACGCATAAAATTGCGCTCAGCGAGATCCGCAATGTGACCTGTGAGCCGTATTCCGTGCGGACACGCTATGATACCTTTCAGCATTTGCGGCTGACGGTGTTTGTGAAGGATGAAAACAATGACGACATCGAATTCAATGACAAAGTGGATGCCAATGGAATGCTGACAGATCTGCTGAACGATCAGCAGAAGGATGTTCCACTGATGAAAATGTACCGTTTCCTGAAGGAGCGGGTCTCTGACGGAGGGAGGGTTTCCGGATGATACAGCTTCAGCGCGGAATGCGCGGAAAACTCTCGCAGGTGCTGGATGCGGCACAGGAAATTGTGCTGGAGATGCAGGTGCAGGGCGGTGCGGTCTATGACTATAGCTGCTTTGGCATCGACGCTGCGGGGAAGCTTTCAGATGACCGCTACATGGTCTTTTACAATCAGACGCAGTCGCCCGCCGGTGAGATCCGCTATGCAGCATCGGGGCAGGGCGCACGGTATGTGTTCCGGCTGGGGATGCTTCCGCAGAACATTCAAAAGCTCGTATTTACGGTGAGTATCGACGGAAACGGCACAATGGGGCAGATCGCGTCGCACACTGTATCGGTCTCGCAGAACGGGCAGGAACAGCTCCGGCTTTCTCTGACCGGCGCGGATTTCAAAGAGGAGCGAGCAATCATTTCGCTGGAGATTTACCGCAAGGATGAGTGGCGCTATGCCGCCGTTGCAAGCGGTTTCAACGGCGGTCTGGGGGATTTGCTGCGGTTTTTCGGCGGCGAGGAGGCAGAGGATGCGCCCGCACAGCCGAATCCCGCA
>DGVV01000161.1:198-1477 GCA_002395085.1 Ruminococcus sp. UBA4275 | reverse complement strand
AGCCGAATCCCGCACCTGTGCAGCAAAATCCGGCGCAGCAGAGCCGCAATATCGTACCGGTACAGAATGTGCCGGTCTGGGGGACAGGGCAGTCCGGACGGGTCTGGGGCAATCCCGCCCCGCAGCCTGTTGCTGCATCACCTGCGGCGGCTGCACCTGTGACCGCCGGCGGCAAAATCTCACTGGAAAAGAAACTCGCAACCGGTGCGCCGCAGCTTGTTTCCCTCGCAAAGCCCATTATGAACGAACTGGAACGCTGCGGTCTTTCGGATGAAATTGCGCGTGTGGCGCTGGTGCTGGACATTTCCGGCTCTATGACCGGCCGCTACCGCAACGGTACGGTGCAGGAGATTGTCAATAAGACACTCCCGCTGGCAGTACAGTTTGATGATGACGGCGCACTCGATTTTTGGTACTACGGCACGACCTGCCGGAAAATGGAAGATGTCACCATGCGCAATTACCAGAGCGCCGTGCCCGCAGACTGGAATAAGCTCATGCGCACGCTGGGAGGCTGCAACAATGAACCTGCCGTTATGCAGGAGATCATTGACGAATACCGCAGAAGCCGTGTGCCGGCGTATGTGCTGTTCGTCACGGACGGCGGAGTCGGCAACACCTCGAAAATCAAGAAGCTGCTGACGGAAGCGTCGCACTTCCCGATTTTCTGGCAGTTTGTCGGTGTCGGCGGCAGCGGATACGGTGTCCTCGAACAGCTTGACAATATGCGCGGGCGCTTTGTGGATAATGCGAATTTCTTTGCGCTCGATGATTTCAAAACAGTACCCGACGCGGAACTTTACCGGCGTCTGCTGTCGGAGTTCCCGATGTGGCTGCGCGAAGTGCGCCGCCTCGGCATGATACGATGAATACGGAGGATGATTCAAATGATCGCGATTGGAAGTGACCACGCGGCTGCCGATCTCAGAAAGATTGTGGCAGCCTACCTGACAGAACGGAATATCCCGTTCACGGACTGCGGCACGGATGAAGCACCGAGTGACTATCCCGTCATTGCGGAAAAGGTTTGCCGTGAGATTCAGCAGGGGAATGCCGATACCGGCATCCTGCTCTGCGGAACAGGCATCGGAATGTGCATGGCTGCAAACAAGATGAAGGGCATCCGTGCGGCGGTTTGTTCCGAATCTTACAGCGCCCGCTTTACCCGCCTGCACAATGATGCAAATGTTCTGTGCATGGGTGCGCGCGTCGTCGGCAGCGGACTTGCCGCCGAGATTCTCGATGCCTTCCTGCAAACAGAATTTGAGGGCGGCAGACA
>DGVV01000161.1:0-140 GCA_002395085.1 Ruminococcus sp. UBA4275 | reverse complement strand
GGCAGACATCAGCGCAGAGTTGACATGGTGATGGCACTGGAAGCAGGACGGGAAATCTGATCCTGCATCGACAGATATAAAGATCACAAATAGAAATGATCAGGAGCGATTGTCTCCTGTCAGTCTGTAGATAAAGTGTC
>DGVV01000174.1:12995-13577 GCA_002395085.1 Ruminococcus sp. UBA4275 | reverse complement strand
AATCATCGCGCAGCGATACCTTTTCGACAAACTGAGATCCTCCCCGCAAAAAGCAGGAAGGATCCCTTCTGATTATGATTTGCCTGATGCAGTTTTCTCAGACAGGCACAGGCGAAAGTCCGCCTGCAATGTCCGGCGCCATGAATCTTTTGAACAGATAGATCAGCAAAACCGCAATCCCCGCACCGAAAGAGATGATGCCCAACACGATGCCTACTGCGGACATTTTACTGATGTCTTCCTCTCTGCGGCGCGCGATGATGCCGCAGATAATCGCGGCTGCACCCAGCGGCGCACTCAGCGCTGAGGCACAGATCGTCAGGATCGAAATGATGCCGAACAGCAGCGAGGCAAGTGACGCCCTGCCGCTCCGCGGATCCTCCTGCTCTCTGTCCAGCGGATCATGCCACGAGCCGAGACCGCTCCAGTTCTGTCTTTCTTCCGCAGTCATGTATTCCGTCGGCGTCATGACACCGTCCTTGTGCAGCATCTGCTGCTCTTTCTCCGGCTGCGGCTGTTTCTGCTCATCCATTTCAATCAGATTGCTCTGCCGAGGAAGGCGGCACCGATGATGCCGGCGTC
>DGVV01000174.1:0-12837 GCA_002395085.1 Ruminococcus sp. UBA4275 | reverse complement strand
GCGTCGCCCTCATTGCAGACGCCGCCGCCGATGCACAGCACATCCGGCTGGAAAATGTTGATCATATTCGTGATGCCGGCTGCCAGCGCACGGATGTAGAAATCCACGACCTCTTTTGCGGTCTTGTCGCCCTTGCGCATACAGTCAAATGCGGTGCGCGCAGAGACCTTGCCGTGTTCCTTTGCCATTGCGTGCATGGCGCTCTCCGGATGCTTCTCCATTGCCTCGTTGGTCATGCGGATGAGACCCGTCGCAGAGGAATAGACCTCAAAGCAGCCGCGTCTGCCGCAGGTACACTGCGGGCCGTCCATATTCAGCACGGTATGACCCAGCTCTGCGCCCGCGAAATTCGAGCCGGCATAGATCTTGCCGTCGATGACGACACCGCCGCCGACGCCCGTTCCCAGCGTGATGCAGACTGCGTTCGCAGCGCCCTTTGCTGCGCCCGCAACGTACTCGCCGTAAGCAGCCGCATTTGCGTCATTCTCCACAAATGCCGGTCTGCCGGTCGCCTCGGAAATCCACTTGACCATCGGGACATTGTGGAAATCGAGGTTATTGGAATACTCAATGATGCCGGTCACGGAATTCGCGATGCCCGGCGTACCAATGCCGATCCACTCGACCTGCTCCGGTGTCAGTCCGCCCTCGCGGATCGCATCCAGTGCGCAGGCTGCCATATCTGCCGCAATCTCCTCTGCGGGACGCGGACGGTTGGTCTTGCGGGAGACCTTCCTGAGAATGTTGTAATTCTCGTCAACCAGTCCGGCGACGATGTTCGTGCCGCCGAGATCAATACCAATATAATATTTCATAATGTCCTCCGTTCGGGGTTTTATTCTTCATCCGGCGCGATCTGCGGCAGCTTTACTCTGCTGCGGTCAATCCGCCGGGATGTATCCAGATAATATTCCGGCAGCTCAATGATCGGGAGCTGCACGGTCAGATTCCGCCTTGCCGCGAGTTTGATCTGTGCCGCAGAACAGATGTCCAGCACTGTGGAATAATCCCACATGGCTTTGCGGTACTGCTTCACGCGCTGTTCCATTGCTGCCTGCATCGCAGCGGCATCGCCCAGCAGCAGCGCGGTATAGATCGCCTTGTGGAAGTACGGGTCGGTATAGTAGACCTCCGCACGCAGGATCTCCGGCGCAGGGGTCTCCGGCAATTCATCCAGCAGCGATTGGGCCGCGGCATCATCGCCGGTGAGCAGCGCATACAGCAGCGGAGATTTCCCTTCTGCAAACTGCACCGCCGCATCCCATTCATTGACGGTCACCAGCGCATAAACCGTCTCCGGCACATCGCGGTACAAGCGCATCGCCCTTGCAGCCGCCGGATTTGCCGGCTCACCGCCCTGCGCATACGCCTGCACAATCGCTTCCGCCGCGAGAAACAGCGTCTCCCAGCTTTCAGCGGTCTGTCCGAGCAGATACTCGGTCTCATACTGCTGCCGGTACGCGCCGTGCAGCAAATAGCACAGCGACGCCGCATCCTGAATCGGCGGGATGCGCATGGGCGTGCTGCCGGGCACACGGTAATGGGCAATCAGATTTGCCGCCATGCCGCGGATATGCGCCAGAGAGGCAGCCTTCCGGATCGCATCCGCATTGCGCTGCCACTTTTTCGGCTGATATTCCGGCGGTTTACGCTTCGTCATCGGCTGTCTCGTCCTCGTCATCCGGCTCAAAGCCGCAGTCAGAGAAGAATGCCGCATCAAACAGCTCCTCGCCGTTGACCTTTACCGCGCGGATTGCCGTCTTCTGGTAATACTCATATCCTTCAATGATGACCGGCACTTTTCTGCCGAACAACTGTTCTGTGAAGCGCTCCTTGTGCAGCTCGATCACAGCCGCCGCCGCGAGATCGTAAATGCGCTGAATCATCTCGTCGCCGTCGTTTTCCTCGTCGTAGCCCTGTGCTTCGCGCCATGCGGCAAAGGGTTCATCCGGCACCAGCCGGAACTGGTCATCTGTCCAGTTGATCCAGTTCCAGACCTCCTGCGCGAACCGTTCACGGTTTTTTGCGGCGGTTTCTTCGGTATTGTAGGCGAGCCAGATCTCGTAATGCACCTGATCTTCCGCGTCAAATGCCTCGTGATAGCCGATCTCCAGCATACAGACATCCTGCGCAGGAATCTCCCGCACGGTCTGTGCGATCCATTCCTTCAGCACCGCCATGAATTTGCGGTCAGCAGCGTCTTCGGGCTGCGGATCATATGCCGCGACTTCCTCATCGAGGTCGATTTCCTCATAGAGATAATTGCCCAGATCACCCATATCGCCCATGAGATCCTGCATCTTCCCGAAAATGTCTGTGGAATCCCCGCCGTCTTCGCCGTCCGGTTCGATCTCCCCGACGAGATCTTCCACATCACCGGGCATAATGCCGCCCTGCGTCATGATCCCGCTGAGCTTATTCATCATCGTCTGCACCTTCGGATCCTGCATCATATCCTGCAGGGAATCCGCATCCAGACCAAACTGTCCCAAAAGCTTACTGAGATCCATACGTCACTTCCTCGGCATCGTGCGCGTACTGAGCATCGTGCAGCTTCTGCTGCGAATGCTGTACGCGCCGAAATTTGCGGGCAGAAATACCGATTCGCCCTTCAGCAGCGGCATCATCACGCCGTCTTCGTAGATCAGCACCGCCTCACCGTCTGTCACCAGCAGATGCGTATAGGATACACCCTCACTCGCAGGGAAAACCGCCTCCTGCGTAATCTGAAGTTCCGTTACGGTGAAGTAGGCGCAGTCCGCAATCACCGATGCCGTATATCCCTCGCACTCCATCGGCGGACGCTTCATACGCGGCGGTGCAGGCCATGTTTTCGTCACGTCTACTGCCTTGTCAATGTGCAGTTCCCGCGGCTTGCCGTCCGCACCGAGGCGCTCATAATCATACACGCGGTAGGTCAGATTGGAATTCTGCTGAATCTCTGCAATCAGAATGCCCGCGCCGATGGCATGAAGCGTACCGGCTTCGATGAAGAACACATCGCCCTTGTGAACCGGCACAAGCTGCACATAATCCATGAGCGTACCGTCCATGATGTGTGCGCGGAATTCCTCCGATGTGAGCTGACGGTTAAATCCGTAGGCAAGGGTTGCACCCGGCTCGCAGTCCACGACATACCAGCACTCTGTTTTGCCGTTTTCGCCGTTCTCATGCTCCCGCGCATAGCTGTCATCGGGATGCACCTGCACACTGAGATCACGGCGCGCGTCAATCAGCTTGATCAGCACCGGAAATGAGGACAGCGCCCCCGCTCCCGCACCGACATTTGTGAGCCAGTCCGTTTCCAGAAAGGCACGGAGTGTCTGCCCCTTGTAAATGCTGTTTGCGATGACGCTCATGCCGGCAGGATGGCAGGAAAGCTCCCAGCTCTCTGCAATGCGCTCCATATCGCACTGTTTGCCGAATTCATCCCGCAGACGGGTCCCGCCCCAGATATAATCCTGAAACGCAGGGATCAGCTTGAGTGGTTCCATGATGGCTACCTCCATAGTATTTTTATGATCTCTTTGTCACGCTGCATCCGGTCATTTCACTGATCCGGCAGCGTCTGAATCAGCTCCCAGAGCTTCTGCGCTGTTTCCGCATTGACGCCTGCCGTTTTCGCAAGCTGTTCCGGCGATGCCGATTTGAGCTGTGCGCGGGTTTTGTAAGTCAGCAGCAGCTTCTGCGCCTTCTTCTCCCCGATGCCGGGGATTTCCGTCAGTGTGAGGGCATAGCTGCTCTTTTTGTGTCGGGTTTTCATATAGGTGATTGCATAGCGGTGGACTTCATCCTGAATGCGCGTCAGCAGCGCAAAAGCCGCCTGCTTATCCCTTACTGCAATCTCACCGCCGTTTGTCGCAATGGCGCGTGTACGGTGTTTTTCGTTTTTCACCATGCCGTAGAGCGGAATCTGAAGCCCCATTTCTTCGAGGATCGGTGCAACTGCGCCCACATGGGTCCTGCCGCCGTCCAGCAGAATAAGATCGGGCAGGATGCCGAATTCATTGACCGCTTTTTTGATGCCGTCTGTCTCCGCCTGCGCCTTGAAATACTCCTCAAAGCGCCGCCTGATCACCTCGCGCATCGCAGAATAGTCATCCTGCTGTGTCTGCTCCTTGATGGAGAAGCGGCGGTAGGCATTTTTGAGCGGTCTGCCGTTCTCGAATACGACCATGCCCGCGACCATTGCGGACGAGGAGAGATTCGAGATGTCGTAGGATTCGATGCGCACAGGCGGTTTTTCCAGCCCCAGTGCGCGTGCAAGCTCCTCCAGTGCAAGCAGCTCCCTGCTTGTGCGCCCCGCACGGATGGAGAGTTTCTCGCCGGCATTCTGCTTTGCCATCAGCACCAGTCTGTGCCGTGCACCGCGCACCGGCTTCTCAATCGCAACCGCATGGCCCGCCTGCTTTGCGAGCATATCACTGAGCAGTTCATGCTCAGCGGGCAGCGCTTCCAGCAGGATCGTTTTCGGGAGATCCTTGCCGCTGCGCGTGCTGTAATACTGCGGCAGGAATTCATCCAGCAGCGCACCGGAGAGCGATTCGCCGCTCAGGAAAAAGGAATTCTGATCGTACAGTCTGCCGCTGCGGTAAATCAGAACGGAGATCACGGTGGTATCATTCGATTCCGCCATGCCGATGACATCGGTATCGGCGGTAACGGCATCCATGATGTCCTGTTTTTCGCCTGCCTTCCGGATTGCCGCAATGCGGTCACGCAGACGTGCCGCCTCCTCAAAATCGAGGCGCTCTGCTGCTGCACGCATTCGTTCTTCCAGCGCAGTTATGGTATGGTCTCCGCCGCTGCGGATGAAGCGCAGGGCATCCTCCACCGCCTGATCGTAGGATTCCTGCGGGATGTCTCCGCGGCACACGCCCATGCACTGTCCGATATGATAATTCAGGCAGGGGCGTTCCTTGCGGAAGCTCTCCGGAAACTGCCGGTTGCAGGTCGGCAGCCGGAACATCCGGTTCACGGCGTTGACAGTCTGCCGCGCCGTAAATCCGCTCATATACGGTCCGAGGTATGTGCCTTCGCCGTCAGCCCGCACCTCTGCGGTAATGCGCGAATAGGGCGGCGGCGAAACGCGGATGTAGTGATAGCCCTTGTCATCCTTCAGCAGGATGTTGTAGGGCGGCTTGTGCTGCTTGATGAGCGAACATTCCAGCACCAGCGCCTCATATTCGGAGGCGGTCACAATGAAATCGTAATCATATACCTGCGAGACCATTTTCGCAGTCTTGGGGGTATGGTCGGGATGGTCACGGAAATAACTCGTGACACGGTTGCGCAGATTCTTCGCCTTGCCGATGTAGATGATCTTCCCCTGCGCATTCTTCATGATGTATACACCCGGAGAAGTGGTCAGCACGGCGGTCTTCCGCTGCAAAAAAGGCAGTCTCGGATTCATTCGCCGTCACGTCCCTCTGCATCCGGCGCATCGTCTTCGTATTCTTCGTAATCCTCGTATTCGTCGTCGTCATCTTCCTGCACGCCGAATTCATACTCGAATTTCTCATCCTTGTCCGTCAGCACAATGTGTTCCTCGTCCGTGAAGCTTTCTGCCACACGTCTGATGCGCTGCCGCACCGTTGCCTTCGGTGCAGGGGGCAGCTCGACCATCGTCGGGGTATCCGCGAACATGGTCGATGCAAAGTTGGATTCTCTTGCGCGGTCACCGTAGCAATCGACCTCGACTTCCTCCAGCCGAAGCTGATGCAGCATCGCGGAATAGAAGAAAATATACGCAAATGCGTTCAGCAGAATGCTTGCATAGACGCGGTATCCCGCAAGGCCCAGAAACATTCCTGCAAAAATGATAATTGTTGTGATCGAAACAATGACCTGCACACGCTTGTTTTCAGGCTGAAGCATCAGCAGTGTCAGCGAGACAAAACCTGAGAAGATAACGTGTGTCAGAATCAGACCGAGAGAAAGCCCGTTGTAATGCGTCCACGGGAGGAATTGAAATTCCAGCAGCATCAGCACAACCTCTGTCACGATATACAGCAGCAGCATCACCTTCATAATGCTGCGGGCGCGCACCAGTCTTGTCATCCAGATGACACTGATCGTAAACAGCACAAACGCACTTGCCTCCACTGCATAGGCGGCAATCTCAAACGGGATCACATAATTGCCCTTTGCCGCAATGGAGTAATAGTAAATCAGGCAGATGATGATGAACACCACAAACAGGATATTCGCAGCCCTGCCGAACTTCATACAGTCAGTCAGGGTATAAGGACGCTTCTGTTCCGGTTTTCTGGCATCGCTGCGGGCAGCTTTGCGTGCTTCACTGCGGCGTTCCTGCCGCGCAGACTGTGCTTGTTTCTTCCCCATGGTTCTCTCTCCGTCAAGACTGCCCCCTGCCCCGCACAGGCGGGGTGCAGGGGCAATCCTTCTGCTGTATTCTTATTTTTTCGCTTCGAGTGCGCGCTTGCCGATGTCGCGGCGATAGTGAACCTGATCGAATTTGATCTGCTCCACCGCTGCGTAGGCTGCATCGAGTGCATCGCGGAGATGATCCGCGGATGCCGTCACGCCCAGCACTCTGCCGCCGGCGGTCAGGAATCTGCCGTCCTCGGTGAGCTTCGTGCCCGCATGATAGACGCGCGCGCCTGCGCACTGTCCCTTCTCATCCAGACCCGTAATCTCCTTGCCGGTCTCATACTTCTCCGGATAGCCGCCGCTCGCAAGGATGACGCACGCACACGCGCCTTCCTTCCAGGAGATCGGCAGATCTTCGAGCTTGCAGGCTTCCGTTGCCTCCATGATGTCCAGCAGATCGGTCTTGAGCATCGGCAGCACAACCTGCGTCTCCGGATCACCGAAGCGGCAGTTGTATTCGATGACCTTCGGGCCGTTCGGCGTCAGCATCAGACCGAAATACAGGCAGCCGCGGAAGGTGCGGTTCTCACCGTTCATCGCGTGCATGGTGGGCAGGAAGATCTCACGCATACACTGATCCGCGATTTCCTTTGTGTAATAGGGGTTCGGCGCAACCGTTCCCATGCCGCCGGTATTCTTGCCGCGGTCGTGGTCGAGTGCGCGCTTGTGATCCATCGAGGAGATCATCGGTACAACGGTCTCGCCGTCTGTAAATGCCAGCACAGACACTTCCGGGCCGGTCAGGAATTCCTCCACGACCAGCTTCGAGCCGCTCTCACCGAAGATCTTGTCTTCCATGATCGAACGGACGGCTGCGACGGCTTCATCCTCTGTCTGCGCGATGATGACGCCCTTGCCGAGCGCCAGACCGTCCGCCTTCACGACGGTCGGATAGGTATTCTGCTCCTGAATATAGGCGATTGCAGATGCCGCATCCTCAAAAACCTCGTATTTTGCGGTCGGGATGCCGTATTTCTTCATGAGGTGCTTGGAGAAGACCTTGCTACCCTCAATGATTGCTGCCGCCTTCGAGGGGCCGAAGACCTTGAAGCCGTTTTCGCGCAGCAGATCGCTCATACCCATGACCAGCGGGTCATCCGGCGCGACAAACACCCAGTCAACTGCCAGCTCCTTTGCCAGCGCCAGCATCCCTTCGAGGTCTGTTGCCTTGACTGCGTGGCAGACTGCATACTTCGCAATGCCGCCGTTTCCGGGCGCACAGTGCAGCTCAGTCACGCGCGGGCTCTCCGCGAGCTTCATGACAATGGCGTGTTCTCTGCCGCCGCCGCCGACTACCAGTACTTTCATATTGATGATTCCTTTCGATAGAGGTATCTCTCCATTGGATTTCATGTTATTTCCCGCCTGTTTCGGGAGACAGCCTTCACGCTTCCAGCATTTCAGACGTCAGCTCGCAGATCTCGCAGTAGCGGATCTTATCGAGCGACGGCTGATTCATCAGCGCACGCATAATGCCGCCGTGGCAGACAATCAGCAGTTTGCCGATGTCTTCCCGCGCCAGAAACGGGGCAATCGCCTGTTTTGCGCGTGCCCGCATCTGTGCGTGTGTCTCCCAGTTCGGGAAGCGGTCATCCGGCTGATGGACACCGCAGTTTGCCTTATATTCATTCCAGCTTGCCACAATATCCGCGTGCGAAACCGCTGCGTAATCCGCATCCGGCAGCCACTCAAAAATGCCGACTGCCACATCAAGCGGTTTATCAACCGCCCGCGAGACGATTGCTGCGGTTTGCAGCGCTCTGGGATAAGGCGATGCCAGAATCAGATCCACATCCTGTAAGCGGGAATCTTTCGCTGCCGCTTCCGCCTGCGCCCGCCCTTCTGCTGTGAGCTGACCCAGTTCAGCTCCCATGCCGGGGAGTTTCATCGCAGCCGTATCGCGGTATGTCGGCTCGCCGTGCCGCATCAGATAGATGATCATGGGGACACATCCTTTTGCTGTTGATTCAGGCTGTCGTAACGCCGCTGCTTAGTGATGGAACAGTCTCAGGCCGCAGAATGCCATTGCAATGCCGTACTTATTGCACTGCTCAATGACAATGTCATCGCGGATCGAACCGCCCGGCTCAACAATATACTTGACACCGCTCTTGTATGCGCGGTCGATGTTATCCGGGAACGGGAAGAAGGCATCCGAGCCGAGGCAGACGTCAGTATTCTGTGCAATCCACGCCTGACGCTCCTCCTTCGTGAAGACAGGAGGCTTCTCCGTGAACACGCGCTCCCATTCGCCGTCTGCGAGAATGTCCATGTAATCCTCACCGATGTAGAGGTCGATTGCGTTGTCGCGGTCAGGGCGCTTGATGTCATCACGGAAGGGCAGATTCAGAACCTGCGGAGCCTGTCTGAGCCACCAGTTATCCGCCTTCGTACCGGCGAGTCTGGTGCAGTGGATTCTCGACTGCTGACCTGCGCCGATGCCGATTGCCTGACCGTCCTTGACATAGCAGACGGAATTCGACTGCGTATACTTCAGGGTGATGAGCGAGATGATGAGGTCGAATTTCTTGTCATCCGGAATATTCTTGTTCTCGGTGACAATATTGGAGAGCATGGTCTGCTCGTTGATCGCGAGATCATTTCTGCCCTGCTCGAAGGTCACGCCGAACACTTCCTTATGCTCCACCTTCGGCGGCTCATAGTTCGGGTCGATCTGCACGATGTTATAATTGCCCTTGCGCTTGGTCTTGAGGATCTCCAGTGCCTCATCGGAATAGCCCGGTGCAATGATGCCGTCGGAGACCTCGCGTGCAATCAGCTTTGCGGTGATCGCATCGCACGGATCAGAGAGCGAAATCCAGTCACCGAAAGAGGACATTCTGTCCGCGCCGCGCGCTCTTGCATAAGCGCAGGCAAGCGGAGAAAGCTCACCGAGATCATCCACAAAATAGATCTTCTTCAGCGTATCGGAGAGCGGTCTGCCGATGGCAGCGCCCGCCGGCGAAACGTGCTTGAAGGACGTTGCAGCAGGCATACCGGTTGCAGCCTTCAGCTCGCGGACAAGCTGCCAGCCGTTGAAGGCATCGAGCAGGTTGATGTAGCCCGGATTGCCCGAAAGCACCGTAATCGGCAGAACGCTGCCGTCGTTCATATAGATACGCGCAGGCTTCTGGTTCGGATTGCATCCGTACTTCAAAAGACGTTCAGTTTCCATGATACATTCTCCTCACAAATCGTTATTGACACCGCACAGCACAGCCGGCTGCGCGGGATATATGTGCCGCTTCACAGATAGCCGTTCAGGAACATCTGATACTGCTGCTCTGTATGCGTCAGCTCCTTTGCATAGCGGTTCATCCTCGCCTGACTTTTTTCGTCCGCGAAGGTGTATTCCCCGCCCGCGCAGGGATAGAAAGCTTTGATCTGTTTTCCGCCGCAGTCCGCTTGCAGGATCAGGCAGCCGTAGCCGCCGTCATTGTAGCCGATGACCGTTCCTTCCGTGCCGTCTGCAAAGCGGAGCATCTCGCCGTAGGGAAAATCGAGATACCAGCCCTTGTCATAGGGCAGGTGCGTGACCGCCTTCGGACCGTAATGGAATGCGCCCCGTCCGATCCCGCGCACGGAATCCGGCAGATGCAGCGTAAAGTAGCCGGCGTCGTAGAAAGCGTGTTCCTCAATGATCTCCAGCCCCTCCGGAATCTCAAATTCCGGATCGGTCAGGCAGCAGAATCCGAACACGCCTGCCCGCAGCCGCCGCAGATTCGGGGACAGCCGTACTTTTTCGAGGCCGCGGCAATCGCGGAATGCGCACGCGCGGATCTCCGTGACGCTGTCCGGCAGAATGACCCTGCGCAGCGATTTGCACAGGGCAAACGCCTGCACTCCAATCTCCCGCAAAGTCTCCGGAAAGATAACCTCTGTCAGCTTCCGCAGATCCATGAAGCAGCCCTCCCCGATCACGGTGACAGGTCTGCCGCCGATCTCCGCAGGGATGCGGATCTGTTCCGTCTGATTGTCAAGGCATTTCAGCAGGGTGATGCCGGTGTCATTTTCGCACACCGCAAACTGCCGCGGAATGCCTGCGCAGTCCGGCAGCGTGATCTCCCAGCGCTCCATGCAGACTGTCCTCAGTCCTTCTTCGGCTCTGCGCCCCAGCGGTTGACAATCTTGCTGACCGCATTGCCGGTTGCGGGATCAATATAGCGCACGAACAGCGAAATCTTGTTATCCGGATTCAGGCTGTTCCAGAGCAGATCGGTGAAGCCTTCGATGTCATCGGGGATCGAGACCAGCTTCGGCTCGCCGGTAAAGCTCGGCAGCGGATTACCGTCACCGACATAGGTGTGGATGAAGTGACCCTGACCCGCGATCGGGTTCTGATAGGAGAACGTGAAGCGCTGGCAGGATGCGGGATTGCCCTCGGCACTCTTGAGGATCGAGAGGGCATAGTTGAAGTCCGACTTCTCACAGCGGATGATGCCGGAGATGCGGGGGGTGAAGTTGGGATCATCCGGCTCGAACTGACGGGAACGGAGTGCCTGCTCAAACGTGAACTGGTGATCCATTGCTTCGTAGATCGTGTCGGTCTGGTCGCCGTTGGTGACGATCGTCTTATTGCCCAGCACGCGCACCGGCGAATAGATGATCAGCGACGGATCGGTACATTTGCTCTCGTCATACGCCTGCGTCTTCAGACCGTTTCCGTCTGCGACGAAGATGCGGTTGCGGGAGTTCTCGCTTCTGCCCATAATGAAATATGCAGCAACAGCGTGCTTTCCGTCTGCCGATCTGCCGAGGATGATGCCTCTGCCGGGATAGCTGTTATTTTGCAGCTCCTGTGCCAGTGAGATCATAGCCATAATGATGCCCTCCACTAATTTGTTTCATGTAAGTTTATTCAGCTGTCAAGCAGCGAATAGATTTCGTTGAGGCCGGCTGCCTGCGCGGTCTTTGCCGCATTTTTGCGCTGTGCGGGCGAATAGCAGCCCGTCTCCAGCAGCAGCACGGTCATGTGTGCATCTGCGGCGGCAATGTAATCCTCCGCGATGCGTTTGAAGTTTCTGCGCAAGAAGGCGGATGCCGTCTCGCTGCTGCGGCGCTGAAGCAGAAAAACCGCCGCCGCTGCACGGTATTCAAAGACCTTCATCTCTGCAAACTCCGCCGCATAGCGCTCCGGTTCATGCAGGATTTGCAGCAGAAGCCGCAGTTCATTCGCATAGCAGTTCGGGAAACTCCTGCGCGGCACAATGCGGATCATGCCCGCTGTCTGCGTCGGGACAAGAATCGCCGTTGCGTTATCGAAGGGATCGCCCCAGACATCCGTCAGACATTCCGGCAGCGTAATCTCCGCAAGCGACGGGCAGTTCACGAATGCGAACGGACAGATCTCCTGCAAATGCTGCGGCAGCCTGACCCGTTTCAGGGCGGTGCAGCCGTGGAATGACTGTTCAACCGTTGTGATGCCGTCGGGGAGATCAAGCTCCTCCAGCGATCTGCATTCCGAAAACGCGTATGTGCCGATTTCTGTCAGGCTCGCCGGAAAGCGGATCGCTCTGATGCTGCTGCATCCCGAAAATGCGCTGAAACCAATCTTCGTGACGCCCTCCGGAATCACAACCTCCGGCGCATCCGTCCCCTCGATCACGACGCCGTTCTCAATGACCATTTCTGCCATGTGCGGTCATTCTTTGATGATGACCTTGCTGCCCTTCACGCGGATTTTATCCTCGCAGAAAAGCCGCACTGCTTCCGGCAGGATCTTCCACTCGGCCTCCTCCATGACACGCTTTTGCAGCGTTTCAGGGGTGTCATCCTGCTGCACATCCACTGCCTTTTGCAGGATGATCGGGCCGCCGTCGCAGATCTCATTGACGAAATGCACCGTCGCGCCCGTGACCTTCACGCCCTTTTCGAGCGCCGCCTCATGAACGTGCAGACCGTAATATCCCTTGCCGCAGAAGCTCGGAATCAGCGCGGGATGCACATTCATCATCTTGTTCGGATACGCCTTGCAGATGCGCTCGTCAAGGATGGTCATAAAGCCTGCCTGCACGATCAGGTCGGCATACTCCTCATAGAATGCTTCCAGCATCGCAGCGCTGTAGCTTTCGGTATCGGGGAAATCCTTGCGGCGCAGCACGCGCGTGGGGATGCCCGCATTTTTGGCGCGCACCAGCGCATAGGCATCCGGCCGCGAGCTGATGACGCAGGTAATCTTACCGCCGCCCAGTTCTCCGCGTGCCTGCGCGTCGATCAGCGCCTGCAAATTCGTACCGCCGCCCGAAACCAGCACGACGATCTTTTTCTCAGCCATTGGTATCGCCTCCCTTTTCGTGTTTCCTGATATTTGATGATGTCCGCCGCAGCCTGTCAGAGCCGCACAGTGCGCGGCGGGTCATGTTTTTTCCAGCTAATTACAATTTAGGTGGTTTTCAGCTGGTCTTATTTGTAATATAAAATAAGGAATCGCTGCGCGATGCTATT